>CAZHTZ010000144.1:1172-10843 GCA_964535455.1 uncultured Caldilineales bacterium
GTAAGAATGATCTGGGTATGCTGTGTCGCCTCATCGAGTGCATCCACCAGCGCCGGCAGCGTGTGAGCTTCGGGCGCCACATGGACGGTCAATCCAAGCTGACGAGCAGTGCCGGCGGCAATCGGTCCCAGGCACGCCAGATAGACACCGTCCAGATCGGCGCGGCTGCCACCTTCGGCTTGTAGACGCTGCAAGAAATTGCGCACCGTGGAGGAACTGGTGAAGGTGATGGCGTCGATGTGGTGGTCTGCGAGCAGCGAAGGGAGATCGACGCCGCCGCTGCCTGGAATGGTCCGGTAGGCAACCACTGCCGTGACTTCGACTCCGGCAGCACCTAACTCTTCCGCCAGCACCGGGCGGGCGATGTCGGCCTGGCAGAGAAGGATGCGGTCGCCTGAGTGAAGGCGTGCGCGCAACGCCGCCACAAGCGACTCGGCCACAAATTCTGCAGGCATCAGGTCGACCTTGACCCCCAGGTCACGTTCGGCCGCTGCGGCGGTGACCTCGCCCACGGCTGCAACGCAAACCGGGCGAGTCGCCTGGGCGTCAAGGCCCAGGTCCGCCAGTCGTTCGGCCAGCACAGCTACCGTGTTGCGGCTGGTGAGTACCAGCCAATCGAATCTGCCCGCGGCAAGGTGGCCAAGGGCGGTGTCGAGGGGAGTGGTGTCCTCGGGTGGGACAATGGCAATGCAGGGATAGGAAAGCGGTTCAGCGCCGCGACTCCTGAGGAGGTCATCCAGCTCATCGGCCTGGCCTACGGCGCGGGTGACGACCACGCGCTTGCCGCTAAGGCTGCTGGGCGAATGTGGTTCGCCGGTCATGGGAGAATTTGTCCATGCTGGCCAACAAGCTCTTCTGCCCCGGCGGCCAACGCCACCTCCGCCAGATGAGCGCCGAGGCGTTGGGGCGCGTCGGCAGGACCGCTGGCGCTGACGTCGATATGTCGGCTGCCATCCGGCGCCGTCACGCGGCCCCGCAGGTGCAACAGCCCATCCGCCACGGTGGCATAGGCGGCAACGGGCACGGCGCAACCGCCCCCGACCCCGGCCAGGAACGCCCGCTCAGCCTCCACCGCCTGGCGCGTCGCCACGTGCTCAACCGGCGCGAGCAGGGCAAGCATCGCCACATCGTCGCGACACTGGATGCCCAAGGCGCCCTGGGCGGGGGCGGGAAGCATGACTTCGAGCGGAAGAACCTGACTGATCACATCGGCATGTCCCAGGCGCTCCAACCCGGCCTGGGCAAGGAGCATCGCGTCATAAGGCCCATCGGCGGCCAGCGCCTTGCGCACCCGCGTATCCACATTGCCGCGTACATCAAGGATATGGAGGTCGGGTCGTGCGTGCAGCAGCTGTGCGGCCCTGCGACTGCTGCTGGTGCCGACTGTGGCGCCAAAGGGCAGTGTTTCCAGCGTGTGGCCGCCGCGGCTGACCAGCACATCGGCAGCCCCGGCGCGCAGGGGCACGGCGCCAAGCACCAGACCGGCGGGCAGCTCTGTGGGAAGGTCCTTCAAACTGTGTACGGCGAAGTCGATGGCGCCGCTGTGCAAAGCACTCTCAAGCTCGGCCGTGAAGACACCCTTGCCGCCAAGCAAAGGAAGTGGAGTGTCCAGGATCCGATCACCCTGGGTGTGTATCACCTCCACTTCCCAGACAAGATCAGGCCAGGCCTGGTGGAGCAGGCCGGCGACGTGTTCGGTTTGCCAGCGGGCAAGAGCGGAGCCCCGCGTGCCCAGCCGCAGGCCGCGGCTCTCAGACTGCGTCAAAGTCACCACCCGGCGCACTGCCTGTACAGCGCTCGCCACCATTGAGAGCAAACAGCTCACGCACGGCGTCGGCATAGACGATGCCGTTGCCGTTGGCGGCTTCGGTTTTCAGCCTGACCGTAGGCTCGTGCAGAAGCTTGCGGACCAGGCGATGCGTCAGCAGCGTCATCGCCTGCTCAGTGCGCGGGTCGGAACCGTCGAGAAGGCGCAGGGCGGAGTCAAGCTCTGCCTTAGCCATCGCTTCGACCTTGCGGCGCAGGTCAACCAGCACCGGCACCACCTGACGACCTGCCAGCCAACAGAAGAACTCGCCCGCCTCTTCGCGAACAATAGCCTCCACCTGCGGGACGGCGGCCCTTCTCTGGGCCAGATTGGCGTCCACTGCCTCTTGCAGATGGTCCATGTCGTAGAGCGTGACGCCGGGAAGGTCGCCGGTTGCCGGCTCGACGTCACGCGGCAGGGCGATGTCGACGATGACGAGCGGTCGACCAGTTCGACTCGAAAGCACCTTCGCCACATCGTCGCGGAAGAGCACGGTGTGCGGTGCGCCCGTGGCCGTCACGATCACATCTGCCGCAGCCAATGCTTCAGGCAGATGGCTCCAGGCCAGGGCGCTGCCTTCGCACCGCCGGGCAAGCCACTCGGCGCGGGCATAGGTGCGATTGATGCAGGTGATGCGGCGCGCCCCCTGTTCATGCAGCGCCGTGGCCGCGAGCTCGGCCATCTCTCCGGCGCCAACGACCAGGACGTTAGCATCACGGAGATCGCCGTACGCGTCCACAACCAGATGGGCGGCGGCGTGACTCATCGACGTCGTGTGGCGGCTAATGGCGGTCTCGCTGCGGGCGCGTTTCCCAGCGTGGACCGCGCGGGCGAACAGCTGCGAAAGCACAAGCCCCGTGGTGCCCGCACCCTGTGCACGGGCGAAGGCTTGTGCCACCTGGCCCAGAATCTGCGGCTCACCGAGGATCATCGACTCCAACCCGGCGGCCACACGCAGCAGATGTTCGACGGCGGCCTGTTCGTCCAGAAAATACAAATGCGGGCGCAGGCTTTCGACGGGGAGACCCTGAAGCCCGGCGAGGAAGGCCGGAATGGTCTCAAAACCCGCCGCCGGATCACCCGTCGTCGCCACGATTTCCAGACGATTGCAGGTGGAGAGAATGGCGCTCTCGCGGATGTTGGGTCGCAGCCCGGTTCCGTCAGGGCGCTGCCTTGCGCTCCCGCCGGAGCCCAGTTCTTGCAGGGCCATGTCGAGCGCACAGCCTGACAACGACAACTGCTCTCGAAGCGCCACGGGCGCTGTTTGGTGGTTGAGACCGACGAGAATGATGGCCAAGGGGATCGATCCTCGAAGTCAGAGAGTGAGCTGCGTTTGGACGAGGTCAGCCAGAGCCGCCACCAGCGCCGGGCTATCGTTGAGCATCGGTGGGCGCTCGACATGGACGCCGGCGCTGCGGGCGATGGCCTGCACGCCGATGTCGAGGTCGTAGAGCACTTCCAAGTGATCGGCGATGAAGCCCACTGGGGCAATGAGAAGATTGCGCTCGCCGGCGCGGGCCAGCTCGGGCACCAGCGCCTCAATTTGCGGTCCCAGCCACGGCGTGCCCGTCTGGGCAGGGCTTTGAAAACTGAACATCCACCTGTCTCTCGCCAGGCCCAGCCGCTCTGCAACCAGGGCCGCCGTCTCCTGGAGCTGCACCGGGTAAGGATCGCCCCTTTCGAGGATGGCTTCCGGCAGGCTGTGGGCCGTAAAGACCGTCATGACTCTTTCACGATCGGCCGGAGCGAACCGGAGCAGCGTCTCGCGGACGTTGGCGGCAATGCCCTCCAAGTAGTCGGGCTGCGTGTGCCAGCTTTCCACGAACGTCACGGAAAAGCCGTTGCCGGCCGCTGCCAGCGCTTCATCGAGCCGAGCGCGATAGGCGCCGATGCTGAGCATGCTGTAGTGCGGCGCCATGCAGATGACGATTGCATGTTGGACGCCGACGGCTGTCATTTCGGCCACCGTCTGGCGAACATACGGATACCAGTGACGCATTCCGACGTAGACCGGAAGACCCATCGCCGCCTGGAGTTTGGCAGCGACGCTGCGCGTGATTTCCAGAAGGGGGGAGCGACCGCCACTGAGCTGATAGCGATGGGTGATCTCGTCCAGCAACGGCTGCGGGGTGGGTCGACCGCCGCGGATGTCCTGTAAATAGGCGGGAATGTCATCCAACGAGTTTGGGCCGCCGTAGGCCAGCAGGAGAACCGCAGTTGTCATGCCCCCACCTCGACCCTGGCCTGGCCAGGCCGTGATGGATCCTGCTGCCAGACCGCTTTGCCCACGAAAAACGGTCCCATGCGCTCGATGTATAGCGACGTCTGCTTTGTCTTGCGCATGCGCTGGACAATGGACGAGAGGGGATAGAGGTCAGGTCCGATCAGCCCGACCACAAAGTCGTTGTCGTTCTTGTCGAGCCCGTGGCAGGCGAGGCGAATATCGGTGCCGTAGCCCGCCCGGCCGTAGGCATGGCCGATGCCGCCGTGCTCCATCAGAATGACTCGCTGCTCCTGAGCCGGGAGCTGCTCAAAGGCCCCGGCGCGGCGGAGGGGATACCACACTGCCCAGGGCATGTCGTGGTCACACGCCTTTTGGCGGGGTCGCGTAATGAGGGCATCCTCCAGGTCCGGCTCGTGGCCCAGGGCGTACGTACGGCCGAGCAGGGTGTATTCGGGCTTGGGAATCAGGTCACGGAAGGGCGAGCGTCGCAGAAAGGGGCGCAGGCCGCTCAGGAGGAAGTCGGGATCCTCGCTGAAGGTCAGGAGCGCAACGCCCCGCGCATCGTTGATGTCCTCGTACAGGACGCCCGGCCAATCAGCCTCGACCAGGGCGCTGGTGAGAGGGGCGGAATCGTCGCTGCCGCCGAAGGCGACAAGCTGCATGAACAGCCGCCGGTCCAGGACGTGTGTTTGCCCGTCGGCCGTCTGGCTCCTCTCGCGAATGTCGAGGCCGTCAATCGGATCCTGGCTCATAAGGGCTGCACCTGCTGGCGTAGCGGAAGCGGTTCGTAGGTGCAGAACGGTTCTTCGCCCAGGTACTCGTGGGTCATGCCAAAGGCCCGCGCCCGGCAGCCGCCGCACACCCGCATGAACTCGCACAGGCCGCACTTGCCGCCGAGCAGGTCAGGATCACGAAGCTCGGCGAAGAGCGGCGAGACCTCCCATATCTCCTGGAACGGCCGCTGGCGGATGTTGCCGGCCTCAACGGGCAGATAGCCGCAGGGGAAGACCTCGCCGCGATGGCTGACGAAGCAGACACCGGTGCCCGCCAGGCAGCCCTTGGTCATGGCGTTCATGGCGTGGCCGTCGCTGGGACGCCCAGCGGTGCCGGGACGACCTGCACCGCCCGGATGCCCGCCGGAATGACCATCGCCTCCATTGGCGCTGCCAGCATGCCCACCCGCGTGCTCCTGCCTCTGGTGACTGTCGGGCAAGGTGCGGACGATCCCCTGCCGCCGCTCCTCGGCTTGGCGTTGGCGGACGATGCGGAAATAGTGCGGCGCACAGGTTGCTTTCATCTCGATGCCCCCTTCCATCTCGGCATCGTACATCCAATTCAACACGCCCTCGTATTCCACCGGCGTGATCTGCTGGTCTGCGGCGATTTCGACGCCACAGCCGACCGGCACCAGCAGGAAGAGGTGCAGCGCCTGGGCGCCCAGTTCTTTGGCCAGACCCAGCGTTTCCGGCATCTGGTGGACGTTGTGGCGGGCGACCGTGGTGTTGATCTGGTAAGGTACGCCCACGCTGCGCAAATGCTTCATGCCGGCGATGGAGAGATCGAAGGCGCCGCGACCGCGGAAGATATCGTGGGTGGGTGCGTCGGCGCCGTCGAAGCTGATGCTCACGCGACGCACGCCGCTCTCCTTGATGCGTCGCGCCACGCCGCCATCAATCAGGGTGCCGTTCGTCGCCAGAGCCACAATCAGCCCGGCGTCCGCGGCATGGCGGGCGATGTCGAAGATGTCCGGCCGGAAGAGCGGCTCGCCGCCCGAAAGCACGAAGATGGGCCGGGCGAAAGCCGCCACCTGGTCGATCAGGCGAAAGGCTTCGGCGGTGGTCAGGTCCTGTGGCAGCAAGTGGTCGGCGACGGTAATGCGGCGGCAGTGGATGCACGCCAGATTGCAGCCGGCGGTGGATTCCCAAAAGATGAGGCGGGGTGGTGGGTAAGACATCAGGGCCCTTGGAGACTTGTGAGAATGCGCACGAGGCGCGCACGAGGCAACTGTAAACGATTCTTAGCACACGACGGATATCATAACTATGATCCCGATCATCTTTCAACCAAGATTTCATGAATCTGCTGAAGATTTACTAAGTATTCATGACGCTCTCATGGTCTTCTCAGGACCCCTGCGCCTTTGTCCAGGACCCAACGCTGTGCCAAACTCGATAGACCCGTTCGCAGGAACCCACCACGCGAACTCGTCCACCTATGACTGTCAGCCGCACGGAATCAGAAACCCAGTCTATCCGTCCCTGCTGGCGAACCAGGGCACAGTGCATGCATAAGAGGCGCTCTTCGTTCCCACACCACCTTCCAACCAGCTTCGTTGCCGGCGCCGTGATCAGCGTGACCGCGGTGGTCTTGAGCGTCGTATTCTTGTGGGTAGCGAGGCGACGGCGGGTGATGACATCGTAGTTTGTTCAGCCGCTTCGTGCTGCGTGGCGAGTACGCTACCTCCGGCCGCCCCGGTTTCGGCTGCGGCTGCGGCCTGGTAGCGGCTGGCTCGGCCCGATGGGCGCTTTTGCCTCGCTCGGCTGGGCCACCGGCGCGTGCAGCATCTGCTGGTAGTAGTCGTCCAGGAGCATGGCGATGATGGCCGACTCATCCTCGTTTTCTGCCAGGCTGCGGCCCAAGGGCTCAAAACGACGGCTGCGCTCGGTCTGCAGGTTGTCACGCTCGCGCAGCCGCGCCTCGAGCAGGGCCGTGACGCGTTCGGACACGATCTCTTCCACGTCGGCGTCCGAGGGCAGGGGGCGTTCCTGCATGTCGATGCTGAAGTGCCTGGCGATGCGGTCGAGGTTGGGCTTCTCCAGCCGGTTGACCAGCGAGATGGCGACGCCGCTCGCCCCCGCCCGCCCCGTGCGGCCGGCGCGGTGGACGTAGGCTTCGATGTCTTCGGGCGGCTCGTATAGAATGACGTGCGAGAGGTCGCGGATGTCGAGCCCGCGGGCGGCGACATCGGTCGCCACCAGGAACCGCAGAGTTCCCTGGCGCACACGCTCCAGCACTAGTTCACGGTCAGCCTGCGAGAGATCGGCGCTCAGCTCGTCGGCGTCGTAGCCGAAGCGCTGCAAGACCACTGAGATGTAGTGGACGCGGGCTTTGGTGTTGCAGAAGATGATGGCCGAGGCCGGGTTCTCGATCTCGATGAGGCGAACGAGGCTGCGATCCTTGTCCATGCCAGGCACGACGTAGTAGACGTGCTCGGTATCGGTGACGTGAACGTGGTCGCTGCTGAGGGTGAGGAATTCCGGGTTGCGGATGAACTCGGCCGCGGTGCGCATCACGTAGGTTGGGAAAGTGGCCGAGAACATGCTGGTGTGGACGCGGCGGTCAGGCAGGTGTCGCTGCACGTGGAGCATGTCCGGGTAGAACCCCATCGACAGCATGCGGTCGGCTTCGTCGAAGACCAGCATTTTCAGGTGTTCGAGCGACATGGAGCGTTTGAGCAGATGGTCGAGCACGCGTCCAGGCGTCCCCACGACGATGTGGGCGCCTTCGCGCAGCGCCTCGATCTGGGGGCCATAGCCGACCCCCCCATAGACTGCCACGGTGCGAAAACCGGCGGCGCCACAGATGGTTTCGGCTTCCTGCCACACCTGGCGGGCAAGCTCGCGCGTGGGCACCAGGATCAGGGCCTGGCACTGCGCTTGCGCCGAATTGAGGCGCACCAGCATGGGAAGGAGAAAGGCGCCGGTCTTGCCGCTGCCGGTGCGCGCCTGGATCATCATGTCCCGGCCAGCGAGCAAGTAGGGAATGGCCCGGGCTTGAACAGGCATCAGGTCCGTCCAGCCCGCGCGACCGGCAGCTTCACGCAGGCGTTGGGGAAGCTGGTCGATCGTGAGGTCAGGAAACGGGTTCTGCGGCTCGCTGCCGGATGGGTCTTGGGAAGGATTCATGGTTGCACCGAAAACTTGAAAGGGCGAATGATGCTCCCATTATAGGGCAGACGTGCGCCGCAGACGCATTAATGCTGACTTCCAGGAGATCCGCTTGGCCTCTTCGGACATTGTCACGCTGAACGGGTCGATCATCCAATCTTCGTTGCGGCGAACGGCCAGTGAAGCGTCTCGCGGCGCGACTTCCTATGCTCAGACCTGGAGCGCCAAAGCAGGTAGTTTCCGCGCATACCGCCAAGCATTCTTTCGCAGCTCTCACAACAAGTCGTCCAGCAGCACAACCGAGGTGAGATGCTTCGTTGGTCTTGGCTGTACAACAGGAATTGGCTGATTGACCCACTCAGCATGACATAATGCGAGTTTTTCGCCTGGGCGCTTCCCGCCTTGCGCGGGATGGGTAATCCAGCATGACGAGTATGGCTGTGGCAGCGGGACAACCAAAGCCCGCGTTCGAAGTGATCGCGGACGCGAAACAGCCACCCGATGAAGGCTCGGGTGGCCGTTCGTTGAATTGTGACTTGCGGGTGGCTGGCGTGCCGCGGATAAGCGCCAGCCGCTGGACGTTTGGGCCCAAACTACCGCGGCTGTATACCTGAGACCGTGACGGTAAGACGTTGTGAGGTTTGGCCGTTGCCGTAGGCGGTCAGCTGATATTCGTAGAGTCCGGGTCCCGGCGGGCAGTCGGGTTGGCTGCCGTTGGCCGGCGCGTTCACGTTGAGTTGGGTGCCGCCGCGCATCAGGTTGACGCTGTTGGCGTTGCTGGTGCTCCAGCGCAGATCGACGCACTCGCCGGCATTGATCTCATTCCGGTTGGCCGAGAAGTCGTTGATCCAGGGACCGGGTGGTGGGGAGTTGTTGACGTTCACAGTCACCTGCCGCGTCTCCTGGCTGTCATCCTGCTTGACCACGCGCAAGGTGTACGTGGTGGTGCTGCCGGGACAGACCTCTTTGGAGCCCTGGCCGGCCACGCCCTGCTCGTCCAGGTAGACAGCTTTGACGTTCTTGACGTCCCAGCGCAGCGTGGTGCACTGACCGGCGTCAATGGTGCCGTTGTCCACCCAGAAGTTGATGCTGGGGCCAGGTGGCGGAGAGTTGTTGACGTTGATCGTGATCGGGAAGTCCGTCGTCTGGTTGCTCCGGTCCACCACGCGCAGCACATAGGTGGTCGTGACGGTCGGGCAGACGACGCGCGAATCGTGCCCGGTGACCGGCTGGGACTTGCCGCCGTCGATGAAGTACACGGCGTTGACGTTGTCGATGTCCCAACGGATCGTTGTACACTGGCCGGCGTTGATCCAGTTGGAATCAGCGCGCAGGTTGAGGCTGGGAGGCGGTGGGGGCGGCGGCGGCGGGGGAGGGTTGGGGTTCGGCACCTGGATGCCCACCCAGATGACCTCGCCAAAGGTCAGATTCGTGCTGTTGTGCATCTGCCAGAACGCCTGGTAGGTGCCGTAGGTTGTGGGGGCAATCAGGTGGGCAGTGAGATCGACCGTCTGCCCCGGCTCGATGCGCTTGCCAACGGGTACGGGCACGGCGCCCATGTTGGCCTCAGGGCGGTTGCCACTGACGTAGCCCAGGTAGAAGTTGGGCTCCCAGGCGCAGGTGCCGGAGTTGCGGATGCGCCACTTCTTGTCGAAGGGCTGGCCCGGCTTCATGACGGGTGGGGCCTTCATGTTCTTGTCGTCGTAGTTCAGGTCGGCCACATAAGCCATGCCCCAGAGGCATGGAGGCGGTG
>CAZHTZ010000145.1:0-10675 GCA_964535455.1 uncultured Caldilineales bacterium
GTCTGGGCGTGCGCTGGGTCAGCCTGGCCCCGCGCTACGTCGGCCGGTTCGAGAAGGGCGTGGACTATATCGGCGACCTGGATGCGTTCGCTGCCAGTTTTGCCGTGCACGCGGCCATCGCCCGCCACATCGGCCCGTATAAGCTCAGCCTGCATTCCGGCTCGGACAAGTTCAGCATCTATGCCATCGCCGCCGAGCTGGCAGGTGGCCTGGTGCACCTGAAGACGGCAGGGACCAGCTATCTGGAAGCGCTGCGGGTCATCGCCGCGGTCCAGCCCGGCCTCTTCCGGGAGATCCTGGACCTGGCCATCGCCCACTACGAGACGGATCGCGCCACCTATCACGTGTCTGCCCAACTCGATCGCGTGCCCGATCCCGCCGTCGTGCCTGACGACGCACTGGTCTCGTACGTGGAGGATTTCGACGCCCGCCAGGTGCTGCACGTCACCTATGGGCGGGTGTTGGCGACCTATGGCGATGTGATCAAGGCAGCGCTGCGCCAACACGAGGAGGCCCATTACGCCGCCCTGGAAGCGCACTTCCGGCGGCATCTGGCGCCCTTCGAGGCTGCATTCAAATAGCAGAGTAAGCCGAGCTTGCCGGTGTCACAGTCAAACACCAGACGTTTGTACCGCACTTTCAGAGTTCGATGCCTGGCAGCCGCTTGCGTTCCGCGTACGCGGCCGGCTCAACCAGCAGGCGATAGCTCGGCGCCATCATCCCACGTGTCGGCGATATCTTCCCATGCCAGGGCACCGGCAGCTTCTGGTCCCGCCTGGAGCCGTGGTAGCCAGGCCAGTGCCACTGCCAGGTCTTCCTGATCTTCCAGCCACTGTAGAAGTCTTTCCCAAACGGGAAGTGGCAAGACTACATCCGTCTGGATGCCGTTAGCGTCGACAAGGTAGCGCGCAGAAGCAGCCGTCTCACGAAAGAGGCTGACGGCTTTGGACGAAGTATCCTTCGGAGAGTACTCGATCTCGGTCATCACTGCCTGCTCAGGTGCTACCGTCCATGCGAGCATGGGGCCGCTGTCGGCCGCTTCGGTGCACCTGACTCGATTCTAGCACAGAGGCGTTTCGGTGACAATGGGTCCGTTCAACAGACGACCGCCGACCGCTGACGGATGACCACCGTCAGTGCACGATGCGTCACCTTGGGGGCACTGTGGGCGTCCGGCCACGTTCAACTTTCAACCTCCAACCTTCAACCAAAAAGAGCGCCTGCTTGCGCAGACGCCCTTTTGTAAAACCGTGTAGCCGGCAGTGATCAGATGTCGTAGTACATCACGAACTCGTAAGGATGCGGGCGCATGCGGACGGGGTCGACCTCGACCTGGCGCTTATAGCTGATGTAGGCGTCGATCAGGTCGGGGGTGAAGACATCGCCGCGCAGCAGGAAGTCGTGGTCGGCTTCGAGCGCTTCCAGCACGTCATCCAGGGAGCCGGGAACCTGCTTGATCAGCTTCAGCTCATCGGGAGGCAGCTCGTACAGGTCCTTGTCCATGGGGTCGCCGGGATCGATCCGGTTCTGGATGCCGTCGAGACCGGCCATAAGGAGGGCGGGGAAGCACAGGTACGGGTTGCTGGACGGGTCCGGCGCCCGGAACTCGATGCGCTTGGCCTTCGGGCTCTTGGAGTAGATGGGAATGCGGCAGATGGCCGAGCGGTTGCGCTGCGAGTAGGCCAGGTTGACCGGCGCTTCGTAGCCAGGCACCAGGCGGCGGTAGGAATTGGTCGTGGGGGCAGCCAGGGCCAGCAGGGCCGGTGCGTGCTTGAGCAAGCCGCCGATGTAGTACTTGGCGGTGTCGGACAGCCCGGCGTAACCACCAGCGTCGAAGAAGACGTTGGTGCTGCCCTTCCATAGGCTCTGGTGCACATGCATGCCGCTGCCGTTGTCGCCAAAGA
The DNA here is from genome assembly GCA_964535455.1 of uncultured Caldilineales bacterium. Classification (GTDB taxonomy): domain Bacteria; phylum Chloroflexota; class Anaerolineae; order J102; family J102; genus SSF26. Next base: position 1,905 of record CAZHTZ010000145.1, read on the forward strand.
GGGGCTTTGGCATGAAGGTGACGGTGAGGCCGTTCTGCCTGGCCACGTTCTTGATGATGTACTTGTACATCATCGTCTTGTCGGCCATGCGCAACATGCTGTCAAAGCGCATGTCGATCTCGGCCTGTCCAGCAGTGGCGACCTCGTGGTGGTGTACCTCAATGGCTACACCAGCCGCCTCTAGCGACAGCACCATCTTGCTGCGGAGGTCCTGGAACTGGTCGGCCGGCGGCACCGGGAAGTAGCCACGTTTGGGAGGAATCTGCCCGCCCAGGTTGGGCTTCAGGTCCGTGGCGCTATTCCACCAGGCTTCGCTGCTGTCGACACGATAGAAAGACGAGTTTGTGTCGGAGCCGTAGCGCACGTCGTTGAAGATGAAGAACTCAGCCTCAGGACCCCAATAGCTGGTGTCGGCAATGCCGGTCTGCTTGAGGTAGGCTTCGGCCTTGCGGGCGACGTAGCGAGGGTCACGCGAGTAGGGCTGCAAGGTCACAGGATCGTAGACGTCGCAGATGAGCACCAGCGTCGGAACCTCGAAAACGGGGTCAAGGAACGCCGTGTCGGGATCTGGGATCAGGAGCATGTCCGATTCATGGATCTCCTGGAAGCCCCGGATGGAAGAGCCGTCAAAGCCGACGCCATCCTGGAAGGTCTCTTCACTCAGCTCACGCGCGGGCACGGTGAAGTGCTGCCAGGTGCCGGGCAGGTCGACGAAGCGGTAGTCCACCATCTTGACGTCTTTGGCCAGCTTGACGACGTCGCTTGGTGTCTTTGGCATGTTACTTGGTCTCCTTTGGGTATGGAAATGACGGAAGGTATCGCCCTGGCGTGACCGCCAATGGGCTGGGTGTACACGGTGGAGGGGTTTGTGGGCTTACGCAAACTCAGGGAGCCATGGTGCAGACAGGCTCCCTGAGCGCTTCATTGTCACTGCGAAAGAGGCCAGGCCGTCGGCCTGCTCGGGTTGTGCTGAGTATAAGCGATAGGTCCAGCAGATTGCCAGTACCCGAATGGGTCATATTTTCGCGGCAGCGGCGGGGGTGTGCGAGGCCCGTCGCTCACGCTCCGGGTACGGACTAAATGGAATTGGCCTCCGCGTTCTCATGGAAGGGAAGGATAGGTGCGAGAGGGCCGGAGGGCGCAATGATTGGGCCGGGGATCACCAACTTGAGCAGCAGCGGGGTCACCAGCGTGGTTGCCAGTGTCATGAGGATGACGACGGTAAATGTGGTATCGTTTAGCAATCCACTGCTGAGGCCAAGCGTGGCCATGACGAGCGCGACCTCGCCGCGGGCAATCATGCCCGCACCGACTGCGCGTGACTGCGGCCACGTGCAGCCTCCCAAACGAGCGCCAAGGCCGGAGCCGAACGCCTTGGTGACAATAGCGACGACGATGACCACAATCGTCAGGGCCGGCGCCACGCCAATGGCGCGGACGTCGGCCTGTAAGCCCACGGTCACGAAGAACACCGGCACGAACAGACCGTAGCCCAGAAACGAAGCGCCCTCTACCACCCATTCTTTGGCGCCGGCAATGCGTCCCAGGAGGATACCCGCCAAATAGGCGCCGGTGATGGCCGCCAGCCCACCCAGCGATTCCGCCGCCCAGGCGTAGATCAGCACCAGCGCCATGATCAGGGCGAAGCCGGCTTCGCGAGCGTGGTGCTCGTTGATCCAACGAACCATCGGGCGCAGAACGACCATGCCCACGAGAATGGCGATGGGGAAGAAGAGCGCGAGACGCAAGATAGCCCAACCGGGTGCGCCGCCTTCGCCTGACATGCTGAGCACGATGCTGAGCACCAGAATGCCCAAGACGTCATCGATGATGGCGGCGCCAAGCGTGATCAGGCCTTCCTTGCTGCGCAGGCGACCCAGCTCATGTAGTGTCTGAGCAGAGATGCTGACGCTGGTGGCGGTGAGGACGGCAGCCAGAAAGAGGCTGCTGGAAAGCCCCAAGCCAAACCACTCGCCCACCAGGAGCCCGCCGGCGAACGGGAACACGACGCCGGCGGCAGCGGCGACAAAGGAAGGCTTGCCCAGGCGTCGCATCTGCTCCAGGTCGGTCTCCAACCCGGCGATGAACATCAGCAACAACACCCCGATCTCGGCCACTGCGGCGAGAATCTCGTTCATGTGGATGAGACCAAGCAGAGACGGTCCCAGCACCACGCCTGCCAACAACTCACCCAATACGGCCGGCATGCCCAGGCGCTGGCTCAGCTTGCCAGCGACGCGAGCGGCAACCAGGATGAGTGCAAGGGGTAGTAGGATCTGGACGCTAGGCATTGGAGGCGCTCCTGCATACGAACGACGGGGCGTGCCGAACCTAAGCCTAGCGTACAGGTTTCCTTCTATCTAGTACCCAAATGGATCATATTTACGATTCCGTCTGCCCGAAATGGGCCAGGGCGTCGAGCAAGTGCGCGCTTAGCTCTTGAACCATCACAGTCTGGTGAGTCAGATCGTCGCGCAGCCGGGCCGGGTCGTCGCTGTAACCCATGCGCCGGGCCAGGAAGGCGAACTCCTCGCTGCCTTCGTTGGGCACGGTGAGGTCTTTGGCATGCCCGCGCACCATGCGCAGACCGTTGATGACCCGGCGCAGGAAGATGTGTGCCTCTCGCAGCCGCTGGTAGTCGGCATGTTCGAGTGCGCCGACGAAGTTCAAGGCTGCCATCGCCTCGCGTGTGTTCGGCTGCCGCACGCTGGGGTATTGGGGACCATAGGTGATCTGCAAGCCCTGGACCAGGTACTCCACGTCTACCAGGCAGCCGGGGCTGAACTTGGCGTTGATTGTGCCCGGTGTCACCAGGTGGCGAAGCTGCCGCTCGCGCATGGCGCGCATGGCGGCGACGTCGAAGACCTCGCCCGTATAGACGAACTCATCGCGCTCGGCCACCAGGCGCTGGCCCAGCCCGGCGTCACCGGCGATGGGTCGCAGCTTGACCAGAGCCTGACGCTCGTAGGCCCAGGCTGGGCCGCCAGGTGCAAAATAGCGCCGGAAGGCGTCGAGCGAAACCGCCATGCTCCCGGCCTTGCCATAAGGTCGTAATTGCAGGTCGATTTCGAAGATGCCCTCGTGGCGGGCCTGGATAGTGCGCACAAACTCCGCCACGAGCTTCTCGTAGAACTCAGCAGTGGTGATCACGTTGGGACCGGTGGTCTTGCCGTTGGCGTCATAGACGAACATCAGCTCGATGTCGGAGGCGAATCCCAATTCGTGGCCGCCAGCCTTGCCCAAAGCGCACACGCCCAGGGGCGAAGCATCGCCGTTGTCGTCTCGCGGCTCGCCATAGAAGTTGCGCATTTCCGCCTCGCACAGGCGGAAGGCAGCATCCACCACCACCTCGGCAAGGTCCGTCAGCTCGCGGGAGAACTGACCAAAGCGGCTTGTGTACTTCATGATGTGCCGCATGTCGATGCGGAACATCTCGCGGTCCTTGAAGGCATTGAGCGCATGCCGGCGGGTCTCGATGGCGCCGCCCGCCTCTGCCAACTCCGCCTGAAGCTCGGCGGTCAGCTCTGGCTTTGTCTTGGTGACCATAAGCGCATCGACATTGCTGACGACCGGGAACAGATTGGCATACTGCATGCGCAGGAAGTCGTTCCAAAGGAAGTCGCTGACGCCCAGCAGTTGAGCCAGGGCGTCGAGCACTTCTGGTCGCTCGACCGAGGCCAGCTCGTCGGCCCAATGCGGACGCTGAAAGAGCTGGGCCAGGAACTCGCGGAAGTGCAACAGGGCCAGCTCGGGGTTGGGCGCCTGGGGGAGCAGATGCGTGAAATGCTTGACCAGGGCGATGGTGGCGCGCAGCTCGCGTTGGCGGTCGGGGGACTCGATCCTGTGGCCCTGGGCGTCGGTCACATACAGCGTGTCCTGCACCCGGTTGCCGACCGAGCTGACCTCCATGCGGGCGATGTAGACGCCATCCAGGGCCAGGGCATTGGTCAGCTCGTACAGGAAGCCGGTCGTATCGGGCGCCGAGATGTGGAGCAGCGTGTAGCGCTCGGCGCTTTCGTTGTCCATGGCCACGTCCACGGGGTAGAGCCGTGGCAGCAGCGAACCGCGCTGTCGCAGCATGGCGGCGACGCGCTTGGCCAGGGCGCCCTGAGCCTCATCCCGTTGGCGAGCTTGCAGCTTGCCGACCAGCGCTGTAAGCTCATCGGCGTAGTGCATCCAGACGTCGGGTGCGAAATCTCCGGCAACGGGACGCACGGTGAATACGTCCACGATTTTCTGGCGAATGTCCGTCCGCGGCAGCGCCAGCGGCCGGCGGTAGCGCACGGCGGGTCTCGACGGCGAGGCTGGCTCAGCCAATGGTTCATAGGTGAATATGTGCCCGTTGATGATGTCGAGTCCGTAGACGAAGAGGAGACCACAGATGATCGACAGCTCGCCCAGATAGTCGTAGGCAACGATGGTGACACGCCAGTACCCCTCATCCAGCGGCACGACATCAACCTGCACCGGAACCTGATCGCTCAGGTTCTCTACCAACGCGGCGTGGCGGCGGATCTCCGCTTCCACAAAGCGTGTGGCGTAGACTGGATCCAACCGTTCCAGATGGCGCTGGACGCCTGCCGAAGGAGGGGGAGGTGTGTTGGTAAAGGATTCCATGGGGTCGCTTCCAAGGTACTGCATGTAGACGCGGCGCACCGCGTCGCGGTGCTGCTGATAGCGGGCGATGAACTGTTCACCGGCGTTGGCGCCGCTGAAGCCCAGACGCTTCGCCAACGAGGCCATCTCTGCCGGATCAGACGGCAGGGTAGAGATCTGCCGGTAGTGCATGAGCTGAAGGTGATGCTCGACGGTGCGAAAGAAGACGTAACCGGTGCCCAGAATACGATGGGCGTCAGCCGACAGCAGCCCGGCCCCAAACAAACGCGACAGCGCGTCCAGAGTCCGACCGCTCCGGACCTCCGGGTGACGTCTTCCGTAGCCCAGCTGCAGATACTGCACGACGAACTCCACGTCACGAATGGACCCTTCACCCAGCTTGACCTCGCCCCACTCGCGACCATGTTGGCGCAGATAGGCTTCGGTGCGCTGTTTCATGGCCCGCACGTCCGCGCGCACTGTGTCGGCCTCGAGGTCGAAAAGGATGGGCTGCGCCTGTGTGACAAAGGCTTCGCCCAGGTCGAGGTCGCCGGCAATGGGTCGTGCCTTCAGTAGCGCCTGTTTTTCCCACAGGCGGGCATGCTTACGCAGGTAGTCCAGGTGCCCGTCGATGGCGCTGACCAGGCTGCCATCGCGTCCCCAGGGGCGCAGGCGCATGTCGACGCGGTAGAGGAACCCACCGGTGCTCATGCGCGACAGCGCTTCAATCAGCCTCTGGCCCAGACGCACGTAGTCGAGGGCGTCGGCGCGGGCGATGAAGATCAGGTCGATGTCCGAACTGTAGTTCACCTCGCCGCCGCCCAGCTTACCCATCGCCAGCACCGCGAACCCCTGCGGTGAGATGCCTGTCTGGGCCGCGGCCAGGTCGAGACAGGCGCGCACCATGCCGTCGGCCAGCCGCGAGAGTTGGGCAGTGACCGCCGACAGGTCCATGAGCCCGAAGAAGTCGCAGGCGCCCAGGCGCAGCAGCTCCCAGCGCTGATAGCGCCGCAGCGCCTCTAGAGCCGGGACGGCCGCCGCCGGCGTCATCTCGTCGTCGTCCGTGGCGGCAAGCATGACGGCGCGACCTTCGATGTGGTATTGGTCGACGGTCTTGCGCCGGTTGAGGTCCGGTCGCTGCCGCAGCCGGCGGGCGTCGTCCGGCTCCTGCAGCAGGATTTCGGTCAGGAACTGGCTGCCCGCAAAAAGGGTCGCCAGCATCTCGATGAGGCGCGGGTTCTGGGCCAGGTAGGTGAAGAGCTCGGCCCGGTCGACTGCACCCTGGGCCAGGCGCTCGATGCTGACGAGGACGTGGTCGGGATTGGCGATATCGGCCAGCGTCGCCAGTAAGTGGGGCAAACAAGCGCTCAGGGCTGCCGACGCCCCCGGCGCATCGGCCAGCCGCTGCAGGCGGTGAAGCGCGGCCTCGGGATCGGCGAAGCCGGTCGCCGCCAGCCAGGCCAGCGCCCCGGTGTCGGACTCCTCGCCCGTCAAAAACAGAGCAGGATCAAGTGGAAGATTTGACATAAAGCAAGATGATGCCTTGTCCGTTCAATTTACGGCACGGCCCCGCTTTGCGCAAGTCATGAACTGCCGCGGCACGAGTTCTTCCCTGCCCGCCGCCGGACTTGGCCGAACGCGCCGCACAGGCGAAAATGGGGTCATGCAACCCTTTGATCGTGGCGTCCTCGCCAATCTCAATCGCATCGCCGTGGCGATCAACCATGCCAGCTCCGAGCCACAGGGACACCTCCCAGACACGCTGCGCCGGATTGTCGAGGGGGCGGTGGAACTGATGACGGGCGGACCTCTGACCGGCGCAGAGCCGGTCACGGCGGTCATCTATGCGTACGACCCGGTCATGTCGGCCTTCGACCCGGCCTCACGCCTTGCCGCCGGATGGTGGTCACTTTCCAGCGCCGGCGATTCACCGCGGCCGGACGGCCTGGGGGCGCGGGCTTTGCAGCAGCGCCGCCGCATCCTTTCCTATGAGGCTGCGGATGTAGGCATGCACCACGCCATGGCAGCGGCAGGGGCCCGGGTGGGGGCGTGCTACCCGCTGGTCGTAGCCGAACAGGCAGTGGGCGCTCTCTACGTCTATCTGCACGAGCAGCGACCGTTCAGCGATCTGGAACTGCTGCTGCTCGATAACTTCGTCAATCTGGCGGCCATGGCCATCCATCGGCTGCAGCAAATCGAACGCGTCCAGCGCAACCTGGAGCGCAAAGAAGAGGAACTCGCCCGTTTGCGCCGCGCCGACTTGCTCATCTCGTCCCGACTGCGGTTGGAAGAGACGCTGGAAGCGATTCTGCAGATGGCGCTGGAAGTGACGGGCGCCCGGCACGGCATCTTCCGCCTGGTCGATGGGTCGGGCAAGCTGTTGGTGACGCGGGCGATTGCGGGCGACGATTTGGGCCGGCCCGCAATCGAGGCCCTGCCCATCAACGCCACCAGCATCACCGGCTGGGTGGCGAAGCAGCGCCAGCCCCTGTGCATCGCCGATGTGCGCATTGGGCCATGGGCGCGTCTCTACTACCCACTGGACCACGACCTCGAGATGCGCTCGGAGTTGGCCGTGCCCCTGCTGCGAGCGAGCGGGCGGCTGGAAGGGGTGCTCAATCTGGAGAGTCCCCGCGTTTCCGCCTTCAGTGAAGACGATAGCCTGCTGCTGCAATCGTTGGCCACCCAGGCTGTCATCGCCATCCAGGACGTGCGGCTGCTGGATGCCCTGCAGGAGCTGGCCGAGCGCCTGCTCACGCAGTCACCACAGGAGGTCTTCGGTCGCCTGGTCGAGCTGGCATGCGAGCTGTTGGATGTGCCCGTCAGCGCCCTATGGACGTTGGACGGCGAGGAGCTGGTCATGCAGAGCGCCAGCGCCGGCCACGAGCGCGGGGACCGGGTGCCGCTGCAAGGCAGCCTGACGGGTGAGGCCATTGCGCAGCGGCGGTGGGTGTTTAGCGATGACGTGCGCGCTGACTCCCGCTTCGCTCACACCGATCTAGCGCAGCGCCAGGGTTGGACCCAGGCGCTGGTGGTGCCCTTGCTGGCGGGCGATGAGAGCGAGCCCGTGGGTGCGTTGAGCGTTTACAACACCGAGACGCACCCGAACCAGTTCGCCGCCTCGGATTGGGAGGTGAAAGTGCTCACCTTCCTGGCGCACAACGCCGCCCTGGCCGTGCGCAATGCCGCCCATCAAGAGGCGCTGAACCTGGCCCGCGAGCAGCGGGCGGCGGCCGAGACCTTCGCGGCTGTGGGCGACATCGCCGCCAACCTCCTGCACCGCCTGAACAACAAGATCGGCGCAATCCCCGTGCGCGTAGAGGGTATTCAGGACAAATGCCGTGTAGCGTTGGACGCCGACCAGTACCTGGCGACCCATCTGGATGAGATCGCTCGCAGCGCCAGTGAGGCCATGGAGGCGCTCAGCGACAGTTTGTTCTATCTACGCCCCATCCAACCGGCGCCGGTTGACATTGCCGCCTGTGTGACCCAGGCCCTGACCACGACTCACGTGCCTCCCGGCGTCAGCGTGCGCGTCTCCGGCCTGGACGAGCTGCCCCCCATCATCGCCGGGCAGCAGAGCCTGGCTCTGGTGTTTGTCAACCTTGTTGAGAACGCCATCACAGCGATGGACGGCGCCGGCACGGTCCGCATCAAGGGTGCGGTTCACCAGGGATGGGTAGAGGTCCGTGTCAGCGATAACGGTCCCGGCATTCCGCTCGATCTGCACGAGAGAATCTTTGAGTTCAACTACACCGGCGCCAGGTGGTCCGGCAAGCTTGGCTTTGGCCTGTGGTGGGTCAAAACGCTCATCGCCCGTTTTGGCGGTTCCATCACAGTCGAAAGTGACGGCCGCCGGGGCACCACCTTCACTCTCCGGCTGCCTCTGGCAGAGGGCTGCCTCTGGCAGAAGGCATAGACGCTGATGCGTGCACTCGTTGTTGACGATGATCGCGCCTGGCAGCAGATTCTGGCTGAGCTACTCGTCGACGCCGGGCTGACGATAGACGTTGCCGCCGACCTGCGGACGGCGGTCGCCAGCCTGCGTCTCAACCCCCACCGCCTCGCCGTCGTGGACCTATCGTTGGGCGGCAGCGACCACCGCAACGAGGATGGTCTGGCGGTGCTGGACGCCGTACGACGGCATGATCCGGGCTGCGCCACGATCCTGCTCT
>CAZHTZ010000146.1:0-10597 GCA_964535455.1 uncultured Caldilineales bacterium
GGAGCGGGGAGCGGGGAGCGGGGAGCGGGGAGCGGGGAGCAGGGAGCAGGGAGCGGGGAGCGGGGAGCGGGGAGCGGGGAGCGGGGAGCGGGGAGCGGGGAGCGGGGAGTAGGGAGCGGGCAGTAAGGCAAGGATCATCCTTGGCGCTGTCGATTTGAGGCTCTGATCAGTCCTGAGATGATGTCGTCGGCCACAGCCATACGGTGTTCGACGAGACTGGGGTCGAAGACATGGCGACCCCGAACATACCATCCTCGCGTCTCTCTGGCTGAGCCAATGGCAATGCGCTGAAAGCGTGCGTAGTCTTTGCCGAAGCCTCTTCCGTACCCCTCTTCGATGTTCGCTGAAACGGAACCGGCAGCGTCCACTAGTTGCCATGCCGTCGCGCGACCGCGAGGGTCTTCAAGAAGTTTCTCAGCATCGAACCAGGCCAGATCAGACAAGAAGAGCGCTTTGCGATAGACCTCAAAGTCCCATAAGGCATCTTTCTTGATGCTCTCTGGGATGTGTGTTAGCCACTCTTCATAGGTTCTAAACGGCATCATGACGTGTGGTAGCTCCTTGCTCCTTGCTCCGTGCTCCTTGCTCCTTGCTCCGTGCTCCGTGCTCCTTGCTCCGTGCTCCTTCAGGGCGCCCAATTCGCAAAAGCGTCGATCACCGCCTTGATGTCGTCCATCATGGGGTAGAGGATCGGGCAGGTGACGCCGGCATCGATGTATTCGGCCACCTTGTCCCGGCATTGCTGTGACGTGCCCACAGCCATCAGGTTGCGAACCACATCGTCGGGGATGAGCACGGCAGCACGCCGATAATCCTCCTCGGTGGCGGGCCAGCCCACGAACTCCTGCACCTTGTTGATCAGGTCGTCATCCACGCCGCTGGCCTTCATGATGTGCGGCTCGGTGCCCAGATAGTAAGAAACCAGCATCTTGCCTGCCATCAGCGCCGCCTCGGGGTCGTCGTCAGACAGGCAGCACACCAGCAACTCGGGACGGTCGACCTGCGCCAGGGTCTTGCCGGCGCGAGCTGCGCCTTGACGGACGATCGCGACCGCCTTCCGGATGTAGTCCACCGACACCACGTAGTTCAGCACGACGCCATCGCAGATCTCACCCGTCATCTCCAGCATCTTGTCACCCGTGGCGCCGATGTAGATGGGGATGTTGCGAGCTGAGGTGTCGCCAAAGGCGACGTCGAGCTTCACCTTGTCGAGGTGCACGAACTCGCCCTGGTAAGTTACCTCTTCCATGGTGAAAAGCTGCCGGATGGCCTCCACGTGCTCTTTCATGGCCCTCAACGGCTTGGTGCGGTTCACGCCCACACGACCGGCGATCGGCTCCCACCAGGCTCCCAGACCTAGCATCACCCGGCTCTGGCCGTCCACCGTGCCTGCCAGCTCCCACATCGTGCTCCAGGTGGCGGCAATGACGGCGGGGTTGCGCGTCCAGATGGGCAACACGCCGGAACCGAACCGCAGTCGCTTGGTCTCCGCCAGAAAGGCGCTCATCATCACGACGCAGTCGCGGGCCAACCTGGTGTCGGCCTGCCAGATCTCGGAGAATCCCTTCTGCTCCGCATACTTTGCCATCTCGATCTCATAGCGGATCGGATGCTTGTCCTGCATGTAGAGGGCCATACGTTGGGCCATGTCGGTGCTCCTCTTCCGAAAAGTAAGAATGGTGTGTGGTGAGAGGTCGCAGGTGGCAGGTGGCAGGTGGCAGGTGGCGGTGATGATCATCGCAAATTCGCTACCCGTGACCCCCCACCCTTCACCCACTCGCCAGCACCTCTTCGATGATACCTTTATATCCGTGTGCCGCTTTCGCAAGCTGGTCCAGCTCGATGTATTCGTCGACGACGTGGGCCTGCTCCTCTGCCGAGGGGCCGAAGCCAACGGTGGGGACGCCCACCTGGCCGGCGCTATGAGCGGCGTTGGTGCAGAAGCGATAGGCGCCTGGTTTGGGGTCCAACCCGGAAGCAAACAGACCGGTCACAGCTGCCTGCACAAAGGCGTCCTCGGCGTCCAACTTCCAGGCAGGGAAGAACTTTGGCCCGCTCAGCACCGTACCGGTGTAGGTGCGGTGCTCTCCAGCCGCGATGGAGACATGGATGCCTTGCAGCTCCGGCAGGGCCTGCAGCTCTGCCAGCACCCCATCCCCCGTCTCGCCCACCAGAAGCCGGCGGTCGAAGGTCACGCGGCAGCGACTGGGCACCACCGAAGCGCCCGGATACGGCTCGGAAACGATATCCGTCAGCTCCATCAAGGCCGGTCCCAGCAGCGGGTCGCTGGGCATGGGCATGGCGCGCAGGGCGGCGATGGCGGGGAGCATGAGGTAGACGGCGTTGGCGCCGAGCTGCGGCGAGGAGGAATGGGCGGGCCGGCCCACAGCCTCCACTTGAATTTCCGCCCTTCCGCGGCCGCCGTGGTTCAGGTTTAACTCCGTGGATTCGCCGATCACGACGAAGTCCGGGTGCACCCGCGCCATGACCGCGGCCAAAGCCGCGCCCTCCATGACCTCCTCCAGCACAGAGGCGCTGACAACTACCCGCCCGGCCAGGTGCGTGCGGTCGACTGCGGCGGCGGCATAGACCATCGCCGCCAGCGCTCCCTTCATATCGGAAGCGCCGCGACCAAACAGTCGCCCGCCCTCGATCTCGCCCCCAAAGGGATCGTAGCGCCACGGCACGCCCGGCGCCACTCCCACCGTGTCGATATGCGCGTCACACAACAGCGTCGGCCCTGGCCTTTCACCCTGAACGATGCCAAGAGCGCTGCCATGTTCATCGATCAGCACCTCGTCGAAGCCCAGACTGCGCATCTCCAGCGCCACACGCGCCGCCACGGCTGCCTCGTCTCCCGATAGCGATGGCACCCGTATGAGCGCTTGTAGAAACTCCACCAGCCTGTCATGTGCGATGGGCATGGTTCCGCTTGCTCTCTGGCGCTAAGTGCAAATGAGACAACGTGCCCGGCGACAGCCTCGTCACGGACTGGAAAGAGTGTAGCAGGTCGAGGTCAGGGTGTCAAGTACCAATTTACATTCTTGCCCCTTTGTAAAGCACAGCTTGACAAATCTTGACGGAGTGGTAGAATCGGGCTGTAGTCTTCATTTCTTCCCCACACTGGCAGCGACACGGCGGCAACGATGCAGCCACGGAACTGGCGCCATGACCCTAGGTGAACGCATCAAATTGCGGCGACAGGAGCAGGACCTGAGCCTGCGCGACCTGGCTGGGCAGGCTGACCTGACGGCAAGCTTCCTCAGCCAGATCGAACGCGACCAGGCCTCGCCTTCCATCGAGTCCCTTCGCAAGATCAGCAGGGCACTTGAAGTGCCCTTGTTCTATTTCCTGATGGAGCAGGAAGAAGTCTGCCCGGTCGTGCGCCAGCACGAGCGTCGCCGGCTCACCCTACCCGCCACCGGCATTACCCTGGAAATGCTGACGCCCGATGTGAGCCGCAAGATGGAGGCCGTCCTGACCACCATCGGATGCGAGGATGGGCGCATACCGCTGACCTTCCAACCCGAGACAGAGGAGTTTATCCTGGTGCTAAACGGCGTTCTCGTCGTGGAACTGGGCGCCGACAGCTACGAGCTGGCCGCGGGAGACAGCGTCTACTTCCCCGGAGCCTTGCTGCGCAGTCTCCGCGCGGCAGGAAACGACCCTGTCCAATACCTCTCGGTGATCACGCCGCCGATTGTCTAGACGACCGACCGATGACCGCCGGCAGTGGCAAACACTCCACAGACAGCGGTCAACGGTCGGTCGTCAGCGGTCGTTACCTTGGGAACCAACCGGCGAGGGTCTTGGAACAGCGGAAGTTCGTGGTAATGGGTGGGTTGGCGTTCGGGTCAGTCGTCCAGGTGACGTCGCTGTCAGGCGGCTGGCAGTTGCCCCATATCTTGATTTGCGGCTCCAACTCGATCGAGCCAACATTGGGCGAGTTCCAGGCCCCGTCGGACACGAAGCACTTCGACTGATGCCAACCATTGCTGATGCAGGGCGTGTAGTCGCCATACTGCGTCTTGACGCTGGGCGCCGAGGCGGGCGGAGTGGGGAATGCCAGAGGTACACCTGGCGTGGGTGAGGGCACGATGGTGCCGCCGCCGCCTGGTTTGACGAAGCCCCAGCTCACGAAGAGGTAGGAAGTGCCGGTGTATTGGCGGAAATCAACACGGAGCGAGTGCCACCCCTCCGACATCGGCAGGTCCATCGTCAGTGTCTTGCCCGATTGACCCCGGCCGCGGGTGTCCAGGTAGATTACGTTATCCACCCATAGCACCGCCTCGTCGTCGGCCAGGACCGAGTAGCGGTAGACGCCGCTGTAGAAGTAGGCGCTGGAGGTAGCCGTCGCCGTCCAGTTGGTGGAGGGCATGTTGGGGCCCGGCGCCGCCGTGCCCCAATTGTAGTTCAGCGCCGCCACCTGCTGGCTGAAGACCGGGTTGCCGGCCCAATTCGTGTTGGGATAGAAGAAGACCTGCCAGACGTTGCCGCTCTGCGACATGACGACGCCGGCGCCCGCCACCCCCAGGATGAGCAGGGCAGCGATGGAAGTGAGAACGATGAGTCGTTTCATGGTGCTTTCTCCTTAGTTCTCAGCAGCCGGTGTGGGCGTGACCGGGGCCAGCATATCCTGCTCTGGCTTGGCTGAACCGGTGACTGTGATGGCGCCCTTGACAGGATGGTCGAAGTCGACACGGCCGACGAAAATCTTGTACTGGCCCTCCGCAGGGTTTGCGATGACGACGAGAGGGTTCAGGTTCTTGCCTGTGACCGCATCGTCGTTGCAGAGGATAGCCCCATCAGGGCCTACGACAAGGAGGGTCGCGTCGCGGTCCCCCTCGAACAACACGTTGATCGCCTCGGCATTGCCCGTCCACTCGAAGGTGTAGTCAGGCAGGTCGCCGATAAATCCGTTGCAGACCATATTCGGGGTGTTGATGTCGAAAGCCGGCACCTCGCCCTCACCAGTGACCTTCTGCGTGAGCGATTCTCTGGCCGTCTTCAACTGGGCCACAGCGGCGGCGGATCTGCTGCGCAGCAGTGGACCGGTCAGCTTCGAGACGTCGAGATGGCGCTCTGGCGCCGCCAGGACGTGCATCATCGGCGGACGATGGACCAGGCCGGCCAGGGCAAAGTTGGTCGGATCGAGGTCTTTCTTCCCGGTCAGGACCAGGATGGCAGGAACAAGCTGGTTTTGCTGGTAGCCGCCCACCCAGATGTTATAGCGGCCTTCCGCCGGGTTCACAAGGTCGATCGTGGCATCGAGAACCAGCGCGTGGGCGTCGTCACCGCAGAGATACTCACCATCTGGCGTCTGGACCACAAGCGTCGTGTCCTCGTCGCTGTACACGAAAACGCGGGCGAAGTCCGCCTTCCCGCTCCAGTTCAGGCTGACCACAGGGGACGGATGCACGTAGCCGGTGCAATTCTCGGCCAGTTGGCTGGCGTTGTGTTCGCCGCCGCCATTGACGCTGACAAAGAAAGGATCCAATGGCGCCCCGGCAGCAGCGTCGATGCTGATGAACGCCCGCTTGGCCTGGGCCACAAACAGCCCGGTGTCGTCCCGGCGCTCGAGGATCATCGACGCGGTAGAGGAACGCTGGGCGGCGCCGCTGCTGATCGTCACCAGCTCGCCCTCTTGTTTGATGAGCAGAACGACAGGCTTGTCATAGGCCTTCCCATCAGCCTCGTTGAGCGTGAGCGTGATGGCGCCTTCGCTGTCCTTCTCCCAAACGCCCTTCTCGACCTTGGCCGGCTTGCCGTCCAGCAGGTCGGTGGTCATCTCCGCCGTGCCATCAGGTGACAGCGTCAGCGACACGATGCGGGCCGGACTGGTGTCGGAAGGTAGGATGGCATGGAAGGTCATAGGGCCGTCGGCAGACTGCGCCGCCGCCGCTGCGGGCGCCCCTGTGGCAGCGGGCGCTACAGTAGTAGCGGGCGCTACGGTACTACCGGGTGCTATGGTCGCGGTGGCTGCAGCGCTGGCCGGTGTGGCGGTGGCCGCCGCCTTTGCTAACGCCGTCCCGCCGCAGGCGGTGAGCACGCTCACCAGCAACAGCAGGAGCAGTGGCAGCGGCAGGCGTCGCAGGATGAAAAACTTAGTCATGTCCATTTGCCTCCTGAAAGTGAAATGGGGGGGAAGACTCAAGCATAGCCACAAAAAGGGTTGGGGTCAACCTTACCACAAGCTTGGACGGACGGTCACCCCCCAGCCGGACGGTGGCGGTTGCCAACAACATACGTTACCGCCACCCGTTACCCTTCACCCGCCTCTACGACTTGCGTCCAAAGATCGACCGGAACATCCCTGTCAAACCCCGATCCTGTTCCTCGTCTTCATCCACGAAGTTGTCGTAGCCCGGACGCTGGCTGATCATGGCCAACGCCAGCTTCGTCTCGTCGAAATCAGCGCGGTCGAACTCCTCTGCGACGGCGCCATCGCGCAGCACGGTGACGCGATCGGCAATTTGCAGCACCTCGGCCGGTCGCCGCGTGAGGTAGAGGATGGCGACATAGTTCTTCGCCAACTGGCGAATGATGCGTAGCAACTGGCTCATCGCCTCGGCCGAATTGAGAAAGCTGGCCGGCTCATCCAAAACGAGCAGTTGCGCGTGCGTGTTCACCGCCCGGGCGATCATGAGCACCCGTTTGTGGCCGGGATTGAGCGTGCTCGCCGGAATGTTCAAGTCAAGCTTCACCTGGAGAAAATCAAGCGCCGCCTGTGCCTGCTTGTTCGTCTGCGATTCCCTCACGAAAAACGCGCTCTTCTGCTCCCAGTTCCCCACCACGATGTTCTCGGCCACACTGAGCTTGTCGAAAACGCTCAGACGCCTGGGCACGACAGCAATGCCGTGGTGAATGGAGTCGGCAGGATTGCGGAACAACAGCAGCTCCCCATTCTTGCGCAGCTCGCCTTCGTAACTTCCTGCTGGCTCCAGCCCGCCGAGAATCTTCATCACTGTTGTCTTTCCGGCCCCGTTCTCGCCCAGGATAGCGTGGATCTCGCCCGACGTGACCTCCAGCGACACGTCTTCCAGCCCTACGGCCTTGGGGTAGGTCTTCGCAAGGTGTTTAAGCTCGAAGCGATTGGGGGTGGGCGCTGGTGCCATCATTGCCAGTCCTTCAGGTTACGGAGCCAGCCGACCCTGTCGCTGTCCGGCCTCTCCGCAATCCATGCGTACGTTGCCCGTATAGTGCCACAAACTCGCCGGGAGGCCAATTGGACGGAAGATAGAGGACAGAGAACAGAGGACAGAGGACAGAGGTCGGAGGACGGAGGACAGAGGTCGGAAGGCGCCGGAACGAATCGGGCCTTGCACGTCACGCATCGTGCGCAACCTGCAACGTGCTAACGTGTAAACGTGTAAACGTGTAAACGTGCAACGCATGAGGCCCCCGGAACGATGTCCCGAGGGCCTCGGCAAACGAAGAGCGGCCCGCAGTGGGTGATTACGGTTGCGACGGCTGGCCCATGATCGCCTTGAGCCAGGCGACGATGGCGTCCCACAGGGTGGGGACAGGGGCGGCGGGCGCAACTGGTGTTACGGACGCAGTAGGTGTTGCGGGTGCCGCGGGTGTGGTGGACGCAGTGGGCGTCGCGCCGGGCACGTCCGTCGGCTGCTGGCCGTCAGTGGTCGGTGGTCGGCGGTCGTCCGCCGGTGGTCGGCGGTCGTCCGCCGGTGGTCGGCGGTCGTCCGCCCCCGTCACCGTGGTGCGGTAGGCTTTGCCATCGATCACCACCACCAGCTCCGGCGACACCGCCAACCACGGAGCCGCCTCAGGCTGCGCCGCCAGGTCGAAGTAAGCATCGGAGCCAAAGATCACCGTCTCCAGGGGCATCGCCGTCTTGTAGTCGGCGTCGACCCACAGCTCGTAGATTCGACCATCGGCGCCGTTGAGCTGCTGTTGGAAGGCAAAGGTCTTGCCACCGGCGAAGCGCACGCCTTGTTCCTCGGTCGCCCGGTCGGCTCCCAGCATCTTCTGCTGCACTTCGCTGGCAGCCACCGCTTCTTCGCCACTGGCAGGCGCTGCGTTCAGGGCGTCCAGGGAAAGACGGGGAAGTGCCTCCATGGGCGCTGCCGCCGGAGCCTGTGTGGCCATGGGCTGCCCGTCGGGCGCCCGTCCTACCACCGGCAGATCTGTCGGCTCCAGCACCAGGTAGCTGGTGTAGGGCGTCATGATGCCGAAGGCCGTGCTCAACTTGACGACGGCATCGACCAACTCCGGGTTGGCGCCCTGGCGGCGGATCTGCTCCAGGAGGCTGCCGATCTTGCGCGTTGCCCACAGGCGGGCGACCAGCGGCTCGCCGCCTGCCTGCACCAGACGCTGGCCAGGATAGGTGAACGTGCGCTTCTCGCCGTTCACGGTGCCCGTCAGGATGACGTTCGTGTCGCCGCCCTGGCGGTAGCGTCCGGCCAGCACCAACTGTTCACCGGCAAAGAGGTCGGGCAAGGGGAAGGGATAAGTGTCCTCGGTGCGCACGCCCGCCATATCGATACGCACGCCGCTCAACACGGGCGTGCTCACCTGGCTGTAGAAGCTGCCCACCGCCTCGTCGATGCGCTCATCGGGCTTGACGTACGTACTGCGCCCGCCCATCTCCTTGCCCAAGCTGTCCAGGAGGACGGCATCGACATCATAGCCCAGGCCAAAGGTGAACAGTCGCGCGCTTTGGTCAGAAGGTAGATTGTTGAGCGCGTTCTTGATGATGCGGTCGGGATCGATCTCACCCTGGGTGGGCAGGCCATCGGTCAGGAAGAGAATGTAGGCAGGGCGACTGCGATCGTCCCCGCGTCGCGCCTGGAGCTGGCCCAATGCTTCGAGCAGCGCCCGGTTGATGTCGGTGGACCCTTCTGCCTGCAGGCGGTCAATCCAGGCCGTAGCCCCGGCCACGTTATCGCCACCCTGAGGCTGCAGAGTCTCCGCCCACAGGCTGGCGCCGGTGCTAAAGGCGACAAGGTTGAAACGATCACCGGCGTTCAGGTGCTCGACCACATAGCGCGCCGCCTGCTTCGCCTGCTCGAACTTCGCACCCTCCATCGACCCGGAGATATCCATGACCAGGATCACGTCACGGCGCACGATGGCATCCGGGGCCACGTCGATGGCCGGGGCCGCCAACAGCAGGAAGAACCCATCCTCGCCTGCCGGTTTGTAGCTGAGCAGGTTCAGGCCGATCGAGTCCTTGGACACGCCGAAGTAGAGGTCGAAATCGCGCTGCGGTTGGATGTGGGTGGCCTCGTAGCCGACCAGGGCGCTGTCGTCGCCCGACCGCTGGACGCTGACATCATGGCTGGGGCTGTACACGGTGCGCAGTCCCGGCTGGTTGCGAAGCTCGACCCGAAGCGCCAGGGTCTGGACCGGGGCGGCGCCGTACTGCCGCGTGCGCAGGGGGTAGCGGAAATGGTAGAGGCCGTCAGTCTGGGGCAGCACCTGCGAATAGGTGAAGTCGAGGGTGCGGCTGGCACGCGGGGGAATGGGGAAGACGTTGGTCTGGAACAGATCGCGCCCCAGGTACTCCAGCAGAGCCGGGTCGCGTTGGCTGCGGACGATATCTTCGTAGATGCGGCGGGCTTCCTCCTTCTTCAACACCTTGCCTTCCAGCACCTGGCCGTCCACGGTCATCTGAAAGTCGCTGATGGCGGCGTCGGGCGGCAGCGGGAAGATGAAGGCGCCCTCCACCTGGGCGTCGGTCTGGTTGCGGAACACCTGTCGCACTTTCACCGTGGCCACAGGACCATCGACCACGGCATCGACGCTGTGCAGTTCGATGCTGATGGGTCCGCCGATTGGCGGCAGTGGAAACGACGGTTCGGGGAAAGGCGTCGAATCGATGGGCGGCATCGGCGTCATGCCGCTGCCGCTCTGGGCGCTGACGCCGGACGCCAGGGCAAGCGCCAGCAGCAGGGCCAGCCAAAGGCCAGCCAGGGACTTCTTGAGGGACATGGTTCTCCTCCTTGACGGGACCCGGCTCCATCACGGTGCTCCGGGTTATGGGCCGGTTGCACGATCCGTTTGCGCATGCAACCTGATGTCCCCCAAGACGCCGGACCGTGCAGAAAGGTTCCCCGGCTGCTCTGACCGCCGACGACCGACCGCAGACCGGCCCACAACGCGAGGCCGTGCTCCACTTTCGCCACCCCAGGGCGAACGGCCGTTCGCCCCTACACGCAACCCGCCACCCGCCACCCACATACTATATGTGGTATTTTGGCCATCCATTAAATACTACATCTAGTTGTGCGCCGGATGGATGTGCACAGTGTTCAAGCGAATCCTTGTTCACTGCGCACCGCCGCTGACCGCAAAGAGAATGGCCCACAGCGTTTTGTCTACGCTGTGAGCCTCTACTAACATCGGGTCTACCCGTTGCGCTGCTGTCACAGCTTGACGGAATGCCCGGCAGGTGCACTAACACTTGGCCGGGCTGCTTTGTCATCGGGACTGTTTCAACACGGTCATTGGCGTGTCAAAAGGTCCGCCAGGTTGGGGGAATGTCATCCTGCATTCTTGCGTGCCCATGCGGTCTTCCTGTTGGCTAGTGGGTCGTTTGGTCCGACATTTGCCATTACAGGCGCCCGCCGCCTACGGT
>CAZHTZ010000147.1:0-10595 GCA_964535455.1 uncultured Caldilineales bacterium
TGCGGTTGCGACGACGATGGATACCAAGCTTGCCGAAATCGAGCCCCTGGAGCGTGAACAGCGTCTGTACGAGCGGGTGGCAGAGCGCATCCTGAGCATGGTGCAGGATGAAACCTGGCGGTCTGGTGATCGACTCCCGCCAGAGCGTGACTTGGCCGAGGCCTTCGGGGTGAGCCGGACGGTGGTGCGGGAGGCGGTCAAGGTGCTGGAAGCGCGGGGTGTGCTGGAGACACAGACGGGCAGCGGGGTCTACGTAAGCAAGCCCGACTCCAGCCTGGTGGCGCGTTCGCTGCAGACTTACCTGCAACTGCTGGGACAGGACAACATCGACCTGCGCCTGGTCGAGATTCGCCGTGTGCTCGAAGTCGAGATCGCAGCCCTGGCCTCGGTGCGGGCCACGCCTGAGCAGCGTCTGGAGCTGATGCGGCTGTGCCAGGAAATGCGCAAGAATCGCCGGGCGCCGCGCGTGTTGGCGGAACTGGACTTTGCCTTGCATCTGGTTTTGGCGGAAGCGGCCCAGAACGAGCTGTTTGTCGTCCTGCTGACGCCGCTCATGGAGCAACTACGCGGGCATTTTCTGTATGCCTGGGAGACCTACGGCGCCCGACCGTTTGATGCGGTCTTTGCCCAGCATGAAGCCCTCGTCGACGCCGTCGTCTGTGGCGACCCCGATCGCGCCCGCCAGGCCATGATTGCGCACATTGCCTACTACACCAGCGTTCTGCAAGAGCGCCTGGAGACGCACTCCGTATGAGCCAACCCCCCATCGTCGACGCGACTGCCGTGGCCTGGACCCAGCACCCGCGCTTCGCCGGCATCTCCATGCGCGTCCTGTTGACCTCCGCCGACAATCCCTACGCCAATGTGAACATCGTGCGCGTGCCGGTTGGAGGTGAGGTTGGACGCCATTTGCATCCTACCCAAATCGAGACGGTGTACGTGCTGGCAGGGCAGAGCGTTCTGACCCTGGGCGAGACCGAGCATCCGTTGCCTGCCGGCAGTATCGCAGCCATCCCCATCGGCCTGGAGCACAGCCTCCGCAATGCCGGGGACGAGCCTGTCGAGCTGCTGGCGTTCTTCACACCACCTCTTAGCTAGTTGAAGGTTGCACGTTACACGTTACACGTTGATCGATCAAGCATCTAACGTGCAAACGTGCAACGTGTAAACGTGTAACTTCGTCCTTGGAGTTGATAACATGGACGAACGTTCCGAATTGCTTCGCATCTACAAGACCATGCTCCTTATCCGCCGTTTCGAGGAGCAGGCCGTGGCGTTCTACAAATCCGGCGACCTGCGCGGATCGCTACATCCGTGTATCGGTCAGGAAGCGACGGCGGTGGGCGCGGTCTTTGCGCTGCGGCCGGACGACTACCTGACCTGCACCTACCGCGGGCATGGACAGGCCATCGCCAAAGGACTGGACCCGAAAGAGGGCATGGCCGAGCTGCTCGGGCGGGCGACGGGCTGCAGCCTGGGCAAGGGCGGTTCCATGCACTACACCGACCTGAGCATTGGGCTGTTGGGCGAGAACGCCATCGTGGGCGCTGGCGCGCCCATTGCCGTCGGCGCCGCCTTCGCCGCCAAGCTCGATAAGAGCGACCGTGTGGCGCTGACCATGTTCGGCGACGGCGCCATCAACCAGGGGCCGCTGCTGGAAGCGTTGAACCTGGCGGCGGCGTGGCAGGCGCCGGTGATTTTCTTCTGTGAGAATAACTTGTATTCGGAGATGACGCCGATCAGGAACATGGTGGGCACGGCCACCCTGATGGAGCGCGCCGCCGGTTTCGGCATCCACTCCTTGCGGGTCGATGGCTACGATGTCCTGGCCGTGTACGAGGCGACCAAGGAGGCCGTCGAGCGAGCTCGACGCGGAGGCGGCCCCACGTTCATCGAGGCGATGACGTACCGGCTCTTTGGACACATGGTGGGCGACAACGAACCCTACCGCACCAAGGAAGAAGTGGCAGAGTGGCGGGCAAAGGACCCCATCATCACGTTTCCCAGGCGGCTGGTGGAGGACTTCGATTTCGGCGAGGCCGAGATTGCTGCCATCCAGGCCCAAGTGGAAGTCGAGATCGCCGACATCACCCGTTTCGCCGTGGAAAGTCCCTGGCCGGAACTAAGCGCCATTTCAGACAACGTCTTTGCCTGACGACGACGGCGGACGACCGACCGCCGCAAAACGACGGCAGACGACCGACCACTGACCGCCGCAAAGCACCGGCTGTCCCCCGTTTTCCGTCCTCCGTCCTCTGTCCTCTGTCCTCCGTCCTCCGTCCTCCGTCCTCCGTCCTCTGTCCTCCGTCCTCTGTCCTCCGTCCTCTGTCCTCCGTCCTCTGTCCTCTGTCCTCCGTCCTCCGTCCTCCGTCCTCTGTCCTCTGTCCTCCTGGAGGCTTCTATGTCCATCCCGACCATCGATACCCACCAGCACCTTTGGGACTTGAGCAAGGTCGACTACCCCTGGCTTGTCCCTGCCTACGGTACCCTCTATCAGACCTATGTTCCTGCTGACCTGGCCCCGCAGTTGGCCACGGCCGGCGTCAGCGCCACCGTGCTCGTGCAGTCGGCCAACAGCTACGAGGACACGGTGTACATGCTGGACCAGGCCGACATTCACCCGTGGATCATAGGCGTTGTCGGCTGGTTGCCCCTCCTCGATCCCGAAGCTACCGGCAAGGCGATCGAGCGCTATGGCAAGCACCCGCTGTTCAAGGGGATGCGTCACCTCATCCACGAAGAACCCAATCCGCATTGGCTGCTACAGGAACCGATCTACGAAAGCCTCAGGTTGGTGGCCGGCGCCGGGCTGACCTTTGACGTGGTCGCAACCAAACACGAACACATGGAGTGTATACCGGTCGTTGGCGACAACGTGCCCAACTTGAAAATGGTCATCGACCACCTGGCGCAGCCGCCTTTCCCGGCGGGCGAATCAGGACAGTGGGGCGAGGACATGCGTATCGCCGCCCAGAACCCGCTGGTGCACGCCAAGGTCTCCGGACTGGGCACGGCCAGCGGCAAATGGGAGGATTGGAGCGCTGAAGACATCCGCGGGCTTGTGAACTGGGCGATCGACCTGTTTGGTCCAAACCGCTGTATGGTCGGCGGCGACTGGCCGGTGTCTGTGCTGGCGGGCGGCTATGTCAAGGCCTTCACGGCCTACAAACAGATACTGTCCGAGCGACCCCTTGCCACTCAGGAACAAATCCTGTTCAAGACGGCTGCGGCCTTCTACAACGTCACTATTCCGCACTGAGATGCTAATAACGAGTTGCCAGAGACGAGAAAACCCGCCTCGTCCTCCGTCCTCCGTCTTCCGTCCTCCGTCCTCTGTCTTCTGTTCTCTGACCTCTGACCTCTGACTACTGACGACTGGAGTGAGACCATGCGTGAGATAACCTACGCCCAGGCGCTGCGCGAGGCCATGACCGAAGAGATGGAGCGCAACCCCGAAATCATCCTCCTCGGCGAAGACATCGGCGTCTACGGCGGCGTGTTCAAAGTCACCGAGGGCTTGCTGGCGCGCTTCGGGCCGGAGCGAGTGATCGAAACACCCATCTCTGAGGCAGGCTTCATCAGCGCCGCCGTGGGCATGGCCATGACGGGCAAGCATCCCATGGCCGAGCTGATGTTCATGGATTTTGCACTCGTAGCCGCGGACTCCATCTTCAACCAGGCGGCAAAAATGCGGTACATGTCTGGAGGACGGGCGAAGGTGCCGTTGCTGATTCGTACGCAGCAAGGGGGCGGCCGCGGTAATGCCGCCCAGCACTCGCAGAGCCTGGAAACGTTGTTTACGCACCTGCCCGGCTTCAAGGTTGCGCTGCCCGCGACCCCGTATGATGCCAAAGGCCTGTTGAAAACTGCGCTGCGGGACGAGAACCCGGTGATCGTGATCGAGCACAAGCTGCTCTACAACACCAAAGGCCCGGTGCCGGTCGAGGAGTATACCCTCCCGTTCGGCAAAGCAGCCATCAAGCGCCCCGGCGATGACGTGACCCTGGTGAGCCTGTCGCGCACGGTGCTGTTTGCGTTGGAGGCGGCGGAGCAGGCTGCCCGGGAAGGCATCGACGTCGAGGTAATCGATCTGCGGACGACCGTCCCCCTGGACCTGGACACCATCCTGGGCTCGGTGCGCAAGACCAACCGCCTGGTTGTGGCGCACGAGTCGCATCGGCGCCTGGGCATCGGCGCCGAGATAGCGGCCCTGGTACAGGAGCACGCCTTTGACTTTCTGGATGCGCCCATTGCTCGCGTGGGCGCCATGGACATCCCCATCCCCTACAGCAGGGTGCTGGAAGACGCGGCGCTGCCGGGAACAGAGAACATCCTGCAAGCCATTCGCGGCGTCGTAGCCTGAAGTTGCGAACAAGTGAGGAGGTCTATTTCATGGTTGACCCCATTCTCGAACTCAACTACAAACCCGTCCTACCGCCCAAGATCGACTACGGCATCGGCATTGTCGGTTGCGGCGGCATCGTCCAGTACGCGGCGCTGCCGTCCTACCGCAAACACAAGCTGAGGGTGGTCGCCGCCTATGACAAGGTGCGACCCACCGCCGAGATCGTGGCCCAGGAGTTCAGCATCCCCAAGGTGTACGACACCGTCGAGGAACTGGCGAACGACCCGGATGTTGACATCGTCGAGATATCGGTGCCGCCCAAGTTTCAGCCTGCCATTGCCCGCGTCTGCATCGAGGCAGGCAAGCACCTGCTGTGTCAGAAGCCGTTCGCCCTTGACTTGGCGGAAGCAGCAGCGGTCGTCCGCCTCGGTCGCGAAAAGGGTGTCAAGGTGGCCGTGAACCAGCAGTTGCGCTGGGGCCAGGGCATCCGCGCCGCCAAGGATCTGATCCGCAAGGGTTGGATCGGCCAGGTAGCCGATGCGTCCATCGAAGTCAGCGTCAACACACCGTGGAACATGTGGGACTGGCTTTATGTCTCACCGCGGCTGGAGGTGCAGTTCCACTCCATCCACTACATCGACGCCATGCGTTCGCTGTTCGGCGACCCGATCTGGGTCACAAGCCGTCACGCCCGCAACCCCCTGCAGGGCGACATGATCGGCGAGACCAAGACAATCACGATCCTGGACTACGAGAACGACCTGCAGGTTTTCATCGCCGACAACCACTACAACCAAAGCGACGACTACTTCGCCATTTTCCGTTTCATCGGCACAGATGGACACATCACCGGCACCCTGGGCGCGATGTACAACTATCCGCACGGTCGCGAGGACACCCTGCAGTGGAGCAGCCAGCGCTACTACAAGGATAAGCGCTTTGAGGCCAAGCTAGAGGGGAAGTGGATTCCCGACGCCTTCATCGGTCCCACCGCCTCATTGATGCAGGCCATCCAGGAGGACGGTGTGCCAGAGACCGACGCCGCCGATAACTTGAACACGCTTCGCATCGTCGAGGCCTGCTACATCTCGGCGGCGGAGAATCGTTCGGTGCGGTTGGATGAGGTGCAGGCGGTGTCCAATTTGAGCCAATAGACCAGGATACCGGTAAACCAGTAGACCGGGGAAACCGGTAGACCGGGAAACCGGGAAACCGGTAAGACCAGGAGGCACCTGCGCCCAAACCGATCTTTCTGGTTTACTGGTCTACTGGTCTACTGGTTTACTGGTTTACTGGTTTTCTGATTTCCCGGTCTACCCACCCAGGAAGAAGCGAAAGCATGGAACAGAGATTCACAGGCAAGATCGCGATCGTGACCGGCGCCGGCCAGGGTATCGGCAAAGGCGTGGCGAAGCGCCTGGCCGCCGAGGGCGCCCGGGTAATCATTGCCGAGTACAATGCCGGCACGGCTGCGACCGCCGCCCATGAGATCGAGGCTGCAGGTGGGAAGGCGGCGCCTTACCGGGTCGACATCTCCGACGCAGCGGCCGTGCGCCAGATGGTCGAGGACGTGGTCGTGTCGTGGGGTCGCATCGACATCCTCGTCAACAACGCCGGTCTGGTCCAGACCAAGCCCATGATGGACCTGACCGAGGCGGACTGGGACCGTGTAGTGGACGTCAACATGCGTGGCACGTTTTTCTGTCTGCAGGCCGTAGCCGCCCAAATGATCAAGCAGACTCCGGACGAGATCAAGTCGGCAGGCCCGGCTGACATCTTCGCCACGAAACCGGAGCAGAATGCGGAAGCCAGGGGGAAAGCGATGGCGCTGGCGGCGAGCTACGGCAAGATCGTCAATTTTTCGTCGGTTTCCGGCCGGCGGGGGAGACCCCTCTCTACCCACTATGCCGCCACCAAGGCCGCCATCATCAGCATTACCCAGTCGGCGGCGCTGGCCCTGGCTCCTTACCGGATCAACGTCAACGCCGTCTGTCCCGGCATCGTGCCTACGCCCATGTGGGAGAAGATCGACGAAGACCGGGCCACTCTCTTCGGCGCCAGGCCAGGAGATGCGATGAGTGCCTTCATCCAGCAGGTGCCGCTGAAGCGCGCCGCCACACCCGAGGATCTGGCAGGGGCGGTGGCCTTTTTCTGTTCGTCCGATGCCGACTACATCACAGGCCAGTCGTTGAATGTCGACGGCGGCTTCGAGATGGACTGAGAGGAACGGAGCGACCAATGCCTCACTACGGGTATCACGGCCGGATTCTACACGTTGATCTGACGGAGCGAACCACGCGCGTCGAGGAACCAGACGAGGACTTCTACCGCCTCTACGCCGGGGGCGGGCTCTTGGGCACCTACTATCTGCTCAGGGAGACGCCGCCGGGGATCGACCCCCTGGGGCCTGACAACCTTCTGGTCTTCGCCAACAGCGTCATCGCCGGCTACCCGGCGGCGGGCCTGGTTCGTTATGTGGTGACTGCCAAGTCGCCTTTGACCAATGGCGTGGGGGAGGCTCGCACCGAGGGCCGCTGGGCGGTTTCGTTGAAGCGGTCGGGCTATGATGCGCTGATGTTCCACGGCGCCTCGGCATCCCCGGTAGGCGTCATGATCGACGAGGGTGTTGTCTCCTTGTTCGACGCCACCGACCTCTGGACCACCACAGTCGGTGAGACGACCGATAGCCTGGAAGGCAGGTTCGGGGCCGGCATTGACGTGGCCGCCATCGGTCCGGCCGGCGAGAACCTGGTGCGCTTTGCCAGCATCGTCAGCAGCCGCACCCACCAGGTACAGCGCATGGGCCTGGGGGCCGTGATGGGGTCGAAGAAGCTCAAGGCCATCGTCCTGCGTGGGGGGCAGTTCCCTCTCATCGCCGACCATGCCACTTATGACCGCGTCAACGCCAATTTCGAGCGCGATATCCCGACCAACACGCTCTCGAACTTTCAGAAGCAACTGCCAGGGTTCGCCGTCTGGGTGCACGCCGTGGGCCTGGATGCGACGCTGAACATCGAGAATTTCCACACGGCTGAGTTCGCCGCCGTCGCCGCCTACGAAGAGAAACACTGGCTGCCACACTACAAGGGGGTGGCCCCGTGTCCAGGCTGCGCTAACGACTGCATGAAGGTCTACCACAGCGACGACATGGTCGATCTGGACCCGCGAGCGAGCGCTGTGCACCAGGAGATCACGGCGTCGATGGGACCCAACATCGGCACCACGGACGTGCGCACGCTGCTGCGCTTCAACAACATGCTGAACCAGCTCGGCATGGACCCCGTGTCGCTGGGCTTCACCCTGTCCTTCGTCATGGAGTGCTTCGAACGAGGCATTCTCACCCTGACGGACACCGACGGCTTGGATTTGCGCTTCGGCAACTCCGAGGCTGCCCTGGCGATGGTGCAGCGCATTGCCCTGCGCCAGGGCTTTGGCGACATCCTGGCCGAAGGCTGCAAACGTGCGGCCGAGCGCATCGGCCGCGGGTCGGAACGGTACGCCCTTCACGTCAAGGGTCTGGAGATGGTATCGTTCGAGCCGCGCAGCCAGACTAACCTGGCAACGGGTTTTGCCGTGGCGCCCACCGGCCCGCGCTACGACATCTGCGAGCATGACTGGGACTTCGACACGCAGGTGGGCTGGAAGCACTCACTGGAGTTTGCGCGCACCCTGGGCATTTTGCAGCGCATTCCGATGGAGTACCTGGGCATCGACAAGGTGCGCAATTTCAAGGTGCTCAACAACCTGTGGTCGGGAGCGGATGCCTTGGGCTTCTGCATCTTCGCCATCGCGCCCACCCGCGCCCTCAGCCTGCAGATCATGACCGACATGCTGGCGGCGATCACCGGTTGGGAGACGTCCTCCTACGAGATTCTGCGCTGGGGCGAGCGCCGCAACCATCTGATGCGCGTCTATAACAATCGCGAAGGGATGACGCCAGCCGACGATTGGCTGCCGGATCGGTTCTTCGACGATCCAATCACGGCCGGACCTAAGAAGGGGCTGCGGCTTGACCGCGCCCGGTTCCGCGAGGTCCTGGCTTTCTATTATGAGATGATGGGTTGGGATGAAAACGGCGCGCCGCGACGTGCTACGCTCGTCGACCATCATCTTGACTGGGCCTGGGATGATATCGGTCCATAGGGACACCGCATATGGGCAACTCAGCGAGTTGCCCTACCGCCACCCGCCACCCGCCACCCGCCACCCGCCTCTCGTTTCTTGACTCTTCCCATGTCCTACGACACCGCCCACCTTAAGCAGCTTGCCCTTGACCATCTGTGGATGGCCTATCAGCCACCTGTGCCCTTTGAGGCGGAGGGAGGACCGACCGTGCTCGTGGCGGCGGAAGGCACCTGGATGGTGGACAGCGACGGCAAGCGCTATCTGGACGGCATCTCGGCCCTGGAAGCGTGTATTGCCGGGCACATCCGGCCGGAGCTGGCGGACGTCGCCTACCGGCAGATGCAGCAGCTCGAATTCCTGGACGTGTTTCGCTATGCCTCGCCTCCGGCCATCGAGCTGGCGGCGCGGCTTGCCCAGATCACACCCGGCTCGCTTTCGCGCGTGCATTTCACCCCCGGCGGCAGCGAGGCGGTGGAGACGGCGATCAAGATCGCCAAGCAATACCATGCCCTACAACTGGGTGACACCTCGCGCTACAAGGTCATCACCCGCGAGGGCGCCTATCATGGCTGCACCTTCGGGGCCATGGCGGTGGACGGCGAGTACTTCGGTACCCGCATCCACCTTTATGACCCGCTGCCGCCGTTTGGACGCCTTTCCCCGGCGCCCTACCACTATCGCTGCCGCCACTGCGCCGGCGAAGCAGGCTGCACCATGGCCTGCGTGGACGACGTCGAGCAGGTTATCCTGGACGAAGGGCCGGAGTCCGTGGCTGCCATCATCATGGATCCCTGCGGAACGGCCAGCGCTGTCGCCGTCCCACCCGACGGCTACATGCAGCGCATCCGCCAGATGTGCGACCGCTACGGCATCCTATTCATTGTCGACGAGATCATCACCGGCTTCGGGCGCACCGGCAGAATGTTCGCGTCCGAGCACTGGGGCATCCAGCCTGACATCATGACCGTGTCCAAGGGGCTGAGCAGCGGCTATATCCCGATCGGCGCCGCCATCGCCAGCGAGGAAGTTGCGGAGGTGTTCAAGGGACATCCCCACGGCACGCTCTCGCACGGCCAGACTTACGGCGGCCATCCCGTCGCCTGTGCCGTAGCCCTGGCGAACATCGACCTGATCGAGCGCGAGGACCTGCCCGGCCAGGCGGCGGCAAAGGGCGCCCTACTGATGAACGGGCTGCGGGGCCTGAGACACCATCCCAGCTTCGGAGAGCTGCGGGGCATGGGCCTGCTGATCGGTCTGGAGCTTGTCCACGACCAGGCCACGCGCAGGCTGCCCGACGATCCTCGCCTGGCGGGCTACCGGCTGCGCACGATCTGCCGCGATCTGGGGCTCATCAGCCTGACGCTGCACCCCGGCAACGTCCTCTTCCTGGCCCCGCCGCTGACCATCAAGCCTGAGGAAGTCGAGCAGATGGTGGACATCGTCGACCGGGCGCTGGCGACCTACGAAGAACGGTACCTCTAGCCGTGATGCACTTGAGCAGTAAGAAAATGAGACAATGACACATGGCATTCTGACCGCACGCATGGCCGCCGTCCTTTCCGCCGATGTGGAACTTCGGGATTTCGACATCCTTCACGATCACGGAACCAGAAATCCGGAAACGGCCGCCACAATTGGCAGGATTGCCTCGTGGACTGGTCCTGAATACCGAACTGAGTCTTTGCTGTCGTTCATCGACATCGCACTGGTTTCGCGCACTTCCAACAAGGCCATTGTGCTGATCGAGATCGAGGAAACAACGGATAAACCCAAGGTGCTGCTAGGCGACGTGCTGGCAGTGCTTATGGGTGACGGAGTGAAGTTCCGAGGACAACGTGAACTGATGGTCGGACCGTGGACCACTTTGATCGTGTTGGCACATACTGAGAGCGCCTCGCATCAGCAACGAGCCGAGTTCTTGGTTGCACAACTGAATCAAATTCGATCCTGTTTGCAGACCCCAAATGCGTCGATCGGCCACATTGCCGTTGACTTGTTTGATGATGAGGTTGAGCTAGAGGCCAAGCTAAAGGCCAAGTTAAGGCAACATATCCACCACATAATTGCACATTCCTAACCTGGACAAGCCAGAGCCAAGAAGGGCATCTGACCTGCAAGAATAACA
>CAZHTZ010000148.1:0-1338 GCA_964535455.1 uncultured Caldilineales bacterium
CCCAGCGCTCGAGATCCTCAGTCACCGCGTCGTATGGTCGCTGGTGGTGGTCGGCTTCAGCCACATTTGGACGGCGCTGCTGATCTATACGATCGAAGGCTACGTCAGCCGGAGAAGGCGTGTGCAGGCGCTGGCAGGGGGATAGGGTGCATTGCAGCGCGCTGCGCTATAATCCTGATGGTAACTCTGGTTCAACAGGAGACGCTCATGTTAAATCCCTTTCTTGAGCAAGAGCTGCTCGAAAACTTTGCACACCTTGCAATTGAACAGCAGCGCAAGGTCGTTGACTACGCCCGGAACTTGACGCTGGCCCGCGCGCAGGGGGTTCCAGGACGCTCCCTCCTCGAATTTGCCGGCGCAATTGACCCTGAGGACCTGGCGTTCATGGCAACGGCGATCGAGAACGAGTGCGAGCAAATCAACTCCGATGAGTGGTAGATTCCTTCTCGACACCAACATCGTCATTGCCCTGTTTGCCAACGAGGCCGCGGTGGTAGCGCAGTTGCAGGCAGCGGAAGAGGTGTTTGTGCCTGACGACCTTTGGATTGCGGCCGTCGCCACACAATATGGCCTCACGCTGGTGTCACGTGATCTGCACTTTGGCGAGATCGACTCACTTGCCGTTCAGTTATGGTGAGCTTGCGAAGCCCTCACTGCAACCTGGTTGTTTCTCTCCGCAACACCACGACATAGTGATCGCCCCAACCGCCGGTGAGCCGGGCAGTACGCTTTTCGAGGCGGGATAGGACGCTGAACAGCCGGGAAAAGCGGTCCACGAGGTGCCCAAGATAGCTGGGCGGCAGCCACAGGCCAAGGCTCTCGATGTGGGTGGGACGAAACCAGGGCGCGAAATCACTTGCCAACCGCCGGGCGCTGGGGTACCAGATGGGGATGCGAGTGCCGCCGATCAGCGCCGTGGCCGGCGGGCGCAGGCGGCGCACGGCGATCTTTATGTCAACATGGGCCAGGTGCCAGAGGATTTCCCACGGACACACCGGACCCATCGGCACCAAGACCAGATACCCGCCGGGGCGGATGCATTCGGCCAGCCTCACGGCCAAAGGCCGCCAGTCACCGATGACATTGATCCCGCCGAAATCGGAGAGGACGCCATCGAAAGTGCCGGGCGGTGGTGCGGGTTGCGGGTTGCGGTTTGCGCGATCCGCTGTCTGCGGTCCGTGGTCAGCGTCTGCAGGTTCGTTGCCACTCTTCACCCGGCACTCGCCTCTCCCCGCTCGCCTCTCTTGACCCGCCACCCGCCCCCCCCCCCCCCCCCCCCGCCCCCCGCCCCCCCCCCCCCCCCCCCCCTCCCCCCCCCACCCCCCCCCCCACCCCGCC
>CAZHTZ010000148.1:1348-10401 GCA_964535455.1 uncultured Caldilineales bacterium
GTCTCGCCACTTGCACCATTTCCGGTGAGCCGTCCGTCGCCGTCACCCAGACGCCTCGCTGCGCCAGCCACACCGCATCCTCCCCCGTGCCACAGGCCAGCTCCAGAACGTGATCGCCTGCATGGAAATGGCGTACAAGCACCTCCCAGACGCGGCGCCGCAGCATCCGCCCCAGGGTGGTCTCGGTGAAGCTGGCGTCGTAGCTGGCGGCAAAGGCGTCGAATGCTGCGGAACACATCGCCTGCTTACCAGGCCTCGGTCACTCGTTCCTGCGCCTCCCAGCCGCGACCTGCCGCCAGCCCCTCGTCCGGCCGCTCACGCTGGCGCTGCGTCAGCGCCATGCCCAGGCGCCCGCGTCGGGCATTGACCCACAGCTTCGCCACCTGGGGCAGGCTGCGCTCGCCATGCGTCCGCGCTTTGTGCAGGTTGACCTCGTTGACCATCCAGCGCGTGGCATGGTCATAAAAGCGCCGCGAGTGCCGGCCGGCAACGCCAAGCTGGCGGTCGGTGCGCACCTCCCAGGGCTGGGTGGCGTACACCCGTTCGGACACGGTCTCGTAATACGCAGTGCCCTTGATCGGATAGGCAACGGTGGTCAGAAAGACGTCGGGGTCGGATCGCTTGAGGTGCGCCACCGTCGCCTCCAGGTCAGAGACGTCTTCCCCATCGTAACCCAGCATGATGAACATGCCCACCCGGATGCCGCGGTCTTGCAGCAGCTTCGTCTTGGCCTGGACGTCCTCGACGTTCGCTTTTCGCTTCATAGCGTCGAGAACGCGCTGCGATCCGCTCTCCGAACCGATCCACAACCGGTGACATCCCATCGCCGCCAGCGTGTCTGCCAGTGTCTCGTTCAGCCGATCCGCCCGGCTGATGCACTCGAATGGGATGTGCAGACCCCGCTCCGCCAGAAGTTCGGCGTAGCGCTGCGTCCAGCGCGGTTGGATGGTAAACACGTCGTCCGCGTACCATAATTGGTCGGGACGATACCGCTCCACCAAGAAATCGACCTCGGCCACGACGTCTTCAGGCGAGCGCCGGCGGTGCGTCTCGCCAAACACGGAGTGGCTGCACCAGGTGCAGGTGTAGGGACAGCCACGCGCCGTAATCAAGGAGACCGAACGCACCCCGTGGTGCTCCTCCCAGGTTTCGAGGTAGTGCTCGAGGTCAATCGCCTCGCGGTCGGGCCAGGGCTGAGCAGACAGGTCGGCGATCTGCGGGCGAGGGGCGGTGCGGACGACACGACCGCTGCCATCGCCGAAGGCGATGCCCCGCACCCCCTCCAGCCCGTCCAGCCCATGGCGGGCCAGGTGCGGGATCAACTGCTCCAGTGTCCCCTCACCCTCGCCCACGACAATGATATCCGCGCCCCAGGCCAGGTACTCATCGGCATAAGCCGGGGGCTCAGGCCCGCCCAAGACCACGCGGGCGCCGGACTGCTGGCACAGCCGAATCATCCGCAGGACGTTCTGTTTGGTCATCAGGTTGGCATAGATGCCGACGACCGCCGGACGGGCCAGAAGCAAGTAGTGCGAGAGCGCGTCCCAATTGCTGAACGTGGAGTCGAAAACCTCCACGTCGAACCCTTTGGCTTTCAGGTGCGACGACACATACAGCAATCCGAGGGATGGATAGGGCTTCATCACCATCCGCTCGTGCGGGTCATCAAGCAGGAAATAGCCGTGGGTGAGCAGGAGGTCCAATCGCTTAACGATTTCCCTTGACTTTCGTGGGGGCGATCTTGTAGACCACCCGCTGCTCGGCGGGGTTCCGAAAAGGGTAGCTGTCGACGCCCAGGTATTTGTGAGCAAGCCGGTCGATTCCGGCATCGCCGCCCTCCTCGGTGATCTCGACGACGCAGCCACGAATTTCCAGGTAGCGGTAGGGATCGTCCGGATCCATGATTTCCAGCGTCACGCGCTGATCACGCTGCATGTTCTTGTCTTTTACGCGCCCACGAGCACTGTTGACGATGATATGCTCTCCGTCATAGTCAAACCAGACCGGCGTGACTTGCGGGCTGCCATCCGGCATGAGTGTGGCAAGATGGGCAAAGGCTCGTTTTTGCATCAGGTCAAGATACTTTTCGGGAATAGGTTGTTTGGTCATGATGATAAGGTCCTTCGTTGTGCATCATGTGTCCGCTTGCAGCGCACAAGCGCTCAATCGGGTTGGGGAGTGGGCATTGCTGCGGCTTGCTGCGTCATGTCTGACGGCAGCGAATCGATGCCCTGATGAGGCGCACCCTGCAGCCGGTCAAGCTGGCGACGGGCGACTGGGAGTGTCACTGTATGGTACACCATCGCCGCCGCCTGGCGCAGGTGGCGTGCTTGCAGTTGCGTGGGCCGCCGAGCCACTCTGCCCAGCTCCTGCCGGTATTTCTGCGCTCGATATTCCTTGTGCAGGGTGACGTGCAGTTGGCGATAGAACTCGGTGGGGTAGGGCCCAGAATAGAGCATCGCCAAATCGTTCGAGTCCTGCCAGTTCTGTTTGGCGCCCAACTGCCCCTTGACTCGCTCGTAGAATTTGGTATGGGGCAGCGGGTAAGAGACCGACATGCCGACATCATCCGGCTGGCAGTCCCGCACCATTTGCAGAGTCTTCTCGATATCGTCCCGCGTCTCGCCGGGGTAGCCAAACTGCAAGAAAAAGCCGACCTTGACACCGGCATCATGTAGCCGCCGCGCAGCCTCATAGATCTCCTCAACACGCGTTCCCTTCTCCATTGCGTCAAGTATTTTCTGCGAGCCTGACTCTGCCCCCACCCAGATGATCTGGCAGCCCGCTCGCTTCAACGCCGCGATTTCGCCCGGGCGCAGCAACAGGTCGACACGGCTGAGGCACTTGAAGGGAATCTGCACTTGGGCGACCTCGACGCGGTCGGCGAAAGCGGGCCACCAACCGGGCTTGAGCCCGACGATATCATCCGCGAACCAGATGTGGTCGGGCCGGCAGGTCTCTTTGAGCCAGCGCATCTCGGCCACGACGTTCTCGGGGCTGCGGGCGTTGTAGCGTTGTCCCCAGATGGGTTTGGCGCACCAGTTGCAGTGAAAGGGACAGCCACGAGTCGTCACCATGTTCATGGAGAAGAAGCCGTGGCGGCGGGTCCAGATCTGCCGGTAGCGGGGGACGTCTGCCAGGTCCCAGGCGGGAAAGGGCAGGCTGTCAACGTCCTTGATGTCGGGCCGCCGTGGATTCAGGCGGATGGCGCCATCGTCCTTCTCGCGATAGGCAAGACCCATGATGTCCGCCAGAGGCGTCTGGCTGTAGCCGGCAAGCCGGTCCAACAACTCCGCCAATGTCACCTCCCCTTCGCCCAGGAGCACGAAGTCCGCTCCAAAGGCGATATACTCGGCTGCCTGATCGCTGGCGTCCGAGCCGCCCACGATGACGGTGCACCCGCGTGCGACTGCCATGCCGATCATGGTGAACGCGGCTTTGCGCATTCTCAGCAGGCACATCTTGGACAGGTAATTGAAGTTGTCCTCGTAGATCACAGCAAAACGAGGATTTTCCCGGTCCAACGCTTGCGCCCATTCCTCTTCGGATTCCGCCAGCATGGCGTCGAACAGGGCCACGTCGTAGCCACGCTCCCTGAGGTAGCTGGCGGCATACATTGTCCCCAGCGGTGGATAGGGCTGCATTGCCTCCCAAAGCTTGGGGTCAAAACGCAGAAAATAGGATTGCCCGAACAATACCGCACTCACTCTCGCACCTCGTCGATGGCCTGAACGCGCTCGGCAAGAGCAGCCAGGATGCGCTGGCCGTGGGCATCGAAATGTCCTTTGCACCAGTCAGGTCCAAAAGCCGCTTCCGGCTGGTGAGGATACTGGCGCCGCCATCGTGCGGTCTTTCGCCTCATCTCCCAACCGTCCAGCCACCGTCCCACCGGTGTTCGCAATCCCGTTTCCAGCGTTCCCTGCAGCGGTCGCACCAGGGCCGGCAGGTCGCGAGCACGCCCGATCCGCCAGGTCTGGGGAGGCGGCCCCTCAGCATTGGGCAGGTAAGCCCGGCTCCATCCATTTGCCGCCCGCATCCTCTTGTACATGTCCAGCCCAAAGAGCGGCACCATCTGCGCCAGTTCGCGGGCTACAAACAGATTGCGCTGCTCCAGCGCCAGCGCCCGTTCTGACACCAGGTAGTTCGGACAAACCACATCGCCCCGCCGCCGAGCCCACCGCACAATGATCAGCAGGAGGGATCGGCACAGCCACAGCCGGTCCGGCGCCGTAACGATGAGATAATCAAGGTCTGTGCGATCGTCGGCATTATCAAGAGCCAGCGATCCGGTCAGGGCCACCATGCGCACGAACGGAAACGAGGCGATCAGGCTGGCGTAGCGGAGGGCCCGTGGCCACAGCGCCTGGGCGCGCCGCTCTCTGTGCCTGCGAACGTGCACAATCTCCTCCCGGCCTGGCAGGCTGACATACCCGTCTCGCCAAGCCAGCCTGCCCGAGCCCACTGCCCCGTTGGCCACCACCGCGCCAACACGTGCCAACGGCGCTGGCACTTCCAGGTAGCGGTGCACCTCCTCGACGGTCAGCGGGTAGTCGAAGATGTCGGCGTAGGCGACGGTATGAAGGATGGCCGTCTCCAGCGAAGCGTCATTGCTGGCTGTCTCGACGTCACGCGGGGAGATGGAAGTCATAGCGGGTGCAATTGAAAAAGGAAGCCGCAGGTTGCTGACCGTAATGGCCCAGGCGAAACAGCGCCATCGCAGTCTGGGCAAGTATAGCAAACCTCCATCCCGGCGCCAACGCACCCCTGGGGCTTCATTTGAAAACAGGCGGGTTGGGATTGGTGACAAACCAGGTCACATAGACCCAGAGACCCAGAAGCGTAGTTACCATGTAAAGGACATAGGCCGAACGCATCCACGGCTTGTAGTTACGAAACGCCAGCCTTGTCGGAACCAGCTTGTTGCCGCGCAGGACGACGAAGCCCCCAACCACAAAGGCAAAAAAGCCGATGAAAGCATGCAAGGTGGTGACACCGTAAAACGCCTGGCCAAGTCTGCCGGGCACACCGGGCAGGATGAAGTCGCGGTAGGGCAAAAGCATCATCCACAGCACAAGCACCACATTGAGCAACGCCGCCGTGGTCTGGACCCAGCGGTGTTTTGTAAACAGTCGACCGGCCCGCGCACGCTCAGGATCGCCCTTGCCGTAACGCCGCTCGATGCCTTGGGCGCGCTTGGCCAGGTAGGCGCCTATCGTGAACAGGAGCGCCACCAACAGGCTGAGCGTCAACGTGATGTCGGTGGCGAAGTTGGCGCTGGTTCCCAGGAACCCGGGGTGATGCAAGAGATCGGTCATGGCGGTGGCCTTCCTGTCGCCCAAAAAGGTAACCGCCAAGTAACCTTGGTCCGCCAGCCATTGGGGGAAGGGATGGCTGGCGGTCGGCGGTGCGCTTCGCAGGATGATGTCGCATACTGTGGCGCCGCTGGCGGCCCCAGCATGCAGCAAGGGAGGTCTTAGCCGGCGGTCGTTGGGCGTTGGCGACGAGTGCGGGCGTAGCCCAGCAAACCCATCATGCCCGTGCCCAATAGGATGATTGTGGCCGGTTCCGGCACTTCTGCCGGTGGCGGCGGGGCCGGTGTGGCGATCTTGGTGTACTTGACCACGGCGCCGCTGCCAGGAGCACCCACGCCACCCACGGTCAGAATCGCATCGCCTGCGGCGTTGAAGTCAACTGATGTCGGGTAGTTCAGGGCGCTGATGACCACCTGAGAACCGGTGCCCGGTCTGATGCGCACGAGGGCGCCGCTGTTTGGCGCCGGTCCTTGCTGGCCGAAGATGGCAAACTGAACGGCGTAGAGTTCGCCATCCGGACCCCGCCGCAGGTCGGTGGTTGACGTGAGTCCCGTGGCGTAGTCGCTGAGAGCGCCATCCGCTGCGATCCTCACAATCTTCGACGCACCGGGCGTGAACGGGAAGCCGGGCAGATAGGAAACGTAGAAGCTGCCGTCCGCGTCCCGTACGACGCCAGTCGGCACCGGCTCCGAAACTGGCGGGCCGAGTCCGCTGCTGTTGGTGACGCCGGGAAGCGTCGCCACCCAGGCGACCTGGCCGTTGCCAGGGTTGACTTTCAGCAGGGCATTTGCCCCGGCATCGGCCACATACAGCATCCCGTCGCTCCCGATCGTCATGCCGTAAGGGTGAGAATCGAGCTGCTTGCCGTCGGGGTTGTTGGCTTTCTCGTACGCCCACATGTCGGCGAGCGTGCTCCAGCCTCCGTTTTCGATCTTGAGCACCGCGGCCACACCTACCGGAGGATCGCCCTGGCGGTTCGCATTGACGTCCCACTGCCCGTTGGTGGCAATCATCGTGGCGTTGAACAGCACCAGCCGTGAGCCACCCACCTCTCCTCCCTCCGGACTGGCAGTCGTGGGTAGGCTTGCCATCACCGTCTTGGAGCCATCGCCCGCCACTCTGGTCACGGCGTTTGCATCGATGACCCAAACGCCGTTGTCTGGCGCCACCAACACGCCCTGCGCTCCATTGAACCCGGATGCGACGGTGATCGGACCATCCGCGTGCACGCCACCCCCCAAAGCGAGCAAAAGCACCAACAGCATCACCACGCTGGAACCTCGAATGGCTTTCTTCGTCATAGGGCACTCTCCATCCGTCAGCGAAAGATAATGACATCCACCCCGGTCGCCTTTGCGGCGCCGTGAGAGGATTGACCAACACTACCCTTCCGCTGGTTCGCTACAGCTCCATGTCCTGGATGATGTACAAGCTCCGGCTGATACGGCCGGTCTCGACGGGTCGGACTTCCACCTGGGCAGCGATGAGCCAGGCTACGGCGCCCTTATACCATAGCCGCAGGCTTTGTACAAATGGCAGCCAAATAGAACACTCCTCGCCGCGACCGTTGCCGCTCTGCAGCAAGTCCGTCCTTGGACACCACGGCGGGGACGCGGACAGGTTGTACTGGTCTTGCAGAGTGCCATTGGCGCTACCGTCGATCGACCGGAACTCGAAGTGCATCCTCGTTTTTGTCGCCACCACCCGCATCGCCCCCCAGTTAGCATTGTAGCGGACGACACTCCCTTGCACCGGTTTGCCGATGGGATACCGCGCTGCGCCTCCCAGTCCATTAACAAAGTAGACGATTCCGTCGCGAACAATGCGCTCGTAGGTGTGTTCGTGCCCGTTGATCACTACGTCGGCGCCCCAGGACGCAAATGGCCACTGCATCCAGGCCGTTGATCCATGAACGCCGCCCGAAGAATACGGTAGGTGGTGAAAGACGACAACATTCCACGAAGATGAAGAGGTGGCAAGCTGGGTCTGCAGCCACCTCCCCTGTGTGGACCCGCTGGTGTTGCCGTTGGGCTCGCTGGAGTCACTGTTCAGCATGAAAAAGTGCACGGGCCCCTGCACAAAGTCGTAGTAGCGTTCGCTACCCGAGGTATTGCTGCTCTTCACGCCTGTCCCCGGCAGAGTGAAATAGTGCAGGTAAGTGTCCCAGCCGTAGGGACCGGCATCGCTCCAATCGTGGTTGCCTGGGGTGGGAAAGAAACGATTGACACTTGCCGTACCCGCCCCGCAGCGCTTGCCCGTGGTGACGGCGTCCTTGAGGAAGGCACAGTAGTAGGCGCCGGTTGACTCGTCGTACCTGGAGCTGCCGGACCCACCGGCCGGCCAATAGTAGTTGTCACCCGTCGTCACCACGAAGTCCGGATGCCAGTCGGCGACCATACTGGCCACCGCTCCCTCGCTGGCAGTGTCCATGCCATAGTCGCCGATAACGGCAAAGGTCACGGCGTCAGCCGACGCTGCCGGCGCAGATTGCGCACGCACGTTGAGAACGCCAGGCAGCAGCGCAAACAGTGTCATGAGTGCCGTAAGCACCCGAACAAGATGGCGCATACGAAACCTCCAAAGGCGAGTCGATACACACCCGAAAACACACAACGCCGCCAGTACTGCAAAGCTGGCGGCGTTGGACTGGCGGGGAGGGAGGGATTTGAACCCTCGACAGATCTTTCGACCTGTACCCACTTAGCAGGCGGGCGCACTAAACCGAGCTATGCGACCTCCCCGTGCTCTTACTATGCGGATGGCCAAGGCGGAGGGAGAGGGATTCGAACCCCCGGTACCGCAAGGGTACAGCTGTTTTCAAGACAGCCGCCATAGTCCACTCGGCCATCCCTCCGTGGACAGGCCTCCCTCGAAATGGGCAGTGAAATCATACCACCGGCCTAAGAACGGTGTCAAAACCGTAGGCTGTTTCGCTGCAGGTGTTGCCCGGCCAGGCGGTCAGCGGTAGAAATCGATCCACTGCACGTCGAACTCGCGATAGCCGCCTTTGCGGAAGGCGTCAGGCGCCGCCACCTCAACATACTCTACGACAGAGGCCCCCGATCTCTCGACGTGCACTTCCATCCACTCGGGGCTGTCGGGGGCAAGCTGCCGTTCGCTGCCATCCGCCTCCAGCACGCTCTCACGCACCTGTGCTTCCTCAGCGTTGGGGACGGCGACGAGAATGGTGGTCTCCCCATAATGAAAGCGAAGCTCTTCCAGGCCGGCCAGATGGAAGCGCAACATGATCCTCCGCGGCCAGCTCCCCGACGCCAGGGCAACCCTGGCGCCTCCGATTCCGGATTCGCTTACTACGTCAAACCGCACTGCGTCTTCCGACACAACGGGCGTCACGCTGTCGGCGGGCTTGGTGGTGGTGACGACGAACGTGGGGCCGGCGCTGGACCCAGGCAGGGCCGATGTACATGCTGCCAAGGCCACCCCCAGCATGACGATGCTGACAAATAAGGGTTTCATGACTCCAGGCGCAGTCCCAGTCGATCAGGCCGCGGCGAGGGCCGCAGCGGCCAGGCGGCGACGGCTGACCAACTTCCAGAGTTCGACCGCCAGGGCCATCTCGTGCTGTTGAGATGCATTTGCATCGGCCATCACTGACCTCCATCGTCGTTGCTTGGGATCGCCGCCTTGCTGCTGGCATCGCACCAATCAGCAGCTTGGGACTTCGTGCGGGCGGTCAACTCATCTTCCCGAACCAACCGCGCCGCACCATCCACTTTGCCA
>CAZHTZ010000149.1:0-10150 GCA_964535455.1 uncultured Caldilineales bacterium
GAGCTGGACGACAAGACGCTCGAAACCACGATGACGGTGTTGCTCAAACACGAAAGCGACATCACTCGCGCAGCGCGACAGGTCCAACGTCGCAGCAGCGGCAAGAGCGGCCCTCCGGCATCGAGACGAAATTGACTTTGAGCAGTCCAGCCCAATAAAGCCCTTCCTCTGATGGCAACTCGTTTTCACCCACATGCACGCCAGCGTATGATTGAGCGTGGAGCGACCGAGATAGAAGTGGTTGCCGCTGTTGCCGATGGAGAGCGCCTGCCAGCCCGACTTGGTCGCACCTGTTTTCGACGCAACTTCCCTTTTGGCGCCGACTGGCAAGGCAGACACTACGCGACCAAACAAATAGAAGCCTACGCGGTTCAGGAAGGTGGCGATTGGCTGGTCATCACTGTTATTACCCGCTTCTTCTGAGACTTTGTTGCGAGGAGTGAACCGATGAAATTGAGCTATGATCCAAGGTACAATATTGCCTACATAAGTATGCGAGGGGACTTGGCCGAAGTCGTGTCCATCCAGATAAGCGCTGAATTGGTCGTGGACATGGCTCCGGATGGCAGCGTATACGGCATCGAGCTGCTCAATGCCAACGAGCAACTCGGCCTCGGTGCTAAACGGGAGTTCATCGTTGTGAACGAGGCTACGGGCGAGAGGGCCGATCTGTCACAGCCCCTCCGTGAGGCTGCTTGATCTTCTTGGGAAGCAGAGCCGCAACCTCCGCGTAACCAGCCATTGCCATGGAACAACGCCTCATCGACTTTATCACCGGCCTGCGAGCAGGCGGCGTGCGCATCTCGCTCGCAGAAAGCGCCGACGCCTGGCGCGCCGTCCAGCTCATGGGTGTGCAAGATCGCGAGCACTTCCGGCAGGTCCTTGCGGCCACGTTGGTCAAGGACCCGGCCGACATCCCCACCTTCGAGCGGCTGTTCCCCATCTACTTCGGTGGCGATGGCCCACCCACCTTCGACCTCACGCAAGACATGGGGGAGGATTCGCAGGAGCTGCTGCGCCAGGCCCTGGAGAACCTGCGCGGCCGTTTGAGCGATCTGCTCAAGCGCCTGCTGCGGGGCGACCGCCTGCGACCCGATGAACTCCGGCAGGCAGGGGAGAAGACGGGGTTGGACAACGCCAGTCACCCCTATCAGCAGCGGTGGTTCACCCGGCGGATGCTGGAGGAGATGGGGTTTTCGCAACTGCTGGACGAGATCGAGGCGCTGCTGGCACAGTTGGGGGAAATGGGGATGGACCCCATCGAAGCGCAACTGTTGGCACAGGGCATCCAGGAGAACCTGGACGCCTGGCGCGAACAG
Source organism: uncultured Caldilineales bacterium (assembly GCA_964535455.1). Classification (GTDB taxonomy): domain Bacteria; phylum Chloroflexota; class Anaerolineae; order J102; family J102; genus SSF26. The sequence continues at coordinate 1,320 of CAZHTZ010000149.1, forward strand.
GTGGCCAACTACGTGGGCGCCAATATCGCCCGCAACCAGGCAGAGCAATACCGACAGCCGCGGCCATCGATGGATGATCTCATGGAGCGGCCGTTCCACAGTCTTTCGGAAGCGGAAGCGGAGGTTCTGCGCGAGCAACTTCGGCGCCTGACGGCGCACCTGCGCGCCCGGGCGGCGCTGCGTCGCAAACGTGGGAAAAAAGGACAGCTCGACGTCAAGGGTACCATGCGCGCCAATCTGCGTTACGGCGGCGTCCCCCTGGAGATGCATTGGAAGAAGCGGCATCTCAAGCCCCGCCTCTGCCTGATCTGCGATGTATCCACGTCGATGCGACCGGTGGTCGAGTTCATGTTGCGGCTGATCTACGAACTGCAGGACCAGGTAGGACATGCGCGCTCGTTTGCCTTCATCGACGACATCCACGACATCTCGGTCGACTTCTGCGAGCACCGGCCCGATGTGGCCGTGCGTGATGTGCTGATGCGGCTGCAGCCAGGTTACTACAACACCAGCCTGGGCAGCAGTCTGGACACGTTCGCCCGCAACCACTTGGGCGCCGTCGACCGCCGCACCACCCTGATTTTTGTTGGCGATGGCCGCAACAACTACAACGACCCGCGCGCCGACCTGCTACAAATGCTGAGGCGCCGCGCCCGTCGCGTCCTCTGGCTAACGCCGGAGCCAGAGCCACTGTGGGGCACCGGCGATAGTGACATGCTGGCCTATCTACCCAACCTGGATCAGGTCGAGCATGTCCAGAATCTAAATGACCTGGTCCGGGCCGTCGACCACATTCTGGCGCGACCGTAACGCGTCCTCAGATGCTTCCTTGCCCCTGGCGGCAACGACGCCAATGGGCGCTGCACTGCAATGACAAGGCGCCTTACTTCCCTCGCGTGCGGGGAGTGGGTAAAATGATGTGAACCTCCAGAAGGCGATCCTTTGTTCGCCTCTCTATTGTCATATCGAGTCATCACCATGACCTTACTGCAGAGTTTCCACACAGAACCGATCACGCGTCTTGATCTTTCGTACTACTGTACGGTTCCCGCCGGCGCCCCGGTGATAGACGTCATTGAACAGATGCGCGCCAGCAAGCGTAACTGCGCCCTGGTCACGCAAGACAATCGCCTCGTCGGCATCTTCACCGATCGGGATATCCTGCGTAAAGTAGTTGACCGCCCTAACCTTTGGGGAAACCCGGTCGACGACTTCATGACTTCCACCGTGCAGATAGTGGCAGCGGACACCCATGCCGCCGACGCCATGGCGCTCATGGACCTGAACCAGGTGCGCAACGTGCCGGTGGTGGGCGCCAGCGGCGAGGTTGTGGGCAACTTCACGTACTATGCGGTTGTCAAGTTCCTGGCCGACACCTTCCCGGCGGACATCTACAACCGCCCCCCCGAGCCAAAACGCTTCGCCCATCGCAGGCATGGCGCCTGATGCTGTCAAAGGAGACACGCTTTCATGACGGAAACCACACTGGAAGTTAAGCATACAGTTCAAATCAAAGAACTTGATAGCGTCGTCATTCGGTTTGCCGGTGACTCGGGTGACGGTATGCAGCTCACGGGCAGCCAGTTCACCAGCACGGCCGCCATCGTCGGCAACGACATCAGCACGATGCCCGATTACCCGGCCGAGATCCGGGCGCCGGCGGGAACATTGGCCGGTGTGAGCGGCTTTCAGGTGCACATGTCGGAGAACGAAATCTGGACGCCGGGCGACGCGCCGGATGTCCTGATCGCCATGAACCCCGCAGCGCTCAAAGTCAGCATCCCCGATCTGGATCCCGGCGCTTCCATCATTGTCAACACCGACGCCTTCAACCTGGGCAACCTGGCCAAGGCGGGCTACGACCGCAGCCCTCTCGAAAGCGACGCCCTGAAGAAATTCAGGGTGTTCGAGGTGCCCTTGACCACCTTGAACCGCAACGCCGTCAAGGATGTGGCCGGCATTAGCACCAAGGAAGTCGACCGCAGCCAGAACTTCTTTGCCCTGGGCCTGGTCTACTGGATTTATGATCGCCCACTCGAGAACACGATCTCATGGGTCAAGAAGCAGTTTGCCAAGCGCCCCGAAATCGTCGAAGCCAACCTGCGCGCCTTGCAGGCCGGATACTTCTTCGGTGAGACGACGGAAGCCTTTCAGGTGCGCTACCATGTGCGGCCGGCCACCCTGCCCGCCGGCACCTATCGCAAGGTCAGCGGCAACGAAGCCCTGGCGTTGGGTCTGGTCACGGCTGCCAGGAAAGCAGACAAGACACTCTTTTACGGCTCCTACCCGATTACACCGGCGAGTGACATCCTGCACGCCCTGTCGGGGCTGCGCAACTACGACGTGCTCACCTACCAGGCCGAGGACGAGATCGCAGCCATGGGCGCCACCATCGGCGCTGCCTTCGGTGGCGCCTTTGCCGTCACCGGCACCAGCGGACCGGGCCTTGCCCTCAAGAGCGAGGGCATCAACCTCGCCCTCATGCTGGAGCTGCCCGTCGTCATCGTCAACGTGCAGCGCGGCGGACCCAGCACGGGCCTGCCCACCAAGGTCGAGCAGTCGGACCTCCTGCAGGTGCTGTTCGGTCGCAACGGCGAGAGCCCGATCCCGGTCGTGGCGCCGGCCACTCCTTCCGAGTGCTTCTATCTGGCAATCGAGGCCTTCCGCCTGGCCGTGCGGGCAATGACCCCCGTGATCATCCTCTCCGACGGCTACCTGGCCAACAGCGCCGAGCCGTGGATGATCCCTGACCCTGACAGCATCCCGCCCATTGCCGTCGAGTACGCCGCTCGCGAGGACACCAACGGCAAGTTCCTACCTTACAAACGCGACCCTGTGACCCTGGGGCGGCCCTGGGCCATTCCGGGCACGGCTGGCCTGGAGCACCGCATCGGTGGCCTGGAGAAGTCCCCTGAATACGGCAACGTCTCCTACTCAGCGCACGACCATCAGCGCATGGTGGACGACCGCGCAGCCAAGGTCGCCCGCCTGGTGGATGTGATTCCCGAACAGGATGTCTTCGGTCCCGACGAAGGCGAACTGCTGGTCGTGGGGTGGGGCGGCACCTATGGCTCCATTCACGCCGCCGTGGCCCAGGCTCAGGCCAGGGGGCAGTCGGTGGCCCACGCCCACCTTCGCTACCTCAATCCTTTCCCCAGCAACCTGGGTTACCTCTTGCATCGCTACAACAAGATACTGGTCCCCGAGCTCAACATGGGCCAGCTCAGCCTGCTCCTGCGCGGCCGCTACGTCCGCGATGTCATTTCCCTCAACAAGGTGCAGGGGCGCCCCTTCAAGATCAGTGAGATCAGCGCCAAGATCGATGAACTGCTGTCCGGAGGCTCACAATGACCGTCGCCGACCCCATCCGCCTCACGCGTAAGGACTTCGTCTCCGACCAGACTGTCCGCTGGTGCCCGGGCTGTGGCGACTACGCCATCCTGGCCCAGATGCAGAAGATCATGCCCGATCTCGGCATTCCCAGGGAGAAGATCGTCTTCATCTCCGGCATCGGTTGCTCCAGCCGCTTCCCATACTACATGGACACCTACGGCATTCACAGCATTCACGGTCGCGCGCCCACGTTGGCGACAGGCCTGAAGACTGTAAACCCTGAACTCAGTGTCTGGGTGGTCACAGGCGATGGCGACGGCCTCTCCATCGGCGGCAATCACCTCATCCACGCCTGCCGCCGCAACGTAGACATCAAGATCATCCTGTTCAACAACCGCATCTATGGCCTGACCAAGGGCCAGTACTCGCCCACATCGCCCCGTGGTCTGAAGACCAAATCCTCGCCCATGGGCACGGTCGAGCAGCCGCTCAACCCCATCTCGGTGGCGCTTGCCGCCGAAGCCACGTTCATCGCCCGCACCGTGGACGTCATCGGCAGTCACATGAGCGACATCCTTATGGCCGCGGCCCAGCACAGTGGCGCCGTGTTCGTCGAGGTGTTCCAGAACTGCGTGATTTTCAACGATGCAACCTGGGAGCCGTTCACCGATCGCCAGGTGCGGGACGATAACAACCTCTATCTCGAGCACGGAAAATCCATGCTGTTCGGCAAGAACAATGACCGCGGGGTCATCATGGGCAAGAGCGGTCTCGAGGTCGTGGAACTGGGCGAACAGTACACCGACGACGACCTTGTGGTCCACGACACCTCGTCTCTCAGCCTGGCCTGGATGCTCAGCCGCATGGAGTACCCCATGCCGTTGGGTGTGATCTTTGACGTCAGCAGGCCGACCTACGGCGAGTTGATGTGGGCGCAGGTGGCCAAGGCAAAGACCACAAGGGGCGAAGGCGACCTGCACAAGCTCTACGCCGCCTCTGACACCTGGATCGTCGGCGAGGCGGGCGGCAACGGTCGCAACGGCAGCGGTCCTACCACCCAGCACATCCAGGCCGATGTCAAAGGTGAAATCGAGATCGGCCTCGACGAGCAGTATGTGGACGAAATGGTGCGGAAGGTCGGCAGGGATGACGAGTTGGATGAGCGCGTGCAGTCGATGACGCTTGCCGACCTCAACCCGCATGCGCCGGTGCTTGTCGAAACCTCCGCGCTGATGGACCACGCTATCAGCCTGATGCGCGACCGCAACATCGGCTGCCTGCTCGTCACCAGCGCCGACCGGCATCTGGCCGGTATCCTGACCGAAGCCGATCTTCTGGAACGGGTGGCAGGCAAAGTGAAGGACCTGCACACCGTCACGGTCGCCGAGTTCATGACCCCGCGCCCCACCACGCTGGAGATGGACGCGCCCCTGGTGGAAGCGCTCCACCTGATGTCGACGCATGCATTCCGGCACCTGCCCATCGTCGACGAGCACGATCTGCCGGTGGGTGTGATCTCCGTGCGCGACGTGGTCCACTTCCTGGCGACGCAACTGTAATCCGGCGGCGGTCCGAGCCGCTTCTTCAGCCCTCCCTTGGTGTTTCCCCCAAGGGAGGGCTTGTTGCTGTCTGGATGCAACGCCCTCGCGGCCTCGCACCTCACCAGACTTCTGGCCAGAACCTGTCATGACTTCTTCCATCTCCCAACCTCTCGAAGCAGCGGCGCCGCTTGCGCTGGAAGCGGCTACTGAGCGCAACATCCGCCATCTCTATGGCGACATTGCCGGCTTCGGTGTCCTGTCGGGGACGGCGGTCTCCTTTCTGGCCATCTACGCCACCCGCCTGGGCGCAGCAAACTTTGAAATCGGGCTGCTCACGGCCGGGCCGGCGCTGGTCAACCTGCTGATCACGCTGCCGGCCGGCCAGTGGGTCGCGTCGCGCCGGCTGGCGCCGGTGGTGTTCTGGACGTCGGTGGGCCAGCGCCTCATCTATCCCCTGTTGGTGTTGGTGACGCTCTTGCTGGCAGCGCCGGCGCAGGTGCAGGTCATCCTGGCGCTGGTCGTTCTCGCCTCTATCCCCGGCACTGCCCTGGCGATCGCCTTCAACGCCCTTTTCGCGGAAGCGGTGCCAGAGGCCCGGCGCGGGGATGTCGTGGGCAAGCGCAACGCTCTGCTGGCGCTAACCATGTTGGTCAGCCTGCTGATCAGCGGGCAGATACTGCGCCTCATGCCCCCCGAACAGGGCTACACCGGCTACGCCATCGTGTTCGCCATCGGCGCTCTGGGGGCAGCGTATAGTTCCTACCACTTGTTCCACATCCGCCTGGCTTTGCCCATGGTGCACCGCGCCTTCAAGGGCACGCCCATGGGCGACGCCGAGCGCTCCGGTCGGGTAGTGCTGTCGCCCGATGCGCCTCTGGTGCGGCCATTCGCCTCGCGCATGCTGACTCGCCTGCCCACTCACCCGGTGCGGGTGATGCTGCGGCCTCTGCGCACACCTTTCGGACCGTTTGTCTTCTCACTGTTTGTCTTCCACTTTGCCCAGTACGTGCCGATTGCCATCTTCACGCTCTTTTGGGTGCGCGTGGCCAAATTGAACGACGCCCAGATCAGCATCGTCAACGCCACGTTCTTCACCGTCATGCTGGTCGCCTCGCTGCGACTTGGCCGGCTGACGGCGCGGTACGGCAATCGCCGCCTTGTCATCGCCGGCGCCTTTCTTCTTGCCAGCTATCCCCTGTTCACGGCGCTCAGCCGGAACATCACGCTCCTGCTGGTGGCGGCAATCGTCGGCGGCGCCGTTTGGGCCGTGCTGGGTGGCGCCCTCTCCAACCGCTTGCTCGAGCGCGTGCCCGCCGATGACCGCCCCACCCACCTGGCCCTCTACAACATGGCGCTCAACGCCGCCATGCTCATTGGCGCCATGGTGGGCACCACCATCGCCGATGCGATCGGGCTGCGCGAGGCGCTCTTCGTGGCCGTCGCTCTCCGCGTCGGAGCCGCAGCCCTCCTCTGGCGGCTGGGCTGAACAAAAAAGCCCGATCCAGGGGACCGGGCTTTCTGTGGGCAAGTAGATCTCTGACTAGATGGCGGTGCGACGCTCGCGGCGCCGTGCAGCCTGCCGCGCCTTGCGGATGGCCTTCTGCTTCTGCAGGCGGCGCACCTCACTGGGCGGGGTGAACCAGCGCTTACGGCGCACTTCGGGCAAAATGCGCGCCTTCATCACTTCCTTACGGAAGCGTCGCAACAGCGACTCCTGCGACTCGCCGGAATTTAGCTTGACGGTCATGCGAACTCACCACCTTTTGGCTCCGACCGGGGTTTGACAGCCACCGGTCGCATGGAGTCGCCGGGGTTTCCCCCGGCGCAAGGAGATATGTTAGCAAATCGTCGTTGTCTTGGCAATTTGCCCACTACACTCGCACAGCGCCTCTACCAGTGCGCACCGCTAGACCACCGGGAGGCCGCGCCAAAACGCAACTTCCTACTCACCCGAATTGAGCCCGTCTATCGCCAACGGTGCTGTACCCGCCAGCAGTGTCCACGGGATGGCAACGATGTTCTCATCCAGACGCCGGATCTGGCTGCCACCGTGCACCAGCAGACCCCCACTGGCTTGATCGTGTTCTTTGAGAAACCGGCGTAGACTGTCGATGTGCTGGTACCCTGGCCTTGCGGTGAGCTTGACCTCGATACCGAGAAGATGGCGCCCTTGCTCGACCACGAAGTCGACCTCGCTGCCCTGCTGTGTGCGCCAGAAGTAGAGACGGCCGCGTGGCGTCAACATGTCTACCTGCACCCGCAGATGCAGGTAGATCAACGTCTCAAAGAAGTGGCCGTACTCGCGACTCTGGCGCAAGGCTCCTTCGTCAAAGTAACCGGCCAGGAACACGGCCAGGCCGGGATCGGTCCAAAAGGAACGAGGAGCCTTGACCAGACGCGTGGTGTGACTGGCCGCATGGGACGGCAAGCGATCGAAGAGATAACTGGCCTCAAGCAATTTGACATAGCGGTGCACGGTGGGTTGCGACATACCGGCGTCACGAGACACTTCGGACTGGTTGAGTAATTGGCCGCAACCCAAGGCCAGGAAGGTCATGACCCGGCGGAAATCCACCAAGGAGTCAATTTGCGATATCTGGCGCAGGTCCCGTTCCAGGTAGGTGGCGACGTAGCCTTCCCACCATCGCAGCCAATCGGTGGGGGACGCCAACGTCAGCAACCGGGGCACGAAACCCCTCAGCATGAGCAGTGTGGGGTCAGGTGGCGCTTCTGCCGCTACGCCTTCATCGGGCCAATGCTGCTGCAGGCTCTCGTGCACCAGGTTCGCCGGCGGCTGCCGGTGCAGCTCCCCCAGTGTCATGGGGTGCAGCACGAAGTAGACTGCGCGTCCTGCCAGGCTTTCACTCACCTGGCGCATCAACATCAGATTGGCCGAGCCGGAGAGGAGAAAGCGGCGGTCCGGCTCCTCGTCGACGGCGCGCTTGACCGCTGAGAGCAGTTCAGGCGCCCGTTGCACCTCGTCAAGGACCACAGCCTTTGCCCCGGCCCAAAGACTCTGGGGATGGACGCGTGCCTGTTCCAGCACGTCGAAATCGTCCAGGGTGTGATAACGCCAGGAGCGAAAAGGCTCGGCATGACGCAGAAGCGTGCTCTTGCCCACCTGCCGGGCGCCGGTGAGCACCACGACAGGATTCACAGCCACCGCACTGCGCAGGGCCGACGTCAGCCAACGCGGATAGTAAAATGATTCAGGGTCTGAATAGAAGTTATTCACGACCTGAATGACTTTGCATCCATTGCCAAATGCAATTGCTCGCAAGACCTACTGCCTCGATACAAATTCTAGGAACTCCTTGACTCGGGGTTTGGCATCGAGGAAAGCGTCCACTTTGTCGCCATTTGAGAACTCAACATGAACTTCATACTTCCTAAACTCACCAGAACCTTCATAAAGCCAATGCTGATCCAGGAACTTTACAGCAGCCTCAATGTTAGCGAACTCGTTGATCCTACCGTACAGAGGGATGATCAACACACGATCCACGTTCCGCCCAAGTCGCTTTTCGAGGGCCGCGAAGAACAAGTCTATCTGTAGCTGATTCGCCTCAACCAAGTGCTTCCGGATAACCTCCATCGTGCTGGCTGACGCACTTTCGATAGTCGCCGTACACTGTCGGAATACAACCTCCGGTGTTGACTCATCAAACCGGATATCGATCGACTCCTGTTCAAACGCGGCAACCAGGGTTTCGTATGGAAAATAGAGGACATTGAACCCCTGTGACCGCAGTTGCTCTAGCGAACCTTCGGTGAAGACACCTGCGAGAACGGTTCCCAAGAAGGGATTGTTCTTTAGTTTCCGCTAAATGAACGCGTGACAAAGGCGGCTGGATGGTTCATCATTGCAGGATAAGCAATATCCATAGTTGCAAGGAGAGAATCATGCCAGCCGCCATACGAGAGACTATACAAGTGCTTGAGCTGATTGTGCAAGGC
>CAZHTZ010000150.1:0-10086 GCA_964535455.1 uncultured Caldilineales bacterium
TGGGTCTTGTCGTCGTAGTTCAGGGCGGCCACATAGGCCATGCCCCAGAGGCATGGAGGCGGTGTGGGCGTGGCGGTTGCCGCCGGTTCGGCGGTAGCCGCGGCTTCGGGTGTGGGCGTGGGCGTGGGTTCCGGCTCATGGTCATCCTTGCCGGGTGTAATCTCAGACGGGTTCACCCCCAGGTACTGTTTCGCCAGCTTGGCATAGGTGCCTTCCGTCTGCACCTCCAGCAGCGCCTCGTTGATCTGGTCGATCAGGGTGGAGCCGGTGCGGGTGGTGATGCCGAGCTTCTGGCGGTTGAAGTTCTGGCCGGCGATGCGCAGGTCGGGGTTGGAGGTGAACTGCTGCGCCGGTAGGAGGCCCATCAGCGCCACATCGAAAGTGCCATTGCCCAGGTCACGCACCAGGGAGCTCACATCCTGGTACGTGACCAGGTCGGTCTGCGTGATCAGGCCCTTGTCCACCAGGTTTTCCTGGGCCCAATGCTGGTAGGTCGTACCCCGCTGTACACCCACCTTCTGCTTTGCCAGGTCGGTGGGTGAGGTCACGTCGCCCTGGAAGGACTTGCCGGCCAGGGCGGCATCCTCGCCGATGTAGTACAGGTTGGAGAAGTCCACGAACTGCTGCCGATCCGGCGTCACCGAAATGGCGGCAATGGCAGCATCCACGCGGTTCAGGCGCAGCGCATCGAACAGGCCGTCGAAGGCATTGTCGATGAAGACAACCCCTACGCCCATGCGCTTGCCGATCTCCTTCATCAAGGCAATGTCAAAACCGTCGAGCTGGTAGTTGCTCGAGTAGAACTCGAAGGGCGGGTAATCCGCCGCCGTACCGACGAGGATCCTACCTGTCTTCTTGGCGTTGGCCCAGTCGTCAGCCGGTTGGGCAGGCGGGGTCGGAGTGGCTGCGGCCGCAGCTGGGGCAACAGCCGGGGATGCTGTGGCGGCAAGCGCTGGCACAGCCACGATGGCAAACATCGTGACGGCGACCAACCCGAGCGACAGCAGCCGTTTCAAGTGGCTCATGGGTGTCAACTCCCTCTCAGCGGTAATCAATCACAAAGGTTGGGACGGACGAGCCACCGCCGGCCGTAACGTTGAGCAGGTCGACGGTGGAGAGGCGCGTGAGCGCGCTAGACATAAAGCTGCCGTAAAAGCAGAATGGGGCCGTGTCGAACAGGCGGTCGATGAACTGGACGTGGCCGTCGACGAGGCTTGGGTAGGGTTCGGACGGGATGCTGATCCGCTCCTGCACAATATGCGGCGACTGCAGCGCCGTCTGCACCGCCGCCTCCCAGACAGCGTTGTCCACCGTCCAGCCCAGGACGATGCCCTTGCCGCCGTAGTCGTCATTGGGCTTGAGCACGAGCCGCTCGCGGTTGGCGACGATGAACGGGATCAGGTCGGCTTCGCGGTTGTGGAAGTACGTGGTGCGCTCTTCGACCAGGCGTGTCCAGGGCACGTGGTCTTGAATGGCCTTGTACTCGTCGTCCTCGAAGAGGTGAGCGTTGCGCTCGTCGCTGAGCACGGCGAGACTGGCCTTTTTGTAGAGCATCTTGCAGGTGAAGGGGTTGACCATGCAGACGGCGCGGTCGCGCACAGCCCGGACCACGTCGCTTTGCAGCCCTCCCCATTCCACCAACTCCGAAAGCAGGACCCGCTTGTAGATCAGATCGATGGCGAACTCGCCGGCGTAGAGACGACCATTGCGGTACTCGACCTCGCGCGGGTCGGCGATCACGCAGTTGAGTCCCTGCGCCTGGAAGTAGTTGAAAAAGAGCTCGAACTCGCTGTAGGTGGGCACTTCGCGCCAGTCGAGGATGGCGATGTTGGGGCGGGCGTAACGGCCAAGCCACTGCTTGTAGCAATCGAGCAGCGTGTGCAGCACGTCGACACGAGCCGGCAGCGGCCGCACCTGGTAGCGCTTCATGAACTCGCCCATCACCGGCAGCCCGCTGAACACACTGGAGAGCACGTCGTTGTAGGCCGGCGCAGCGGGCGTCTCAGCGTTGTATTCGGTCAGCTTCAGCTCGAAGGAGTCCGGGATGAAGAACGTGTCCAGCCGCGAGAGGGGGGTAGGGCTGCGGAAGCCGGGGTCGAACGTCACCAGCTCCTCCTCCCAGTCTGTCAGGCCAAACTGCTGCCGGAAGGTGGGACTCACCGTGCCGGCGCGGTGGATCTTGTCGAACGCACGCAGGATGAGGGCCACCCGTTGCTGGATGTAGCGGAACTCCTGAAAGCCGAGGAAGCGAGGGCGCAGTACCGACGACAGCGGGCGGTCGCCGAAGAAGAGGCCGCGGCGCTGCATCTGGTCGTCGAGCTGCGCCTGGGAATCCAGCGCCATCGCGTCGGAGAGCAGGTCGTGATAGTACTGGACGGCGGTCTTGGACATGGGCAACGAGGCGCCGAAAGGAGTGGGCAAGTTGGCGAACGGGACGGCCTAGTCGAAGAGCTTGATCTTGGGGTACAAGATGTAAATGACGACGAAGGCCGGCACAAGCTCCGCAAAAATGCCGTACATGCCGACGAGCATGAGGGCCATGGCCGCCGAAACGACGATGGCGGCGGCGTAGAGATAGATGCCCCACCGCTTCCAGTACCAAAGGGCGACGGCGGCGATGACACTGGCAACCGCGGCAGCAGCGTGCACCCCGAAGAGGATCTGCTTGTTGATCTCGCCGATACCGCCTATCGAATACAGGTATGCGAACACGATGGCGGTGGCGACAAGACCGTGCAAGAAAACGAGAGCAATAGCAATCGTCATCAGGGTCGTACGCTGTTTGGGCGCAGGGGTGTGCTTGCCACCCGATTTGGGCTTGGCAGCCGCTTGCGGTTGTTTGGTCGCCGATGTTTGCTTCGACGTCGATTGTGGTTTGGCAGCCGGCTCTGACCTGGCCTTCGCCGCGGCTTGCGTCTGCATGTCGGCCTGGGCTTGTGTGGCCGCTGCGTTGGGAACCTTGTGTCGTCTGGACATAAAGAGCGCCTCGATGATGGGTGATAAAGAAAAGTAGGACTACTTTGATTGGGAGCGTTTTCGGCTCTGGCCGGAACCTGCAAACAGGGCCTCCCAGCCGACCGATTTGCTTTGCGGACGCGGGTTCTTGGCCAGGCGAATAGCCATGTCGGCCATGTGCTTGACCACCCAATCGAAGTAGAATGGGGTCAGGCTGTTGATATCCATATCCGGGGCCGGGTTCATGAAGTCGATGGCATAGGGGACGCCATCACGAATGGCCCATTCCACCGAGTTCATGTCGTAGCCGAATGCTCGCACGAGCTTCAGGGAGTCGTCGACGACGCGCTGGCCAAGCTCGGAACCCAGGTGGTCATGCTCGACGTGATAGCGACGCTCGTGCGGATCATACTTGATCGGCAGGACTTCCTCCTGGCCCAGACAGACGCAGCGCACGTAGTGGTCCCATTTGATGAACTCCTGGACGATCATCGTGCGCAGGCCGGTGTGGTTATAGAAGTAGATAAGCTCGTCCAGGGTCTGGCAAATGAAGACGTCTTTCCAGCCGCCGCCATGAGCGTCTTTGAGCACGCAGGGCAGGCCCACGTAGTCGATGATGCTCTGCCAGTCGAGCGGGTACTTCAGGTTGCGCAGGCTTTCGCCATGTACAATGCCGGGCATGTAGTCCTTGTTGGGCATGACTATGGTTTTGGGGCTGGCAATGCCCAACTTGGTCACCATCGAGGCGCCAAAGAACTTGTCATCCGCCGTCCACATGAAGGGATTGTTGACCACGCTGACGCCCTGCAAGACGGCGTGCTTGAGGAAGCTGCGAAAGTACGGCACCTCGTGCGAGATGCGGTCGACGATGACAGCGTAGGGGACGGGCTCCTCCATGCGCGTGCCACCCAATTGCACGTACTCCGCCGTCACTCCCTCATCGCGTTTGTTGAGCTCATCAATGAAGGCCGGCGGGAAAGACCACTCGCGCCCCACAAGTAGGCCAACTTTGAGGGTCATATTGATCAGCTCCTTTGGCAGAGAAAAGAAGACGGAAGACGGAGGACGGAGGACAGAGGACGGAGGACAGAGGACAGAGGACAGAGGACAGAGGACGGAGGACAGAGGACAGAGGACGGAGGACAGAGGACAGAAGACAGAGGACAGAGGACGGAGGACGGAGGACAGAGGACGCTTGTCTGGATACTGACTACTGTCTACTGTCTACCATCCTCACGCCGGCCCGTTGAGATAGGTCCGGACCATTTCCTTCCACCACGGCCAGTCGTGCGCCCAGCCTTTCCAGATGCGGAAGGCGTGCCAGATGCTCTTGTCCCACAGGATCTGCGAGAAGTGCTCAGTGTTCTCGCGCAATCCCTGCGGTTCGTTCTCGCCGATCGTGAGGATAACGTCGATGCGGCGGAGCGCGTCAAGTCGCGCCGGGTCCCGCTCGTTGGCGATGTATTCGACCGGGTTATTGAAGAAGACGTTGTCGTCATGATGACCGTCCACAAAGCTGCGGATGTCATACATTCCATTCATCGCCAACACCCGGCCGACGAGATGGGGGTGACGGAAGGCAAAGTTGATGGCGTGGTAGGCGCCGAAGCTGGCGCCGGTGACCATGAAAAAGGGGTTCGGGTTCTGCTGTGTGAACGGCACGACCTCATAGCGCAGGTAGTTGTCATACTGCACGTGGCGCCAGGCGCGGTCGCCCGGCCACTTGTCGCGCGCGTACCAGCTCTCTTCGTCTACGCTGTCCACGCAGACGACCTGCAGCCATCCGCGTTCGATCGGTTCGGCCATCACATCGAGCATGCCCCGGTCTTCCCATTCGTAGTAACGACCCTTTGAGGTGGGAAACACCAGCAGGCGAGCACCGGCGTGGCCGAACAGCAGGAGTTCCATGTCCCGGCCCAAGGCCGGGCTATACCAACGTTGGTATTCGCGGTTCATGCGGTCTGCCCGACCGAAGGATGGACAGGCTGGTAAGTGCGGTCGCGAAAGTTCATAGCCGCGGCGAGAAAGCCCGTAAAGAGCCGGCGAGTGGCGGCATCGCGCTGCACAAACTCCTCGGGGTGCCATTGCACGGCCACGGCAAACTGGCCATTCGGCGCCTCAATACTTTCGACCAAGCCATCAGGCGCGCTCGATGTGGCCCGCAAACCCGGGGCGAGCCGCCTGATGCCCTGGTGGTGCATGCTGTTGACCATGAAGCGCTGGCTGCCAAGCAAACCGGCCAGTCGCGACCCCGGTTCAATGTTCACGTCATGCACCAACATGTCGCGTGTGAACTCGCCGGTGTAGGGATAGTAGTCGTGTTTGATGGCGTCCGGATGTTGGGCGAGAACGTCCTGATAGAGGCTGCCCCCTGCAGCTACGTTCATGACTTGCAGCCCTCGGCAGACGCCCAGGATCGGTTTGTGGTCTTCAAGTGCCCAGCGCGTAAGGCTGATTTCCACGACATCGCGGTCGGGGTCAAGCCGGCCGCAAAGCTCGCTGCGCTCCTCCCCATACGTAGCCGGGTTCATGTCGACCCCACCCGGCAAGAAGACACCGTCAAGACGTTCGTAGATGCTGCGCAAGGTGTCCATGTCACCAGCGATCAGGGGGATGACCCAGGGAAGGGCGCCCACCGTCGACAGCGACGTGATATAGGTGTGGCCCATGATCCAGCAGCGCGGAAGCTGACCGGGCACCGCTTCCTGCGTCTGCGTGGTGATGCCTATCACCGGACGTGGCTGCATGAGTTCTCTCCTCTGGGCGCTGAACAAAGAAATACCCTACCAGAAGGACCGCTCCTGGATGCGCGGCGTACATCCGTCCGGTCCCAAATACAGGGAAGGGCGAGCGCAGTCTACCATTCATGGCTAGCTGCGTCAAAACGTCACATTCTGTCGCCGCCGCATTCTTTAGGGCGGCCCCTTCCGGGCGTGTATAATCACGGCATGGCTGAGGAGATAACCCCGACGCGCCGTGAGTTGGAGATTCTGGCCTTGCTCGCAGAAGGCCTGAGCAACGATGAGATTGCTGCCAGGCTCTCGATCAGCCCCAATACGGTGAAGGTACACCTCCGCAACATCTTCGAGAAGATGGGGGTGCAGTCACGCACTGAGGCGACAATGGAAGCGGTGCGCAAGGGGTGGATCGTCGTCCCGGGGCTGGAGACGCCGGCGCTGCCGGATGGCGACGACGCTGAGGCAGGTGCGCTGGCTTGGCCGCCCATGGCCACGTACTGGCGGCCCTGGCGGATCGCGGCCCTGGCGGGCGTGCTGACCCTGGCACTGTGTCTCGCCTTCTGGCCCAACCGCAGACCGGTCGCAGCGCCGGCGCTAGCCACGAACTTCACGACCGATCGCGGCGCCGACCGCACGCTGCCGCCGCCGCGGCAGGAAACCCCGCGTTGGACGCAGCGCGCCGCCATGCCCACTTCCCGCAGCAGGGCGGCGTCTGCCGTCATCGACGGACGCCTGTATGTTGTGGGTGGTGAGACGGCGTCCGGCGACACGGATGCCATGGAGATGTACGACCCGAACTTCGACACCTGGCAGGTGCTGCCTCCGCGGCCGGTGGCGGCGCGCAATGCCAGCGCGGCGTCGCTGGAAGGACAGCTCTATGTGGCGGGTGGGTGCAAAGGCGCAGTTCCCTTGGCCGGCGTCCATCGCTTTGACCCCGCCACACAGAAGTGGCAGGAGGTAGCCTCGTTGCCGGCGCCGGCCTGTGGTCCGGCGCTTGTGACGGCGGGTGGACGCCTATATGCCCTGGGCGGCTGGGACGGCGCCAAGGCCCTGGATGCCGCCTACGTGTACGATCCCGCTAAAGACGCCTGGCGTCCAATTGCCAGCCTGCCTGCGGCGCGGGCGATGGCGAGCGCTGTGTGGATACGAGACAGGATCTACCTGATCGGCGGCCATGATGGCTCCGACCAACGGGCAGAGATGTGGGCCTATGACCCGGCCGGCGACAAGTGGGAGGCGGCGCCCGGCCTGGTCGAACCGCGGGCGGGGCTGGCGGTGGGCGCCGAAGGCACGTCGATCTATGCACTTGGCGGCGGCGCCGGAGATGAGCCGTCGCTGCACGAGCGCTTCGACCTCAACACCCAGACCTGGTCGACCATCGATTCTCCCCGTCTCGGTCCCTGGCATCACGCCGTCGGTGCTATCATCGGTCCCAACCTGCACGTGGTAGGCGGCTGGGGCGGCGACTTCCTTGACGCCCACGAAACGTATCAGGCGTCTCACCTGTTGTTCTTGCCCATCGGCGCCCAAGGGGCCAAGCCGTAGCGACGAGACGGGAGATTCTTCGTCGCAAAGCTCCTCAGAATGACAATCCGGAGTGCGTCCTATAGCCCGGGGCTGGCGAGCTTCTTGATCTTCTCGAACGTCTCGCGCCAACTAATGGGACTCAATCCCAGCTTGAGACGGAGGGCTTCCGGTGGGGTGCCGAAACGGTAGGAACGGACCGCCGAAGTCCAGCGCAGCATCTCGAACGAAACGCCGTCCTTGATGTTAGCCATGGCGGCGGCGTCTTCCAACACATACTCGAGATTGCGGGCGGTGCACTCAAACAGGTGTTCTTTGGGCTTATAGTTGCGCAGATACTGGCTGAGCACGGGCGCAAACGCCGGTCCCAGAGAGAGCTTGCGCTCCTTGTGACCGTGGCGGCCATCACTGTAGCGCACAAAGAGGACCGGCTCTCTGACGTTCGAGCTATCGATGTCCTCAAGGCGGACGGACACGACCTCGCCCTTTTTCAAAGCGGTCTGGAGCATCAGCAGTACAAGCAGGTGGGGACGGGCATCGGGTTTGGCAGTCGACCAGAGCTGGTCGCGTGTGGCACGCACAAGCCGCTCGATCTCGTCGTCGTAGAGAATGCGGGGAAGCGGCGCCTGGGCGCTTTCCTGAAGCACCGGCGCCGCAGGATCGGTGGGGAGGGTGCTGGTCTGTCCGAGCCAACCAAAGAACGACTTCAATGAGGTCACACGGCGGGCGTAGGATTTCGGACTGCATGGCACAGGTGCGCCGTCGGCATCGGTGCGCTCGAACTTGAGCCAATAGAGGAACCGGTTCAGCGTTTCGGTGCCAATATCCTTCAACCGCGTGCTTGCACCTTTCTCCTGCAGAAACTTGCCCAACAGGCGGATATCACCCAGAAAAGCCTTGATGGTGTTCTCCGACATGCCGGTGCTATACATATACGCCTGGTAGGGGGCCAGTGCCGCCGATAGATGGCTGTCGGCTGAAAGCGCGTCGGGAAAATTCGCCACCGGATCTGTGGTTTTGCCCCTATCCACAGGTTCGCTCAGAGTGCTGAAGAGATCGGGTTGGTTTGCCATCTTCACCTCTTTCGCATAGCAGGATACCATATGGTATATCGATTGGTTTCCTATGTCAAGTACCCAAACGCGAAGGCGAACAGTGCATTTGCCCACAGTCTCACGCGGGCGTAGAATCGCGGCAGCATTTCAGCGCTATTTCAGGCGCCTAACGGAGTCCAGCCGCTGCCACCTCACGGTCGAATCCTGGCCGTCAAGCTTGCCGACCTGGGCGATGTCCTCAACATCACCCCGGCTCTGCGCGCCCTGCGCTCAAGCTTTCCGGAGGCGGGGTTGGACGTGCTCGTCAATCCGCACACCGCCGGTTTGTTCCAGGGATCGGCGCTGGTCGACGAGGTCGTGCTCTTTCCCAAAACGAGCTTCGAGGGTTTGAGCATCCTGCGTCCGGCGGCATGGCGACCGCTGGCGCGGCAGATGAGGACGCTTCGAGACCGCTGCTACGACGCTGTGGTCAATTTTCACCACCTGACCACCCCGTTAGGGCGCGCCAAGCAGCGGGCGCTCATCGCGGCCACAGGCGCACCCATGACTGTCGGGCTGGACAACGGGCATGGGGGATGGCTGACACATCCGGTCACGGACGAAGGGTTTGGGGTTAGGAGCGAAGTCGAGTATTGGCTTGCCCTGGCCGGTCAACTGGGCGCAAGCAATCCCGATAGGACGCTGGACCTGCCGGTCGCACCATCGGACCACGACAAGGCCGGCGAGCTACTGGCGGCAGCGGGGCTGGGCGCGCGGCCTTTTGCCGTGTTCCATCCCGGTTCGGGCGGGTTCGCGCCGGCGCGGCGCTGGGACCCACCCAAGTTTGCAGCGCTCGCGGCTGCCCTGCGCCGGATGTACGACCTGCCCGTGGTAGTGGTGGGCACGGCTGCCGATGACGTCCCCGCGGTCCTGGCGGCGGCGACCGTGCCTCACATCGATCTCAGCGGAATGCTCACACTGAAGCAGTTGGCGGCCGTTATTGCGCGTAGTATTCTGTTTGTCGGCGCCGATAGCGGCGTCATGCACATTGCTGCGGCTATGCGAGTACCGCTTGTGGCCATCTTCGGTCCTAGCAACCATCTGGCCTGGGCGCCCTGGACGCCGGCCAGCCCCAGCGAGGTGGTGCGGCTGGGCATCTCCTGCTCGCCATGCGCCTATGTGCAGCATCGGGTGGGCTGGCGGCAGGGCTGTCCTGAGCGCACCTGTTTGGCGGAGCTGGACGTCGATCAGGTGTTCGCTGCGGCCGCCCGGCTGTTGGGGCCTGGGAAGGCCGTCATCATCTAGACAAGGACTTCTCCAATGCTTCCCAAAATCGCTGACATTGTGATCATCGGCGGCGGCGTCATGGGCGCCAGCGCAGCCTACCATCTCGCTTGCCGCGGGGCCGGTCGCGTTCTCCTATTGGAGAAAGGCCCATTTTTTGGCCTGGGCGCGACCGGCACCTGCGCCGGCGGCATCCGCCATCAGTTCTCGGCAGAGATCAACATCCGTCTCTCCACTCTGAGTATTCAGATGCTTGAGCGCTTTCCAGAGGAGATTGAGCAGGACATCAATCTGCACTTCTGTGGCTATCTGTTCACGCTCAGCTCCGATAAGGCCGTTGCCGACTTTCGACGCAACGTTGCCTTGCAGCACTCCTTGGGGATCGCCACCGAGTGGCTGGATCGGGACGAGATCGGGCGACGTGCTCCCCTGATCGACCTGGACGCCGAGCCTGCCGTTATTGCCGGCACGTACTATGACCGCGACGGGTTGTGTGACCCGAACTCGGTGGTGCAGGGCTACGTGAAGCAGGCGAGGCGGCTGGGCGCAAC
>CAZHTZ010000151.1:0-3157 GCA_964535455.1 uncultured Caldilineales bacterium
GCCTACGTTGACGCCGACACCCACACGCACCCCCACCTCTACGCCCACGGCGACCCCAACTTCAACACCGACGGAGACGCCGACGGTGACTCCGACGCCTACGCGCACGCCAACGGCCACACTTACGCCAACAAGGACGCCGACGCCAACCGCCACATCGACCCCTACGGTGACGCCGACCTCGACCCGCACTCCAACCGCCACGCCGACGGCTACACCGACCGAGACACCAACGCCCACCGAGACACCTACGGTGACGCCCACGCCGACAGCAACGGCGACGCCGACAGTGTACTGTTTCTACCCGGCCGCAGGGACGGAGGGCGGCAGCGTGGATGGTGTGGTGCAGAGGGGGGAACTTGACGAGTCCTTTGCCGACATCATGAGTGGGGAGGGAACGCAGGCGAACAGCGAGATCGATGTGGATAGCGCCGTGCGGTTGAATGCCAGTGCGACGGAGAACGGGTTCCGCACTCTGCGCAGGGGTGTCTTCCTTTTCGACACAAGCTCGATCCCTGCCGATGCAGTCGTTCACGATGTCACCCTTGGCCTGTATGTGGCTGGCAAATCGCAGGCGCTGGGGGAAATCCGTTTAGACGTAGTGGAAAGCAGGCCGGAGAACGACGGCAGGCTGCAGGCGGGTGACTACGGCGGTTTTGGGACTGAGAGCCGTGGAAGTCTGCGCTATGACGAGGCAGTAGTGGACTCGTACAACGAGATCGCCATCGATTCGGCAGCGGTGCAGCCGGGAGGGATGACGCGACTGGGGACGGTGAGTGGCTGGGAGCTGGACAAGGAGTTCACCGGGGTCTGGTCAAGCTGGGCAGCGTCATATATCCAGGTTGCCTATGCCGAAAACGATGGCAACGCGCCCAAGCTGTGCTTCGGCTACTTCATCCCGACGCCAGCACCAGCCGAATCACCTCCCGCAACGCCAACGCCGATGCCAACAGAAACCCCAACTGCCTAGCCCAGCCGGTTTCCACCTCCGGCCCCAGCTTTGACGCCGACACTGGCTGCGCCGCCTGGTGGACATATTCAGACGGGGGCAGCAGACCGGGCGTCAGTCCTCGTACACCCGATGGAAGTCGCTGGCATAGCGTGCCACCAACACCATTGACATGCCGACGCCCAACGCCAGGTCAGAAGGATCGACCCTTAGAGCGATGAGGACAAGGGGGATGAGCGCGGCCGCGACCATGGCTGCTCGAGCCTGATGACGCAGCAGCCGCAGCAGTAGATAGTAGAAGACGCCGGTGATGGGAATGGCCAGCGGGAAGAACCACAGCGCCAGGCCAGCGGCTGTGGCAACACCCATGCCCCCGCGGTAACGGGCGAACACCGGCCAGCAGTGACCCGCCACGGCCGCAGTACCGGTCAAGGGCGCCACCCAGGGATTGGACACAACCTGCAGCACCAGCCACACCGCCAGCGCGCCTTTGCCAATGTCCACTGCGCCCGTGACAATGCCAGCCGGCCAGCCAGCAAGGCGAATCAAGTTTCTCCCACCCGTGTGGCCGCTGCCAGTGGTGCGGGGGTCAGGCCCGCCCAACACACGCGCCACCAACACGCCTGTCGGGAAGGAACCTATCAGATAGCCCGCAACGACCGCCAGGACGACGTTCCAGACCGTCAGGTTGGTCATACCACCACGCGCAACCGCTGCGGTAATAGCGTAACCTTCAGCCGCCTGACATCGTTGCCGATGACCTCACCGTCGGCTTGCGAAGGGAAGCCCTCGTCGCTCTCGATCTCCAGCGCCGTGGTGCGGGCCATGACCACCTTGGGATGAGACATGTGCTTCCCGCGCATAAATTTGGGGACCAATCGCAGCATGTCCAGCCGGCCGGTCTTGTGTACGATACAGAGGTCAAAGAGCCCGTCGTCGTGTTTGGCATCGGGAGCGGCAATGAATCCCCCTCCCAGGCGGGGGCCATTTGCAACCAGCGCCATCAGCATCGGAAACGTGTATTCGTTGCCATCGTAACGAAACGTCGTTATTGGTGAGCGGTAGTAAATGGCCATGGTCTTGAACAAGGCTACGGCATAGATGCTGAAGCCACGCAAACGCTTCATCTTGTGCGCTTCCAGATTGACGCGCGAGTCGAAGCCGCCGCCGAGGATATTGAGGAAGTAGCGCGGCTGGTCGACATCAGATTCGACATAGCCAACATCGATGACCCGCGTACGCCCGCGACGCAGGCGCTCGAGAGCGTCGTCGAGACCGCGGTCCAGGCCCAGACCCCAGGCGAAATCGTTTCCACTGCCAACAGGCAGGATGCCGAGTGTCGTCTGCGCCGTGCCCTGCTGCCCCTCCATGGCCCGCAGAATGCCGTTCGCCACTTCGTGCACCGTGCCATCCCCGCCCGCCGCCACCACCATGGGAGCACCCGCGATCGCGGCTTGCTCGGCCAGCTTGATGGCATGCCCCCGGTATTCGGTGAGCTCGATATGGAAGTGCAGACCGCTGGTGGCAAGAACCCGCAGGCCGGCATCGATCCGGTGCCGGCTGTCTCCGCGGTTGGCGTAAGGGTTGATGATGACGGTGATAGGGTCCAAGCTGTGCTCTCCGGGAGAGGGTTAGGGTGGCTTACCGAGACGGCGAAGGCTATTGTACACGCCCTACGGCGGGCGCTATAATCGTCTATGCTGTCTATGTACTCTATCATTGCATTGCCAGAGCCTGAGTTGTCATGAATGACCTTGTAGCACGCTACGTCGCTGCCCAACAGCCGGAAATGCTGGCCGATCTCGTCGAGGCGTGCCGTATTCCCTCTGTCTCGGCGCAGCCCGGACCGCTGGCCGACATGGCGGCATGGGTGGCGGATCGCTTGCACCGTGCGGGCTGTCAGGTGACCCTTTGGGATGGGGAAGGTGGACCGGCCGTCGTCTGGGGGCACGCGGGTGAGGGCCGGCGCAGCCTGCTCTCCTACAGCCACTATGATGTGCAGCCCCCCGACCCCCTCGATCAGTGGGTGACGCCTCCCTTCGCACCCACCGTGCGTGAGGGCAAGCTGTTCGCCCGCGGGGTTTCGGATGACAAGGGCGACTTCATGTCACGTATCCACGCCGTCGAGGTCTATCGCGCCGTCTACGGGGAGCTGCCACTGCGCCTGAAGTTCTTGATCGAGGGTGAGGAGGAGATCGGCAATCCGCA
>CAZHTZ010000151.1:3257-10065 GCA_964535455.1 uncultured Caldilineales bacterium
CGGCCAGGACCAGCCCGGCGCCATCGTCCCGGCGGAGGTCATTGCCGCAGGCGAGGAGGAGGAGCATGGAGTGAGAGGCGAGAAACGAGAAACGAGAAACGAGAAACGTAATGCGTAATGCGTAATGCGTAATGCGTAATCCAGTCTTCCTGGCGGCTTACGTATTACGCATTACGAATTACGGATTTTCTAGCCCCGCACCATTTCGTCCAGCAGGGCGCCGTCGGGGGCCAGAAGTTGGACGTGCATCGGCATCTGTCCGACTGCGTGTGTCGAGCAGCTCAGGCAGGGGTCGAACAGACGGATGCCGTGCTCGATGCGGTTCATGATGCCCTCGCTCAGACCGTCGCCGTTGACGTAGGCCTGTGCGATCTGCTTGACCGTGCGGTTCATGGCCAGGTTGTTCTGGCCGGTGGCGATGATCAGGTTGACGTACTTGAGAACGCCGTTCTCGTCGACCTCGTACTCATGGAAGAGCGTGCCGCGTGGGGCTTCACTGACGCCGACTCCTCGGAGTTGGTTCACGCTCGAGTGAGAACGGATGTGGTCGCTGGTCAACTCCGTATCGTCCAGGACTTCCTCGATTTTTTCGAGGCAGAATAGGATTTCGATCAGGCGGGCATAGTGGTAATGGAAACTGCCCGTGACCGGCTTGCTGCGGTCGGACAGCCGGCGAAACTGGCGCAACTCTCGTTCAGCACGTGGGGTGCCGGCGAAGTCGCAGACGTTGAGCCGGGCCAGCGGACCGACGCGGTACATGCCGCCGCCGTTTTCGTAGCCGAAGGGCCGATAATAGGGGAACTTGAGGTAGCTCCAGGGCTCGACGGCCTCGCCGATGAATGACCGGAACTGTGAAGGGTTCTTCTCCTCGAGCACCCGTCCTCCGGCGTCGACGACACGAAGCAGACCGTCATAGTGTTCGAGTCCGCCCTGGGGCGTCACCAACCCCATGAACAGGCTGGGGAACTCGCCATAGGTTTCCTGCTCGCGGGTGTGGTCGTCATAGCTGTCTTTCAACAAGTCGAGTGCCAGCTCGGCGATGTCGAACGCCTCCGGCAACATGCGCCGGATCTGGTCGCGCTTGGCAACCGACAAGGGCTCGCGCACGCCACCCGGCACCGTCCAGGCGGGATGGACGCTACGGCCGCCCAGCAAGCGGATGACTTCCTGGCCAAACTGGCGCAGACGGATGCCACTTCGGGCAATGTTGGGTTGCTTCTGGATAAGCCCCATGATGTTCCGCTCGACGGGATCGCTCTCCATGCCGAGTAGAAGATCAGGCGCGCTAAGATGGAAGAAGCTGAGGGCATGGCTCTGGACGATCTGGCCCCAGTTCATCAAGCGGCGGAGCTTCTCGGCTGTGGCCGGGATGCGCACACCCAGGATGTCGTCGCCGGTCTTGGCGGAGGCCACCAGGTGGCTTACCGGGCAGATACCGCAAATGCGGGCAGTGATGCCGGGCATCTCCCAGAAAGTGCGGCCGACGCAGAACTTCTCGAATCCGCGAAACTCGACGACGTGGAAACGGGCGTCGGCCACCTTACCGGCGTCGTCCAGGTGGATCGTGATCTTGGCGTGCCCCTCGATGCGGGTGACGGGGTCAATGGTTACAGTGCGTGTCATGGGCGGTTCTCCGTTCATCCGAACTTGCGCATCGGCTCTTCCAACATGACCGGCTCGCCGCGCAACAGGGCTGACACGGCGGCCCAGATGCGGTCGGGGTCAGGCGGGCAGCCGGGGACAAAGGCGTCTACGGTAATGACATGGTGCAACGGATAGACGCGTGGCAGCAGCGCCGGCACCACTTTGTCGGCCTCGCCGCCTCGGGGTACGCCGCCTGGACCTTCGCGGTAAACCTGGGTGAGCAGATCGTTCACCTGCAGGCGGTTGCGCAGGCTGGTCACGTTGCCGGTGACGGCACAATCGCCGAAACTGACGACGATCTTGCTGCGGGCACGGATTTCTTGAGCCAGTTTCAGGTGGTCGACGTTGGCAACGGCGCCTTCCACGAGCGCCACATCGACGGCTTCAGGGAACACCTTGATGTCGGCGATGGGGCTATACACCAGGTCGACGGCAGCGGCCAGGTCGATGAGGCGCTCGTCCAGATCGAGAAAGCTCATGTGGCAGCCAGAGCAGCCTCCGAGCCAGGCTGTGGCCAGACGGATCTTGCCTGGCACAGACGCCGGGGCTTCCGGCTTGTCACTTTTTGCGTCTTGCCTGGGCGCGGGTGGCGTTGTCATCGTTTTGCCTCTGGCTTGCCGCCATTGCCGTATGACCACTCCTTCTTCTCGCGTCCATCCAGAATCCATCGCAGGAAGTCGTGGCGTTTGCGCATCTCGGAAACCGTCGAGCCCTTGGTGTGCAAGGCGCCCGTTGGGCAGACCTGCACGCACTTGCCGCAGCTAGTACAGCTCAGGCTGGCGCCCCAGGGCTGGTTCAGATCGGTGATCACGCGGCTGTTGACGCCTCGGCCCATGACATCCCAGGTGTGGGCGCCTTCCACCTCGTCGCAAACCCGTACGCAGCGCGTGCAAAGGATGCAGCGATTGTGGTCGATGATATAGCGCTCGTGGCTGGCGTCAAGGGACAGGTCGGGACAGAGATAATCATAGCGCACGCTCGTCATGCCAATGGCTGCGGCTTCGCCCTGAAGCTCGCAGCGACCATTCATCACGCACACCGCGCAGACGTGGTTGCGCTCGCTAAAGAGCAGCTCGAGGATCATCCGGCGGTACTTGATCAGCCGCTCGCTGTGCGTGTAGATCGACAGACCCTCTTGCACGGTGGTGGTGCAGGCCGGCATCAGGCGGTTGGTATCCTTGACCTCGACCAGGCAAAGCCGGCAGCCGCCTCGTTCGGTCAAGCCGTCCAGGTGGCAAAGGGTGGGAATCTCGATCCCGCGCTCACGGATCAGGTCGAGCAGTGTCTGATCCTGGCGGCCGCTCACCACCTCGTCGTTGATGGTCATCGTAATGACTGTCATGAGGTCACCTCCGGATACTCAGCCTGGATGCGTTGGGGCAGGACTTCGAGCAGATCCATGACCGGCACTTCCTTCATATCGCAGACTCCAGCGGCGCACTTGTGTTCGCGGATGTGGTCTTCGTATTCCTGGTGGAAGTAGCGGAGCGTGCTGAGGACCGGGTTCGGCGCCGAACTGCCCAGCCCGCACAGACTCGTTTCACGCACCATGACACAGAGCTCTTGCAGCGTGTCAAGGTCGGCCATCGTAGCGCTGCCGTTGGTGATGCGTTCGAGGATGCGGTGCATCTGCACAGTGCCTACGCGGCAGGGCACGCATTTGCCGCAGCTCTCGTCCATGCAGAATTCCATGAAGAACTTGGCGACATCGGGCATGCAGCTCTGGTCGTCCATGATGATCAGGCCGCCCGACCCCATGATCGAGCCCAGGGCCTTCAGGCTTTCGTAGTCGACGGGTGTGTCCAAATGCTCGGCGGGAATGCAGCCGCCGCTGGGGCCGCCCGTCTGCGCGGCCTTGAACTTGCGGCCGCCGGGAATGCCGCCGCCGATTTCAAATACGATTTCGCGCAGCGAGATGCCCATGGGCACCTCGATCAGACCGGTGTTCTCCACATTGCCGGCCAGGGCAAAGATCTTGGTCCCCTTGCTCTTGGCTGTGCCAATGCTGGCATACCATTCGGCGCCATTCTCGATAATCGGCACAATATTGCCGAACGATTCGACGTTGTTGATGAGCGTGGGACATCCCCACAGGCCGCTTTGGGCGGGGTAGGGGGGTCGCGGCACCGGTTGCCCGCGGCGGCCCATGATCGAAGCCATCAAAGCGGTTTCTTCGCCGCAGACAAAGGCGCCCGCACCGATGCGGATGTCGATGCGGAACTGGAATGAACTATCCAGGACGCGACTGCCGAGAAGACCGCGGCGCTCGGCAGCGCGGATGGCCTTCTCCAGGCGTTTGGCTGCCACCGGGTACTCGCCGCGCACATAGATGAAGCCCTGATCGGCGCCGACGGCATAGCCGGCGATAGCCATACCTTCTAGCACGCGATGCGGGTCTGACTCCATCAGCGTGCGGTCCATGTAGGCGCCAGGGTCTCCCTCGTCGCCGTTGGCGATCACGTACTTCTTTTCGCCGGGGGCTTTGCGCACCAGGTCCCATTTGAGGCCGACAGGATAGCCGGCGCCGCCGCGACCGCGCAGGCCGCTGCGCGTCACTTCCTGAGAGACTTCTTCTGGCGTCATTTCCCGCAAGACGTAGGCCAGGGCGGCATAGCCGCCGCGCGCGACGTAGTCTTCGAGCCTCTCAGGGTCGATCTGCCCGCTGTTGGCGAGCACGACCTTGGTCTGCTTGGTGAAGAAGGGAAGGTCGGCAGGAAGCACCTTGTCCGGGACAGGATTGTTCGCCCCCACGTGTTCGGTGACGATCTGGCGGGCCGTTTCAGCCGTGACGTGCTCGTAGACGACATCGGCCTCTGCCTGGACTTGCACGATGACCACCGGTCCCCGGCTGCACGGCCCCATGCACCCTGTGGCGACCACCGCCACTTCGGCGTCCAGATTCTGCTGCTTGATGGATTCCTCCAGAGCCTCGATCACGGCGGTGGCGCCGGATGAGAGGCAGGGCGTGCTGGCGCAGCAGAGCAGCCGGCAGCGGAATTTGCGCTGGCGTTCGATCTCCTTGTCCGCCAGTGCTTGCAGGTCGGCGCGGTTCATGCTTCCACCTCCTCCATGCTGACCAGCGACTTGGGTGCTGCCGCTGTCGCAGTGCCACCGTTAGCGCCGCTGAGACGGGCCTGCACGGCGCTTAGGGTCGACTCAGGTGTCTCCTGGCCCAGGACTTGCCCATCCAACACCAGCACCGGGGCCAGACCACAACTGCCCAGGCAGCGGGCTGTCAACAGGCTCAGCTTGCCATCGGGCGTGGTCCGCCCGGGGGCCACGCCATACTGCGCCTGCAAGGCAGCCACAATCTCGGCGGCACGCTTGACATAGCAGGCGGTGCCCATGCAGACGATGCAGTTGTGCTCGCCTTGCGGCTTGAGCGAGAAGAAATGATAAAAGGTGGCGACGCCATACACCCAGCTCAACGGCAGCTTGAGCTGCCGGGCCACGTAGACCAGCAGATCTTCGTCGAGGTAGCCAAAGGCCTCTTGGGCCGTGTGCAACACCTCGATGAGGGCATCCTGCTGGTAACGCCACCTTTTGAGGGTGCGATCGATCAGTGCGAAGCGCGGATCGCCGCTGGGATGCTCCGGCGGCGCTTTGGCCGTTGTTCTCGGCTTCGTTGCGACCATCGATGAAGTTCTCCTGAGCACGAACGTTCGGCGAAGGAATAGGCGGCGCAAAAAACGAGCACGGACAGCGCCGTGCGTCGTTTGTTCGTCGGATGTATAGAATATCACAGCCAGCATACCATAACATGTGAGGCTGATACATGATATAGGTCATAGTGCACCTGGTTTGATCTCGTTTGCGCTCGAATCCCTGGGCGCGATCTGATTGACAGGAACGCCGCTACACCAGTCGATCGGCCGCGACCGAGTTTGGACATGAGCGCATAGCTCAGTAAGATGGCCTCATGTTGCATCGACTTCCCGCGCCAGCAGGTCGTTGGCCTTGAGATCAATGCCAGCCACCTGCGCACCGTGCGCTCAGGCCAGGTGAGAGGGACCGTGCGACCGCTGCGCGTGGGTCGTCGCACCCATGTCTGGGACATCAGCATTTCGGACGAGGCAGGCCGGCTCGTGTGCGTCTGCCGCTTGACTGTCGCCGTCATCACTGAATAGGCTTCACACAGGACCGAACGTTCAGAGTGTGGCTGCCAGGCCGCAGGGGCCGGGGACGCGAGTCGCCGCTCCCGTTCTGTTTCGAGGAACAAGAATCATGAGCGTACTTCGGGGTCTTCCCGGCCAGCGTCAGCCCCACTGCCCTCCACCACTTGAAGATGGTGGGTGACATCGCCGGGGACCTCGGTCTAGGACTCGATATCACCTTGTTCACCGGGCATATGAGCGGGCCGAACTGGGCCCCGGGCTGGCTGCTGCACCGTCATCAGCCTCTGCCCGATCGCGTGAGGCAAGTCGTCAGCGGCGGCAGGCCGGTCAACTGGGCCTATGCCAATCCCTTCACCGATGGCACGGCTTTGGGCGCCGCACGACCACGCGGTGCGCCTCTACCGGCAATATCGGGCCAGCATCTACCAACCCAGGTAGTAGGCCAAAGTGGCCGCCACCGGGTGTTCGGGCAGTGGCGGCGCCACCCAACCGGCGGCAGCCAGCGCGCTCGGGTGGCCGTCAGCCGGTGCTGCGCTCTGGCCTGCCCAGCGCAGCATGGTGATGTCGTTGCCGGCGTCACCGGCGGCCAGTACTTCGCTCCGGTCAATGCCAAGACGAGCACATAACCATGCCAGGGCCGTACCTTTGTCTGCGCCAGGAGTGGTGCCCTCCACAAAGTAGACCCAGGATTGGGTGACGTCGGCCACGCCTGCCAGCGCCGCCGACAGCGACGTCGCCACATGGGGGACGGCGTCCAAGTCTGGGTGGAGGGCGATGAACTTGATCAGGTGGCCGTTGAGACGGTCGGCGGCAGCGGGGTCATACACCAGGTGCTCGCCAAACCAGGCCTCGTAGCGCTCGCGGGGGTAGACAAAACGGTCGACCAGGATTTCACTATCCGTGAAGTAGGCCATGCCGGCGCCCAGGCCGGCGGCGATGCGGGTCGCTTGCAGCGCCACGCGAGCATCGAGGATTAAACGACGCAAAAGACGGCCGTCGCGATAACCGATAAGGGCGCCCTGGCCGGTGATCATCGGCTCGTCGGTCAC
>CAZHTZ010000152.1:0-634 GCA_964535455.1 uncultured Caldilineales bacterium
TGGCGGTCAGGAAGTCCATGGCGAAGTGGATGCCCTTGAGGTCGCGTCCCTCAATGGGAAAATCGCGCGGACGCGTGGCGCCGCCACAAAGAATGGTGGCATCGTACTCGTCCAGAAGCCTCTGGGCTGGATAGTCCTTGCCCACTTCGGTGCTAGTGACAAACTGGACGCCCTCAGCAGTCATCAGGTCAACGCGGCGTTGGACAAGGTGCTTGTCTAGTTTCATGTTGGGGATGCCATAGGTCAACAGGCCGCCGATGCGGTCGGCCCGCTCGAACACCGTGACGCTGTGACCGGCATGGTTCAGTTGGTCGGCACAGGCCAGCCCGGCCGGGCCGGACCCGATCACCGCCACCTTGTTGCCCGTTCGCCGCACCGGAATGTGGGGGGTGATCCAACCTTCCTCGAAGCCGCGGTCGATGATGGCGCGCTCGATGTTCTTGATCGTCACGGGCGGGTCATTGATGCCCAAAGTACACGACCCTTCACACGGCGCCGGGCACACGCGACCCGTGAACTCGGGGAAGTTGTTTGTCTTTAGGAGTCGCTCCAACGCCTGCTGCCACAGTCCGTGGTAGACAAGGTCATTCCATTCCGGGATTTGATTTGTTAGTTGATGGAAATATCCCACAAG
>CAZHTZ010000152.1:644-9989 GCA_964535455.1 uncultured Caldilineales bacterium
ATTGTTGATCGGGCACCCGGAGGCCATGCCGCTGATGAGTGTCCCCGTGTGGCAGAAGGGGATGCCGCAGTCCATGCAGCGCGCGCCCTGCGTGCGCAGTTTCTCTTCGGGAAAGGGCAGCTCGAACTCTTCCCAGTCGCTGATACGTGCCAGCGGCTCACGCTTTGACGGGAGCTCGCGTTGGTATTCCATGAAGCCGGTTGCTTTGCCCACAGTGCTTGTCCTCCGCTTCCCTAGTTGCCGCTCACACGGGCTGTGTCGTTTTTGTTAAGCTCAAAGGCGGCCATGATCGCCTCTTCACCGCTGAGGCCAGCGGCATGGACGCGTGCAAATGCTTCCAGCATGCGTTTGTAGTCCTTGGGCATCACTTTGACGAATTGCGGCAGCAGCTCATCCCAGCGGATGAGGACCCGCCAGCCCAAGGCGCTGTGGGTATATTCGGCATGGCGCTGGACCATGCCCCGCAGCTCTGCGATCTCTTCTGGGCTGTCGATCCGTTCGAGATCGACCATTTCCTGATTGCAGCGCCGAGCGAAGTCGCCGTTCCAGTCCAGCACGTAGGCAATGCCGCCCGACATACCAGCAGCGAAGTTCCGGCCGGTGGCGCCGAGGACGACCACGCGACCGCCGGTCATGTACTCGCAGCCATGGTCGCCGACTGCCTCCACCACGGCATGGACGCCGCTGTTGCGCACGCAGAAGCGTTCGCCTGCTACGCCCCGAATGTAGGCCTCGCCGCTGGTAGCGCCGTAGAAGGCGACGTTGCCGATAACGATGTTCTCCTCGGCGACGAAGGTGGCGCCTTCGGGGGGATAGACGATAATCCTGCCACCCGAGAGGCCCTTGCCGAGGTAGTCGTTGGCGTCGCCTTCCAGTTCCAGGGTGATGCCCTTGGGCACGAACGCTCCGAAACTCTGCCCGGCCGACCCCTGAAAATGCAGGTGGATGGTGTCATCCGGCAGGCCCTGACTGCCGTACCGTCGCGTCACCTCACTGCCCAGAATGGTGCCGACGACCCGGTTGACGTTTTTGATCGGCAGCGTGGCCCTCACGGGTTCGCCGTGTTCCAGCGCCGGCTGGCAGAGATCGAGCAAGACCCGTTTGTCCAGGGTTCGGTCCAAACCATGGTTCTGTTCGACCTGGCAGTAACGGCCGACGGTGGGCGGGACGTCGGGTTGGTAGAGCATGTTGGAGTAGTCGAGCCCGCGTGCCTTGAAATGCTCGACAGCCCGGCGCATCTCCAGCCTGTCGGTGTGGCCGATCATCTCGTTCACGGTGCGGAAGCCAAGTTGCGCCATCAACTCGCGCACTTCCTGGGCTACAAAGGTCATGAAGTTGATCAGGTGCTCAGGTTTGCCCGCGAAGTTCTTGCGCAGTTCGGGATTCTGTGTGGCGACGCCCACCGGGCAGGTGTTCATGTGACAGACGCGCATCATCACACACCCTAGCGTGACCAATGAGACGGTGCCGAAGCCGTATTCTTCGGCGCCCAGGAGAGCGGCGATCACGATATCCCGCCCTGTGCGCATCTGGCCATCCGTTTCCACCACCACGCGGCTGCGGAGGTTGTTCAGCACCAGAGTCTGGTGCGTCTCGGCCAGGCCTAGCTCCCACGGCAAACCGGCGTGCTTGATGCTGCTTTGCGGTGAGGCGCCAGTGCCGCCGTCGTAGCCGCTGATGAGGATGACGTCAGCGTGACCCTTGGCCACGCCTGCGGCAATGGTGCCGACGCCGACTTCCGAAACCAGCTTGACGTTGATGCGGGCGCGGGGGTTGGCGTTCTTCAGGTCGTGGATCAACTCGGCCAGGTCTTCGATGGAGTAGATGTCATGATGCGGTGGCGGCGAGATCAACCCCACGCCCGGCGTCGAGAGGCGCACCTTGGCAATCCAGGGATAGACCTTGCGCCCGGGCAACTGGCCGCCTTCACCGGGCTTGGCGCCCTGCGCCATCTTGATCTGAAGCTCCTGGGCATTGACCAGGTATTCGCTGGTGACGCCGAAGCGGGCAGAAGCGACCTGCTTGATCGCACTGCTGCGCGAATCACCGTTGGCGTCGCGAACGTAACGGGCAGGGTCTTCACCACCCTCGCCCGAGTTGCTCTTTGCGCCGAGCCGGTTCATGGCAATCGCCATGGTCTCGTGCGCTTCCTGGCCAATGGAACCGTAGGACATGGCGCCCGTCTTGAAGCGCCTGACGATGGCATCCACCGGCTCCACCTCATCCAGGGGGATGGGATCAGACGCAAACTTGAGATCCAGCAAGGCGCGCAGCGTGCATAGCTCCCCATCCTGAACATTGATCCGAGCGGCATAGTCCTTGTAGACCGCGTAGTCGCCGGTGCGGCACGCCCGTTGCAGCGCATGCACGGTTTCGGGGTGCAGCAGATGTCGTTCGCCATCATGCCGCCACTGGTACTCGCCGCCGGCCGGTAGCACGTTGCCGTTGAGCCGGTAGGCGGGGTAGGCATCCCGATGCCGGCGGTAGACTTCTTCGTAGATTTCCTCGATGCCGATGCCTTCGACGCGGGTGGGCGTCCAGGTGAAGTACTTGTCCACCAGCGCCTGGCTGAGCCCCAACGCCTCGAAGATCTGGGCGCCGCAGTAGCTGTGCATGGTGGAGATGCCCATCTTGGAAAGGATCTTCACCACCCCTTTCGCCGAGGCTTTGATGTACTGGGAGTTGGCCTTTTCCGGTGTGATACCTTCCAACAGACCCTGCAGGATCATGTCGTTGAGGGATTCATAAGCCAGATAGGGGTTGATGGCTGAGGCGCCGTAGCCGATCAGGGTGGCGAAGTGATGCACCTCGCGGGGTTCACCCGACTCGACGATCAACGCCACCTGCGTGCGCAGCTCCTCGCGAATGAGAAAATGATGAAGGCCGGAGATGGCCAGCAGCGCGGGGATGGCGACGTTTGCACCGTCGATGCCTCGATCGGAGAGAATGAAGATGTTGACGCCATCGGCAATCGCCTGTTTCGCCTGCTGGTACAGATCGGCCAGCGCCTTCTCCATGGCGGCGCTGCCACCCGCGACCGGGAACACGATCGGCAGGGTCAAGGACTTGAAGCCCGGCAGATCGAGGTGCTGGATCTTCGCCAGCTCGGCATTGGTCAGAATCGGCGTCTTGAGCTTGATCTGGTGGCAGTTCTTCGGCAGCGTCTCCAGGAGATTCAGTTCGGTCCCGATATAGGTCTCGGTGGCGGTAATGATCTCCTCGCGTATGGCGTCGATGGGCGGATTGGTGACTTGAGCAAAGAGCTGTTTGAAGTAGTTGTAGAGCAGTTGCGGCTGGTCAGAGAGCACGGCCAGGGGCGTGTCATTTCCCATCGAGCCCACAGGTTCAATGGCGTTTTTGGCCATCGGTCCCATGATCACGCGGAGCGCCTCGAACGTGTACCCAAACGCCTGCTGCCGCTGGACCAGGGTATCATGATCGGGAAGTGGCGGCGCCGGAGCCACCGGCAGATCCTCGAGCTGCACAAGGTATTGGTTCAACCAGGCACGATAGGGATGCTCGGACGCCATGCGGTGTTTGAGTTCTTCGTCGGCGATGATGCGTCCTTCCGTCGTATCGACCAGGAACATGCGCCCCGG
Source organism: uncultured Caldilineales bacterium (assembly GCA_964535455.1). Lineage (GTDB taxonomy): Bacteria > Chloroflexota > Anaerolineae > J102 > J102 > SSF26. The sequence continues at coordinate 4,244 of CAZHTZ010000152.1, forward strand.
TTCGAGACGGCGCTTGTAGAGCACCCTTTCCGGGGGAATGTCCAGCACACCCACCTCGGAAGCCATGACCACCAGGTCGTCCTTGGTGACGTAGTAGCGGGATGGGCGCAGGCCGTTGCGATCGAGCACGGCCCCAACCATGGCGCCATCGGTGAAGGCAATCGAGGCGGGGCCGTCCCATGGCTCCATCAACGTGCTGTGATACTCGTAGAAGGCTTTCTTCTCGTCGCTCATGGTCTCGTGGTTCGACCATGGCTCCGGGATCATCATCATCACAGCATGGGGCAGCGACCGCCCGGACAGGTAGAGGAATTCAAGGGCATTGTCGAACATGGCCGAGTCACTGCCGTCGGGGCTGATGACCGGCATGATCTTGGCGAGGTCCTCACCGAAAAGCTTGGACTCGAGCGTGGACTGGCGGGCATACATCCAGTTGATGTTGCCCCGCAGCGTGTTGATCTCGCCGTTGTGGATAAGGTAGCGATAGGGGTGTGCGCGCGCCCAACTGGGGAAGGTGTTGGTGCTGAAACGGGAGTGCACAACCGCCAGGGCGCTCTCTACGTCGGGATCACCCAGATCGGGATAGAAGGGCTCGACCTGCTCCGAAAGCAACATGCCCTTATAGACCACGGTCCTGCTCGAAAGGCTGGCGATGTAGAACTCGTCGGCGCCGGGCACGCCGGCATAACGGATGGCAGCCTCCGCGCGCTTGCGTATGACATAGAGCTTGCGCTCGAATGCCAGCGCGTCCTGGCTCTTCAGGGCGCCGGGATTGCAGCCGATGAAAATCTGGCGCATCACTGGCTGGCGTTGTTGTGCTGTCTCGCCCAGAGAGCGGCCATCCGTCGGCACCGTGCGCCAGCCCAGCACCTGCTGTCCCTCTTCCTGCACGATGTCCTCAAGGCGCCGCTCGCAGGCGGTGCGGTCTTCATCGTCGGGAGACAGGAAGACCATGCCGGCGCCATAAAGGCCGGGTTCGGGCAGGCCAATGCCGAGGGGCGGGCAGACCTTGCGAAAGAACTTGTCCGGCACCTGGAAAAGAATTCCTGCCCCGTCGCCGGTATTGGGTTCAGCGCCGCGGGCGCCCCGATGGCTCAGGTTCAGAAGGATGGTGAGGGCATTGCGAATGATGGCATGCGACCTCTCGCCCTTGATGTGGACAACAAATCCGACCCCGCAGGCGTCATGTTCGAAGCGGGGATCATAGAGACCCTGTTTGGGAGGCAAGCCGGAGGTGGGGTGTGGCAATGTGGCGCTCATGGTCTGGCTCCTGCGCGGGCGGGATGGGTCGCCGGGCAAATCATCCCTGTCGCTCTGGTCACAACGGATTGATGCGGGTGGGATGCCGGGTTCTGAAAAAAATACCCCTGCCAGAAGGGACGCATCGCAACGTCGCGGCAGGGGTCGTTAGGTTAGGCTACAGAAGGTCGGCGGGAGCGTCCATGCCGGGTTGCTGCGAACCCGGATCGGGCCGTTCCTGCATACTCTCTTGGGCGGCGCATTATACCTGGTTCTGTGAAATGTGCAACACGGGTCGAGAAGGGTCCGCTTCCCTACAAAGTTGCGCCCGACCACCCGTGCATCTTCACAGGCGGTCGGGCGCAAGTGACCCATCGACGGCGGCAGGTTGAGCCGCTTGTCGTCCTAGTCCAACATGCGATCCAGCGCCAGCGGTCCGGCCTCCGGATCAGTCTGGTTTTCGGCGCCGGCGATGAAGGCCTCGATCTTGCGCTTGGCCACATCGTCGGTGTATTGCTCGGGCGGGGACTTCATCAGGTAGCTGCTGGGGGCGTAGAGTGAGCCGCTGAGCCCCCGGTCCAGACCGATCTTGGCGCAGCGCACGGCATCGATGATCACACCGGCACTGTTGGGGCTGTCCCACACCTCCATCTTGACCTCCATGTTCAGCGGTACGTTGCCGAAGGTCGTGCCCTCGATGCGGATGTAGCACCACTTGCGGTCGTCGAGCCAGGCGATATAGTCGCTCGGACCCACATGGATGTTGCGGGCTGCCAACTCATGGGTGCTGAGCTGGCTGGTGACGGCGTTGGTCTTGGACTCCTTCTTGCTCTTCAGCCGCGAGCGCTCGAGCATGTTCAAGAAGTCAGTGTTGCCGCCGAAATTGAGCTGATAGGTGCGGTCGATGCGAACGCCGCGATCCTCGAACAGGCGGGTGAGCACCCGATGTGTGATGGTAGCGCCCACCTGGCTCTTGATGTCATCGCCGACCACGGGCAACCCGGCGCGCTTGAACCGCGCCTGCCAGTAGGGTTCACGAGAGATGAAGACCGGGATGGCATTGACGAAAGCGCAGCCCGCCTCGATGACCTGCTCGACATACCACTTGGTCGCCATTTCGCTGCCCACCGGCAGGTAGTTGACGACGACGTCCGTCTTGGTGTCCTTGAGGATCTCGACGATGGGGGCCGTGGGGCCGGGCGCCTTCTTGATCACCTGGCTCAGGTAGTAACCCAGACCGTCATGTGTCATGCCGCGGTGCACAGGAACGTCCAAGTGCGGCACATCGGCGAACTTGTAGGTGTTGTTCTGACCACTGAAGATGGCCTGCGACAAGTCCTTGCCCACCTTGTCGGCGTCGATATCGAAAGCGGCGGAGAACTCCACGTCGCTGATATGGTAGCCGCCCAGGTCGACGTGCATCAGGCCGGGCACGAAGTCGTTCGGATTGGCGTTGCGGTAAAACTGCACGCCCTGAACGAGCGAGGAAGCGCAGTTGCCCGTGCCGATGATGGCGACGCGGACTTTCTTGGATCTGGACATGGGGTGGAGGCTCCTTGAGTGATGAGAGGACGAATGGTTTCGGTAGGTGGTGAAAGCAGAGGAAGTCAACGGCCGGACGTGTCAACCAGGTGTTGAGCGTCCGTGCTGCAAACGGCTCTTATGTACTGGAACGGACGATAAGGTCGCCGCGTAAGTGGATGTCAGAGACAGGTTCGCCGCGGTACGCGGCCAGGATGGTGTCGACAGCCAGGCGGCCCATCTCCTCCTTGCGCTGATCGACGGTGGTGAGGGGAGGCAGACTGACCTCGGCATAGGGCACGTTGTCGAATCCAACCACGGCAAGGTCAGTCGGGATATGCACCGCATGGACGTGTGCTTCCGCCAGCAATCCCAGGGCGCTCAGGTCGTTGTAGCAGAAGATGGCGGTGGGGCGGATGGCCGCGGGAAGATGAAGCAAGGCCCTCAGCGCCTCACGCCCGGCAGTGATCGTGCCGTCTCCAGGCAGCATCAGGCAGGGATCAAAGTCCACCTTGGCTTCTTGTAGGGCCCGCCGATAGCCTGCGGCTCGCGCCTGTTGCGACCGGCCGGCGCTGGGCCCGGTCAGGTAAGCGATGCGCCGGTGTTCCAGGTCCAACAGGTGACGGGTGGCGAGCCAACCGCCGTACTCGTTATCGGTGGCAATGGAGAAGACCTGCTCGCCAACCTGGTCGGTGTTGACGAAGACCACAGGCACGCCGAGGGCCGGAAGCAGATTGCGGTAGGCCTGTCCCGCTCGCGAGCTGAGAACCACCAGGCCGCTGGGCTGCTGGCGCGCCAGCAGCTTGACCATTGCGATCTCGCGTTCGGGGTCGCCGCCGGTCGCCGCCACCAGCAGGTGGTAGCCTGCTTCGACGCATCCATCCTCGATGCCGCGCATGACCGCGGCCACGTAGGGGTCGGCCAGGCTGGGGGCGACAATACCCAGCGTGGCGCTGGCGCCCGTCACCAGGCTGCGAGCGATGGCGCTGGGCGTGTAGTCTAGATCCTCAGCAATCGCGCGGATACGCCGCCGCGTGGCATCACTGACCCGGTCCGAGCCTGATAGGGCTCGGCTGACGGTAGAGGGAGCGACGCCGGCGAGTCGGGCGATGTCCTTGATGGAGGGACGAGAATGCATACGTTTGTCTAGGTAAAAGGCACAACTTTGAGCCACAAACGTATGCCTACACCACGTGTCTTTGGCATCACTGCGCAAACGTTTGCGCAGTGAACTATACCGCTGAGACTCTCCCCTGTCAAGTGCGAAGCGCGGTTTTCTCTACCTTTCCCCGCAGCGCAAATCCTACCACGGTATGGGCTGGCGGTTGCGGAAGTAACCACCCTGCGGTCCGCCGTCGGGCAGTGCCGTCAGCCGATGCCGCGGCTGCGGCCGACAAGGAGGGCGATGCGCTGAGTCACAGGCTCTGATCCGATCATACCCAGGCTCAACCGTGCAGATGCTGGCGATACCAGGCGATCGTCTCACGGATGGCGACTTCATGCGTCGTGGTTTGGGCGCCAAAGGTCTGAGTGAACTTGCTGTCTTCCACCACATAGGGCTCTGTGAACTCGTAGGCCATCTCCTTCATCTCCCGTATCTCGGGGACGAAGAGACCGAGGAGCGACACCATCGTGCGCCCGGCCACACGAACCTTGACGGGCCGGCCTAGCTCTTTCTCGATGAGCTGGACAAATTGGCGCGTGGTGATGGTGGGTGCGGTGGGCGATGCAGACCGATCCGGCGGCCGCGCCGTGTGGGCATAGACCGGTTGCGAGCGCGTGCGCCGCGGCGCGTGTGCCGAAGGAGATCGAAATAGTAGTTCGGGTGATCCAGTGTCAATCTGTACGAAGCGAAACCTCACGATTCGTGTCTCCTTGTGGCGCCAATGCCTCTTGCGCCAGGATGTCGTCCGCATGGACGTATCTTCCCAGGACGTAGCCAATGGCTCGCAGAAGGCCGGTTTCGGAGGACGTGGGCTGGGCACGGCGCAGCAATCGCCCGAGCTTGAGGCGCTTCGCCGGTTCCTGGCCCGGCTTGTAGAACCCGGCGACCTGGAGAACGGCGTGGATAGAGTCCAAGGCGGCGGTGAACTCCCCTTCTGTGGCCGGGGGATCCTCCGTGTCCAGGTGCGACGGCAGGATGCCGCTTTCATCCATGGCTGCCTGATGCAGCTCATAGGCCGTCAGCAACACTGCCTGGGCCAGGTTCAGCGATTGATAGGTGGGGTCCGTGGGGATGACGAGCTGGTAGTGGGCCTGGTCCACAACCTCATTGGGCAGACCCCAGTCTTCGCGACCAAAGAGAATTGCCGGGGTGCCGGTGCGCGTGTGGTCGAGAAGGGCGGGCGCCAGTTGACGCGGGGTGCCGGTGCGCGGGGTGAGGCGGCGGTGGCGGCTGCTGGTGGCGACCACCAGGTTGACGTCGGCCAGGGCACTGGCCAGGTCATCGTAGCATTCGATCCCCTCGCGGAAGGCGCTGCTGCGGTGCGCCGCGGCTTCGACGCGTTCCGGGCTATAGACCAGCGGGCTGACCAACCGCAGCCGCTTCAGCCCCATGTTCATCATGGCGCGCACCACCCCGCCGATGTTGCTGGGGTCGCGCGGCTCCACCAGGACGATGACGATGCGGTCGAGGGAAGGGGCGGAGAGGGGCGACGAGATCAACATGCGCCAAGCACTTAGTCGTGTTGTGGGCCGAGGAACTTCAATCCATCGAAGTGGATCATGTGCGTAGGGGCATCGGCAATCCAAACCTCGGTTTCCCAACTTATCTCCGGCAGATACCTTGCCATCATATGCCGATCCGGAAATGCCGTTACGAAGACACAGGCGGCAGTAGATGTCGCAAATAGCGAAGAAAGCTCGGACTGCCGTTTGGGATTCACCGGACCATGGCTGGTTACTGCCTCAATCAGAAAGAGCCAGTTCTTCTTCCTAACCTGGACAAGCCAGAGCCAAGAAGGGCATCTGACCTGCAAGAATAACA
>CAZHTZ010000153.1:0-9854 GCA_964535455.1 uncultured Caldilineales bacterium
CCGTGAAATCGGCATCCGCACCATCTTCAATATGTTGGGGCCGCTGACCAATCCAGCCGGCGCCACCCATCAGATCATCGGCGTGTTCAACCCGGCCCTCACCGAGCCCCTGGCCCAGGTATTGGGCCGGCTGGGCAGCCGCGCCGCTTTGGTCTTTCATGGCTCGGACGGGCTGGACGAGCTAAGCACGACCGGCGTGAACCGCGTCAGCCGCCTGGCTCACGGCCAGGTCTCGTCGTTTGAGCTGGACCCATTGGATCTGGGACTGCGCCGCTCCCACCTCGCCGACTTGATTGGCGGTACGCCCGAAGAGAACGCCGTCACCCTGCGCGCCATCCTCAATGGCCAGGAACGGGGGCCAAAACGGGACGTGGTGGTGCTCAACGCCGCCGCTGCCCTGGCGGTGGAAGATATGGATTGGGGCGCGGCCCTGGAGCGAGCAGAGCAGAGTATCGATTCGGGCGCGGGCCTGGCGAAGCTGGACGCGCTGATCGAGCGGTCACAGCACTGGGAGTAAGGGGGCGAGAAAGACGCCGCCCAACCTCGATCGCAAACTGTACCTCCCGCACGTCCGGCGTTAACATTGCGGGTTGAAGGTCGAAAGTTGAAGGCTTCGCCCTGAAAGGCTCAAGCCCAAAGGGTTGAAGGTTATGTTAAGCCTTCCGTTCGTTCCATCTCGCCACCCGCCACCCACCACCCGCCACCCGCCACCCGTTTCTCGCCTCATGAAACGCTCCCAACGCCTGCGCAGCCAGGGCCTTGTCCTCGATGACATCATGCGCTGGAAACGGCAGGAAGTGCCGGCCCGCAAGCTAGAAATCTCTGAGGCCAACTTGCGGGCGTTGGTCAAATTCGCCCCGCCCGGACAGGATTTTGCGGCGGCCTTGACCTCGCCGGGCGTGAGCCTGATTGCCGAGGTGAAGCGAGCCTCGCCCATCAAAGGCCTGCTCTGCCGGGACTTCGACGCCGTGCAGCTGGCGCTGACCTACGCCAAAGGCGGGGCGGCGGCCATTTCCTGCCTCACCGACGAGCGCTTCTTCCAGGGCAAGCTGGAATACCTGACGCAGATCAAGGAAGTATTCCGCCAGCGGGGCCTGGCCCTGCCTGTGCTGCGCAAGGACTTCATCTTCGACCCCTACCAGGTGCTGGAGGCGCGGGTGGCCGGAGCCGATGCCATTCTGCTCATCATGTCGGTGCTGAGCGACAACGAGTACCGACGCCTGCTGGATGACAGCCGCGAGTTAGGCATGGAGGCGCTGGTCGAGGTACACGACGAGGCCGAAGTGGAGCGGGCGTTGAAGGCCGGCCCCCGCCTCCTCGGCGTCAACAACCGCGACCTGCGCGATTTCTCGGTGGACCTGAACACCACGGCCCGACTGGCCGCGCTCATTCCCGAAGGCGTATTGGTCATCAGCGAAAGCGGCATTGGCGGGGCGGAAGACGTACAGCACCTGCACGCGATGCGAGCCGACGCCATGCTGGTCGGCGAAAGCCTGGTGAAACTAGAGCAGCGGGAGCGGGAGAAAAAGCTGCGGGAACTGGTGGGCGCGGGCCAACGCGCATGACCGGCACCTTCATCAACGTCATCGCCGTGGTCATCGGCAGCGCGATCGGCATCCTTCTGGGCCATCGCCTGCCGGAAAAGGTGCGCGTCACCGTGCTCAATGGCCTGGGACTGATGGTAATCGTGGTGGGGCTGAGCATGGCCCTGCAGACCAAGAACGTGCTCATCCCCATGTTCAGCGTGCTACTTGGCGGCGTCATCGGCGAGCTGCTCCGCATCGAGGACGGCTTGTACGCAGTGGGTGAATGGCTGGAACAGCGCACCAGTCGCTACCTGGGCGGAGGCGAGGAGGGGACTATCGTGCAGGCCTTTGTGACCGCCAGCCTGGTCTTCTGCGTGGGACCGCTGGCGATTCTGGGCTCGATGCAAAACGGTCTCACCGGCGACTACAACTTGCTGGCCGTGAAGTCGATGCTGGATGGTTTTGCTTCCCTTGCCTTCGCCGCGACGCTGGGACCGGGAGTGATCCTATCGGCCCTGCCCGTGTTCCTATACCAGGGAAGCATCAGTCTGGCGGCCATTGGTCTAGGCAGTGTTCTGGGTGAAGTCACTCGCCAGACGCCCTGGGTAATCGAGATGAGTGCCACCGGCGGCATCCTGGTCATGGGCATCGGCCTGCTCTTGCTTGACCTCAAGCACATCCGCGTCGGCAATCTCTTGCCGGCGGTCGCCATCGCCCCTCTCATCGTCGTGATCCTCGCCCGCCTGGGCGTCAGCTTCTAGTCGAAGCCCTCCTGATGATGACAAAGCCAACCGCACCCGATAGCTATCACATGACCCCCGACGAGTTCCGGCGCTACGGCCGCGAAGTCATCGACTGGATCGCCGATTACTATGAGCGTGTAGAGTCCTTCCCGGTCCTGGCGCAGGTGCAGCCGGGTGAGATACGCAGCATGCTGCCTGCGCAGCCGCCGGAGAGCGGTGAGGCGTTCGCTGACATCCTGGCCGACCTCGACCGGCTGATCCTGCCCGGGATCACGCATTGGCAGTCACCCAATTTCTTTGCCTTCTTCCCGGCCAATACCTCGTTCCCGGCCATCTTGGGTGAGCTGGTGTCGGCGGGTCTGGGCGTGCAGGGCATGCTCTGGATCACCAGCCCGGCCTGCACGGAGTTGGAGACCCACGTGCTCGACTGGCTGGCCGAGATGCTGGACCTGCCGCCCAAGTTCCGGTCTTCGGGCGCCGGCGGTGGGGTCATTCAGGACACGGCCTCCAGCGCCGTGCTCACCGCCCTGCTTGCTGCCCGCGAGCGCGTCACCGGTTTTGCCAGCAATGCCCGCGGCGCCAACGGCACGCTTGTCGCCTATACCTCCACCCAGGCCCATTCCTCCATCGAGAAGGCGGCCAAGATCGCCGGCATTGGCAGCGAAAACGTGCGCCTGATCGCAGTGGACGAGACCTTTGCCATGCGGCCGGAAGCGCTGGCCCAGCAGATCGCCGCCGACCGGGCGGCGGGGCTGACACCTTTCTTCGCCTCGGCCACGATAGGCACCACCTCCTCCAACGCCATCGACCCGGTGCCCGCCATCGGGCGCATCTGCCGGGAACAGGGCATTTGGCTGCACGTGGACGCCGCCATGTCGGGTACGGCCGCCCTCTGCCCGGAGTTCCGCCACACGCACGCCGGGCTGGAGTACGCCGACAGCTACGCCTTCAATCCCCACAAGTGGATGTTCACCAACTTCGACTGCGACTGCTTCTATGTGGCCGACCGCTCGGCGCTGATCCAGACCCTGAGCGTGCTGCCGGAGTACTTGCGCAACCAGGCCACGCAGTCGGGCGCCGTCATCGACTATCGCGACTGGCACGTCCAGTTGGGGCGGCGGTTCCGGGCGCTCAAGCTGTGGTTCGTCATCCGCCACTACGGCGTCGAAGGGCTGCGCTTCCACGTCCGCCGCCATGTGGAGCTGGCCCAGCAGTTCAAGGGTTGGGTGCAGGCGGACGAGCGCTTTGAGCTGGCCGCCCCGGCGCCGCTCAACCTCGTCTGCTTCCGTCACCGCGGTGGGGATGCGGTCAACGAGGCCCTGCTGCAGCGTCTCAACCGCAGCGGTGACCTTTACCTGACGCACACCAAGCTCGACGGCCGCTACACCCTGCGGCTGTGCGTGGGCCAGACAAACACGGAAGAACGTCACGTGGCCGCCGCCTGGCGGCGTATCCAGGAGGAGGCGGCCACCCTGATGCAGTAGCGTCAGGGGTGATCGTGCTGCATTCTTGTTCTCCAAGTCAGCTTGAATGCAGATCATAATACGCTCGCGCCACGGTGAGCGCCCAGATATCTCCGGCTCCGGCTTCGTGCAGAGCAACGGCGCAGGCGATTAGGGTGGAGCCCGTCGTACACACGTCGTCGATCAACAGCACCGTCTCGCCACGTAGACAGCCTGCCTGCAAGGGGGCGAACGCCTCGTGCATGTTCGTCCGGCGCTGGCGGGCTTTGAGTTGAACCTGGGGCTGGGTGTGGCGCCTGCGGGCGATCAGATCAGTACGCACGGGCAGGCCTCGCGCCTTGCCCACGGCCCTGGCCAGCAGTTCACTCTGGTTGTAGCCGCGGAAGGCCAGGCGCTCCTCGTGCAGAGGCACCGGCACGAGACAGTCGACAGCAAGCGGGCGGGCTTCCAGATAGGCCACCAGGTACCCCGCCAGGGGCGCCGCCAGATCGGTCATCCCGCGATACTTGAAGGCATGGATGGCAAAGGTGACCGGTCTCCTATAGCGAACGGCTCCTCGCATCCCGCACAAAGGTCCGGGCGGTAGCGACCGGCAGGCCGCGCACGTGCAGCGCACCGCCGCCGGCGTCCCGCAGCGCATACAGATGGCGTCACCCAGGAACTGGGCGGTCTGCTGACAAGGGCGGCAGAAACGCGACCCCAGGCGCCGGCAGTACACGCAGGCTGGGGGGAAGATGAGATCGACCAGGCCCGCAGCCAGCGCCTGAAGTGTTGTCCGTGCCCGGCTGTCACCTTCCATCGCGGCAGGCCCGTGGGACGGCTAGGCGACCTGCAGTCCCATCAGCAGCGCTGCTGCCCGATCCGGGAACCACGTCTGCAGCAGGTCGAATACGAAGGCGCGGAGGTCGTCCCCCAGGATCAGGAGGATGGCGAGCACAATGATGGCGATCAGGAGCAGGATCAAAGCGAATTCGATCACGCTCTGGCCGCTTTCGGAACCGAAATCATTCTGGGAAGTCTTCATGGTCAGCTATTGCTGGCTGGGCGCCGGCGCAGTCTGTGGGGAGGCAAGAGCCAGCCGCAACACGGTGGAACCCGCTTTGAGAATTTCGTTGGAGGAGATTTTCGAAGTCCCGCGCCGGCGGTCGGTGAAGACGATGGGCGTTTCCGCGACCGTGAACCCGGCGCTCTCGATCCGCCAGATCATTTCGATCAGATAGGAATAGCCGTCGGCGTGAATCGAGGTAGGATCGATGACCCGCAGCACCTCAGTGCGATAGCAGCGAAAGCCAGAGGTACAGTCGTGGGCGTGCAAACCCAGCAAGAGGCGCGCCAGCAGGTTGGCCCCGCGACTCAACGCCCGCCGGTGCATGCCCCACAAGCGCACACCGCCGCCGGACACGTAACGGGAGCCAATGCTCAGGTCATAGCGCTCGGTGAGATCGACGAGCAAGGGCACGTAACGCGGGTTGTGCGAGAAGTCAGCGTCCATGGTCAGGACACGGTCGTAGCCGCGTTCCAGAGCGAACTCGAAGCCGGCCGTGTAGGCAGTGCCCAGGCCCATTTTTTGTGGCCGGTGCTTAAGGTGCACCTGCGGATGGCTGCGCGCAAGCTCTGTTACGATGGCGCCGGTGCCATCGGGGGAGTTGTCATCTACCGCCAGGACATGCAAACCGATGTCGAGACTGAGCAGGCTCTCGATCAGCGGCCCGATGTTCTCGGCCTCGTTGAAGGTGGGAATAATGACAAGGGCTTTCAAGCGCGGGTAGATGAAGACGAATCAGAAGCGTTGCCTCAGGGACGGCCCAGACAGCCAGCGCATTCTAGCATAGGGGAAGGGGCGGGCAAAGTTCCCTCCCGGCTCACCACCGATATGGTATAATCGCTTTGTTGCCGCGCGCGCGGCCAGACAAGCAACCTGCGAGCACCTTCCCGCTCGTTTCCGATTCATTCTTATCCTCAATTGGTTTGCGACATGACCAAGGCTTACGACTACGACGTCATTGTTTTGGGCGGTGGCCCCGGCGGCTATGTAGCTGCCATCCGCGCCGCTCAGTTGGGTCTGAAGACCGCAGTGGTTGAGAAAGAAAACCTCGGCGGCGTGTGCCTGAACTGGGGCTGCATCCCCAGCAAATCACTCATCCGCAATGCCGAGATCGTTCAGATCCTCGGCCGCGGCAATGAGTTCGGCTTCCACTTCGACAACTTGAGCATCGACTACAGTGTGGCTGTGAAGCGCAGCCGCCAGAACGCCGATCGCCTGGTCAAGGGCGTCGGCTTTCTGATGAAGAAGAACAAGATCGATGTCATCCAGGGCACGGGCGTCCTTACCGACCCCCACACCCTACAGGTCGAAGGCAAGGCCTATTCCACGGCCAACATCATCCTGGCCACGGGTGGTGGCGCCAGCCTCCTCCCCGGCATCACCGTGGACGGCGAACGGGTGCTCACCTACCGGCAGGCTATCGTGCAAGATAAGCTGCCCGGCTCGATCGTCGTCGTGGGCGCCGGTCCTATCGGCATGGAATTTGCCTACGTCTACAACGCCTACGGCGTGCAGGTGACGGTGGTGGAGATGCTGCCACACATCCTGCCTAACGAGGATGACGAGGTCGCCGACGTGGTGGCGAAAGCGTTCCGCAAGCAAGGTCTCCGCCTGCTTGACAATACGCGCACCGAGAGCGTGAGCGTCACCGCCAAGGGCGTGCAACTCAGCCTGAAGAACGAGACCAGCGGCGCCACCGAAACCGTCGAGGCCGACCAGGTGCTCATCGCCATCGGCGTCCGTCCGAACAGCGATGGCATCGGCCTGGAAGCAGCGGGCGTGGCCACCGAACGGGGATGGGTGCCCGTCAACAACGTCATGCGCACCAACGTCCCGCACATCTACGCCATCGGCGACTTGACCGGCAAGCTGGCATTGGCGCATGTCGCCAGCGCCCAGGGGATCGTCGCATCCGAGACCATCGCCGGGGCTGAGACCCTACCCATCGACGACTACTCGAACATGCCGCGCTGCACCTACTGCAATCCCCAGGTCGCCAGCCTGGGCATGACCGAGGCGCAGGCCAAAGCCCAGGGCTATGACGTCAATGTGGGCAAGTTCCCCTTCCAGGCAAACGGTAAGGCGCTGGGCCTGGGCGAACGGGAAGGTTTCATCAAGATCGTGTCCGACGCTCGCTATGGCGAGATCCTGGGTGTACACATGGTGGGTCCGGAAGTCACGGAGTTGTTGCCCGAGATCAGCCTGGCGCGCATGATGGAGCTTACACCTGCCGAGTTGGCCCGCAATGTACACGCTCACCCGACCCTGTCGGAAGTGATCATGGAAGCGGCTCACGCCGCCATGGGCCATTCGCTTCACATGTAGCGCCGTATGGTCCCCATCCCTGTTATCTTGCTCGGCCTGGGACCCATTGGCCAGACGATCGGCAAAGCGGTCGCTGACGAAGGTCAACTGCAGGCGGTTGCCGCCATCGACATCGATCCCAACATCCTTGGCAGGCAGGTCGCCGAAGTGTGCGACGCCGACTTGCCGGAAATCGTGGTGGTCGATAGCCTGGCAGCCACAAACATACCTGCGGGCGCGGTTGTCTTGCAGGCGACCGGTTCGCGACTTGATGCTCTCAGCAACCAGCTCCTGGCTGCCATCACGCGCGGCTATCACGTTGTCTCGACGTGTGAAGAGCTGGCGTGGCCGTGGGACGATCACCCGACGCTGGCCGGCGAGATCAATCGCGTCGCTCACGCGCATCAGGTCACCGTCTTGGGCGTGGGCGTAAACCCGGGTTTCGTGATGGATACCCTGCCCGTTCTGCTCAGCCGGGCCGCGGGCGATCTCGAGGCCGTGCACGTCAAGCGGATTGTCGACGTCGCTGCCCGCCGACTGCCGCTGCAACGCAAGATGGGCGTGGGCATGGAGCCGGCGCGGGTCAAGGAATTGCTCGAACACGAGCGTATCGGCCACGTCGGGCTGCGCAACAGCGTGCAAATGCTCGCCGCCGGACTGGGATGGCATATCGACGTCATCGATGTCGACAGCCGCCCTATCATCGCCACGGAGCCAACCGAAACCGGTCTGGGCATGATCAAGCCGGGAAAGGTCATCGGTATTCGCCAACGGGCCATGGGCATGAGCCGGGGGCTGCCCCGCTTGATCCTCGAGCTGGTAATGGAAGCCCACGCCGAGGGCGGCACGCGCGACGAGATTCTCATCGACGGCGCTCAATCCTTGCGTCTACGTCTGGACGGACTGCAGGGCGACCTGGCGACGGCTATCCTCGTCGTCAACCAGGCTCTGCACATTCGCAATCTACCTCCCGGCCTACAGACGATGCTGTCGGTCCCCCTTTTACCCGAACCGAGGCGTTAACACGTTCCTCGTCTCTCGCCTCTCATTTCTCGCCTCTGCTCATGTCTTCTACTTCCATCGAACTCGACCCCAGCCCCCCACGGCATGATTGGCAGGAGCCGCAACTGACCACCGGCCGCCGGCCGGAATGGCTGCGCGTGCGGCCCGCCGAAAGTCCTATTTACCGCCGCCTGTACGACCTCATGCGCGGCCAGAACTTGCACACCGTATGCGAAGAAGCCGGTTGTCCAAACCTGGGAGAATGCTGGGGCCGCGGCACCGCTACCTTCTTGCTCCTTGGCGATACCTGTACCCGCTCCTGCGGCTTCTGCAAGATCAAGACCGGCCGTCCTACCAAGGTCGACATCCTGGAGCCGCTGCGCGTGGCCAGGTCTGTGGAAACGATGAGCCTGCGGCACGTCGTGTTGACCTCGGTCAACCGTGACGAGCTACCCGATGGCGGCGCCTTCATCTTTGCGGCCACCCTGCGCAAGATCAGGGAACTCGTTCAAGGTTGCACCATCGAGGTGCTCATTCCCGACTTCATGGGCGATGCCATTGCCCTACAAACGGTTATGAATGAGCGCCCCGAGATCCTCAACCACAACACCGAGACGGTGCCCCGGCTCTACCGTCGCGTGCGGCCCCAGGCCAAGTACGAGCGCTCGCTCACCGTGCTGCGCCAGGCCAAAGAGATCGACCCCGGGGCCCTGACCAAGTCCGGCATCATGGTCGGCCTGGGTGAACGCTGGGAAGAGGTGATCGAGGTCCTCCAGGGCCTCCGCTCCGTCGACACCGATATCCTCACCATCGGCCAGTACCTGCAGCCCAGCCGTTTCCACCTGCCCATTGAGCGCTATTACACACCAGCCGAGTTCGATGAACTGCGTCGCCTGGGCGAGGAGATGGGCTTCAAATGGGTCGAATCCGGCCCGTTAGTGCGCTCCTCCTACCACGCCGACGGCCAGGCGCGGCTCACTCTTCGCCATCGCGAGCTTGCCGCCGCTTGACCCTAGCCGATGCGATTGCCGGGCTTGTTGCGATGGCTACAAGTGCTTGACAGGGCTATTGCCCATCGACTAGCATGCAGACCGTAACCAGCGCCGGTTCAGACGACGTCACCTACCCAGACACTACTTCCTTCCCCCGAGCTGACGCTGCTGCGGCCCAACGGCAGCGTACCAAGAGGACGGACAGAACTGCGACACTGTGTGCTGTTTCTGTCCGTCCTCTTTCGTTTGGTCCTAATCTCGCCTTCTGGAATCGCTGTCCGGCCCCACCGCCGAGGGCCACCTCATGATCGACTTTCTCCCCCGCGCCCAGGCCCTGGCTCCCCAGTTGGTCGACTGGCGCCGGGACTTTCACCAACACCCGGAGCTTGGCTTCCACGAGGTGCGTACGGCGGGCATCGTCGCCCGCCATCTGCAAGTGCTCGGCATTGAAACCCGCACGGGTGTTGGCAAGACCGGCGTCGTTGGCATCATCGAGGGCGCGGCGCCGGGGCCGACAGTATTGCTGCGTTTCGACATGGACGCTCTGCCCGTGCAGGAGGCCACCGGCTTGCCGTTTGCCAGCGTGCACAAGGGTCTCATGCATGCCTGCGGCCATGACGCCCACACCGCCATCGGCATGGGCGTCGCCTCCTTGCTGGCCTCCACCGCTGACTTATGGCCCGGCCGCGTGAAGCTGCTCTTCCAGCCGGCTGAAGAGGGTCTCGGCGGCGCGCTGGCCACGATCCAGGATGGCGTCTTGCGTGACCCATCACCCCAGG
>CAZHTZ010000154.1:0-9724 GCA_964535455.1 uncultured Caldilineales bacterium
ATCGACGAGATCGACAAGATCGCCCGGAAGACCGGCGACAACCCCTCGATCACCCGCGATGTGTCGGGCGAAGGCGTGCAGCAGGCGCTGCTCAAGATCGTCGAAGGCACCATTGCCAACGTGCCGCCGCAGGGAGGCCGCAAACACCCGCAGCAAGAGTTCGTGGCCGTGGACACGCGTAACATCCTGTTCATCTGCGGGGGCGCCTTTGCCGGCATTGAGGAAGAGGTCGCCAAGCGCGTAGGGGCCAAGGGCCGCTACGGTTTCTTGCAGAGCGACGTCCCTCCGCAAACCCTGGAGAAACGCCGCATCGAACTGCTGCAGAAAGTGACGTCAGAGGATCTGCTCCACTTCGGGCTCATTCCGGAATTCATCGGCCGCCTGCCCGTTCTCGTCAGCGTCGACCCACTGGACAAAGAAGCGCTGATCAGCATTCTGACGGAGCCGAAGAACGCTATCACCCGGCAGTTCGAGCGGCTCCTGGCCCTGGACGGGGTGGAGATGGTGTTTACGGCCGATGCGCTCAATACCGTCGCCATCGAGGCGCTCAAACACAATACGGGTGCGCGCGGTCTGCGCACCATCGTCGAACGTGTGCTGCTCGACGTGATGTATGAGGTCCCTGGCCGCAGCGACGTTGTGAAATGCGTGGTCAACGGCGAGACCATTCGCGCCGGCGGCCGGCCGCTGCTGCTCAACAGCCAGGGGAAACCCGTCGTCTGGGGAACCGATGCGCTGGCAGTGAGCGCCTGATCGAAAACGGTGGCGCCGGGAGTTATGTCTGAGCTGGTTCCCCGCACCAACGTCTGGATCGAGGTCGATGGCGAAGTTGCCCTCAGCCGCTGGCGGGTCGAGCTCTTGCAGGCCGTCGACCGCACCGGTTCGATCAGTGCCGCCGCCGAGGCGATGAATATCCAATATCGCCTGGCCTGGCAGCGCCTGCACGAGATGGAAGAGCGCCTGGGTGTCGCCCTGGTGCACACGTCGACGGGCGGCCGCGGGGGAGGGGGAACGCTTCTCACCCCTGCTGCCCACACCTTGATTGAACGCTTCCTTGCTATCGCCCAGGCGGTGGATGGGTTCACGGCGGAGCAATGCCGTCTGCACCTCCCGTCTTTGCCTTCGCGGCCAACGTCTTAGAGACTCCATTGTCTGGGCCCGCCCCAAGGATGGCGGCTTGCTTTGACCATCGCTATGTTTCGCCAACACATCGCCCTCCTGACCCAGGCCCTCACCCTGACGCTGGCGCTCCTTCTGGCGGCGTGCCGCCCTCCGGCGACGCCGTTGGCGCCGCCTGTGCCATCACCGGCGGCCGGCACCAGCGATGAGCTTGTACTGGCATCGGAAGCGCTGCCGGCCGATAGCGGGCTGCTAGCCGCCCTCCTGCCCGACTTCACCAACAAGACCGGCATCACCGTCCGCCTGCTCCCGGTCGCTGCCGGACAGGCCTTGGCGATGGCTGCTGCCGGCGATGCCGATGTGGTTCTCACCGGCGACCGCGTGGCGGCAGAGCGATTCATCAGCGAAGGTCACGCCCCGGCGACAGGCCGTGGTGATCCGTTGTTTCTGAACCGGTACGCTGTGCTGCCTGTCAACCCCACTCCTGAGCACAAAATGAACTTGGGCGGCGCCATGGCTTTTGTCACCTGGCTTGGCAGCTCCGACGTCCAACAAAAGATCGACCAGCTTGGCCGCGATAAGTAAGGTCAGCGGCTCTCCCAGCCTGGCTCAGGTCGCCGGCCGTATCCGGCCGCCACCGCCTCCGCCACCTCGCCCCCCTTCCATGCCTGTTAGCTCCCCGTACCCCCTCGTCAGCATCGAGCACGCCCTCGCCACCATCCTGGCGCACAGTCCCCTGCTGCCGGTCGTCCAGACGCCCTTGACCGAGGCCCTGGGCTGCGTGCTGGCTGCGGATATATTCGCTCCGACCCCCATGCCGCCCTTTCCGGCATCCGCCAAGGACGGCTACGCCGTCATTGCCAGCGATATCAGTCCCCGTCGTCGTCTGATCGGCGAGCAAATGGCCGGGCACATCGGCCGTCTGCGGGTGGAGCCCGGCACCGCCGTGCGCATTACCACGGGAGCGGCGTTGCCCGAAGGCGCCGATGCGGTGGTGATGGTCGAGCACACAAGCGAACAGAATGGCTGGGTCGAGATCGAAACCACCGTCGCTCCTGGCGCCGAGATCCGGCCTGTGGGCCAGGATATCCCGGCCGGGCAGCAGGTGCTGGAGCATGGCGCCGTGCTTGGCCCGGCTGAGATCGGGCTGCTGGCGGCTGTGGGACTGGCCCAGGCGCCCGTCCACCGCCGCCCGCGGGTGGCCCTGCTCTCCACCGGCGACGAGCTGCGTGAGCCGGGCGAGCCGCTGGCCGCCGGCCAGATCTACGACTCCAATCGCTTCAGCCTGGCTGCTGCCGTCGCCTTGGCGGGCGGCATCCCTTTTCCCTTCGGTATTGCCATCGATGCGCCTGAGGCGCTGGAGACCTTTCTGGCTCGCGCCCTGGCCGCGCACGATGCCGTCCTCACCAGCGGCGGCGTCAGCATGGGCAAGCTCGACCTTCTGAAGCCCATCCTGGAAGCACACGGCGAGGTTCATTTCGGGCGCGTGGTCATGAAACCCGGCAAACCCGTCACCTTTGCCACGGTAAGCGGCAAGCCGGTGTTTGCCTTGCCCGGTTTTCCCGTTTCCGCTTTGGTTTCTTTCGAGCTATTCGTGCGTCCGGCGCTGCGAAACATGCAAGGCGACCGCCAATGGCGGCGTCCGCGGCTGCAGGTGGTCCTGGCCCACGCCATCGAGCACGATCCACAGCGCACTGAGTTCCAGCGCGCCGCCGTCTATGTCGAAAACGGCCGCTTTCTCGCCCGCACCACCGGCGCCCAAGGCTCCGGCCGTTTGCTTTCGCTCGTCGGGGCAAACGCACTGCTCGAGCTGGCGCCGGGCGACCCGCTGCTCCTGGTCGGGACGGAAGTGACCGCCCTGCTGCTGCAGCCCATCGGCTCCTGACACGAGGCGTTGCCCGTGGACACCTTCCTGCGCGGATTCGCCGAAGCCATCACTCTCATCACCGGCCTTGATCGCAACCTGGTCGAGATCGTCTCGCTCTCGCTGTGGGTGAGCGGTATTGCGCTTGCGATCAGCGTCCTCATGGGCCTGCCGCTGGGCATGTGGCTGGGTCTCAAGCGCTTTCCCGGACGGCGCTTGCTCGTCGCTCTTATCTACACGGGCATGGGCTTGCCTCCGGTAGTGGTGGGCCTTTCCGTTTATCTCTTCCTGTCGCGACAGGGACCGTTGGGTGGCCTGGGATGGCTGTTCACGCCCAAGGCGATGATCGTGGCCCAGGTCATTCTGGCGCTGCCACTGGTGGCCGGGTTTACCATGACATCGGTGGCGGCGGTGCCGGCAGAGCTGGCGCTGCAAGTTCGCGCCCTGGGCGCCAACACCTGGCAGGTGCCCCTGACGATGCTCTACGAGGCCCGCAACGGCGTCCTGGCGGCCATCGTGGCGGGCTTCGGCGCTGTCATCTCTGAGGTGGGTGCGGTGATGATGGTTGGAGGCAACATCGAGCACAAGACGCGTGTGCTTACGACCGCCATCGTCCTGGAAACCAGCAAGGGCGATTTCGCCCTGGCGATCGCCCTGGGAATCATCCTCATCACCCTCGCCTTCAGCGCCAATTGGGTGCTGCTCCATCTTCAGGGTCGCCTTGGTCCGCGGCCTTGATGCCCTCCTGGCCGGATGCGATGGCCACCGGTGAGCCCATCCTCTCCCTGCAAGACATCCGGCACACGTACGGTGCGCGCACGGTGCTGTCGATTGCAGCCTTGCACGTGGCTGAAGGCGAGCTGTTGACTCTCGTCGGACCGAGCGGCGCCGGCAAAAGCACCCTCCTCCGTCTCTTCAACTTTCTGGAAGGGCCGTCGGCCGGCCAGATCTGCTATCGCGGCACACCCTATGGCGTCAAAACCATTCCCATGGACATCCGCCGCCGCATTGCCACCGTGTTCCAACGGCCCATGCTGCTCGACATGTCAGTGCGCCGCAACGTCGGCTATGGCCTGCGCCTGCGCGGCGAGCGCGACGGCCGGGCGCAGGAAGACGCAGCCCTGGCCGCGGTCGGCCTGACCGAGCTGGCCGATGCGCGCGCCCGCACCCTCAGCGGTGGAGAGGCACAGCGCGTCGCTCTTGCCCGTGCCCTGGTGCTGGAGCCCGAGGTCCTGCTGTTGGACGAACCCACGGCCAATCTCGATCCGGCCAACGTTCGCAGCATCGAGCAGATCATCGCTGCTGCCAACCGCGAACAGGGCACCACCATCGTACTGGTCACTCACAACGTCTGGCAGGCGCGACGGCTGGCCCAGCGGGTCGCCTTCCTGTACGACGGCGAGCTCCTGGAAGTGGCCCCGGCGCCGGACTTCTTCGACCACCCCCAGCACCCCCAAACCGCCGCCTTCCTCAGTGGAGACCTGGTGTATTAGGTTGCAGGTTGCACGTTGCAGGTTGAACGTTGCAGGTTGCCGACAGCCGACCACACATTGTCACACAATTCGCAATTCGCAATTCGCATTTCGCAATTCGCATTTCGCAATTCGCATTTCGCATTACGTTCCGCAACCCGCCACCCTTCACCCGCCACCCGCCTCTCTCCTCTCGCCTCTCTCTCCTCCCATGTCCCTCACTCATCTCGATCCCAGTGGCCAGGCCCGCATGGTCGACGTCGGCGACAAAGCCGCCTCCTCGCGCACGGCCATCGCCGCAGCCCGCATCGTCATGCGGCCGGAGACTTTGGCAGCGATCCGCGCCGGCGACGTGAAAAAGGGTGATGTGCTCGGCGCCGCCCGCGTCGCCGGCATCATGGCGGCCAAAAGGACGCACGAACTGATCCCGCTTTGCCATCCCCTGCTGCTCACTCATGTCAGTATTGAGTTTGATTATGTCGACAACGGCATCGACATCCGCGCCACTGTCCGCTGCCAGGGCCAGACCGGCGTGGAGATGGAGGCGCTGACGGCGGTCTCGGTGGCAGCGCTGACCATCTATGACATGGCCAAGGCCCTCGAGAAAATGATGCGCATCACGGATGTGCGCCTGCTGTTCAAAGAAGGCGGCAAGAGCGGCACTTTCCAGCGTGCGGAAGGAGATGATCAACCATGAGAGTGTCCGTACGGCTGTTTGCCTCCCTGCGCGAGCTCTATGGGGCGACCACCCTGGAACGGGAACTGCCTGACGGCGCCACTGTCGGCGACTTGATCGACCTGCTGCGGCGTGAAGCCAACGGGCGTCCCACGCCGGCAGCGCTGCACGTGGCCGTCAACCAGCGCTATGCCACACCGGAGACGTTCCTGGCGGACCACGACGAGGTTGCCATCCTGCCACCGGTGTCGGGTGGCGCCCCCGATCCGGCAGCAAACAAACGCTTTTGGATCACAGAGGAGCCCCTGTCGCTCGATGCCCTGGCCGGCCTCGTCACCGCGCCCGCGCACGGCGCCATCGTTTTGTTCTCAGGCACCGTACGCGGGCAGACGGGCAGCCAGGCGACGGATTTTCTAGAATACGAAGCCTATCCAGAAATGGCCGTTCAGATTCTGGCTCAGATCGCCGAAGAAGTGCAGAAGCAATGGCCGCATGTGCTTGACATCGCCATCGTGCACCGCGTGGGCAGGTTGGAGATCGGGGAGTCGAGCGTCATGGTGGCGGTGGCCGCTTCCCATCGCCAGGGAGTCTTCGAAGCCTGCGCCTATGCCATCGAGCGGCTGAAGCAGATCGCACCGATCTGGAAGAAGGAGGTTGGCCCTGACGGGAGCTACTGGGTGGAAGGGCCGCGCGGGGAGGGCAGCCCTCCCCCGTTGGGTTAGTTCTTCTCTCCCATCACGGTGACGCTCGCCGTTCCGAAGCCGCTGCTGCTGGGAGCTTCGTAGGTCGTCTCCTTGACGACGCGGACGTTGTGGAAACCCGCCTCCCGCAGCAGGGCCAGATAGGCTTCGCGGTCCATGGCGCCGGCAATGCAGCCCGCCCAGAGAGCCATGTCCTGGCGGATGTCTTCCGGAACATCGCCGTAGGTGACGATGTCGGACACCGCAAAGCGACCCTTGAGTCGCAAGACACGGTGCATCTCACCGAACACCCGGCTCTTATCGGGGGCAAGGTTGATGACGCAGTTTGACAGGATCACGTCGACGCTGGCGTCGGCCACGGGCAGAGCCTCGATCTCGCCCAGACGAAACTCGACATTGGTGAAACCGGCGCGGGCGGCGTTGGCCCGCGCCCGATCGAGCATGGCCGGCGTCATGTCCACGCCGATGGCGCGCCCCTGCGGGCCCACGGCCTGGGCGGCGAGGAACACGTCGATACCGCCGCCGCTGCCCAGGTCCAACACAGTTTCGCCGGGCAGCAGCCCCGCCACGGCCGTCGGCGTGCCACAGCCGAGACCCAGATCGGAGCCCTCCACCAACTGCGAGCTGAACTCGTCGTAGCTGACCAGCGCCACTTCATCGCCTGCAGGCGTACAGCAGTTGCCAGCTTCTGTAGTGGGTCCGCAGCAGCTCGAACCTTGCAGCGCAATGGCGGCATAGCGCTCGCGCACCTGTTGTTTGATCACTTCTGGGGTTGTCGCATTCATTTCGAAACTCCTCAATGGGTTAGTAGAGATGACGATGTTGGGATGGAGGGAGAGGACTCCCTGGGCGCGGTAGCCTGCGCAAGCCGTCAAGGCCGTTGCGCGGGAGGCGCCGACTCAAACAGTTCGATCCGGGTCGTGTAGCCGATGATGCCGCCGCGGCGGTCGAACTCGAACTGGCAGCAGTCCAGCAGGTCATGGCGCAGCAGGGAGCGGCCCCGCTGGACGCGGGACTTGGCGCCTGACACTGAGATGCCCAGTCGCTCGGCCAGTTCGACCTGGGTCAAACCCTCGAACTCCGTGAGCCAAAGCGCTTCGCGGTATTTGTCGGGCAGGTCGTCGATCATGGGCTTGAGCCAGCAGGCCACCTCAAGCTCGATGGATCTTGACGAACACGTCCTGGAGGACGTCTTCGGCGTCAGCGGGTTCAGGCACCCGGCGAGCGATGAAACGGCGCAAATCAGCGCCGAAACGCTGCCAGAGTTCCTCAGTGGTTGCGGACATGGGACCAGTTCCTCAGATCATCGATGCGATGTTCACAGAGATAGACGCAAGCATGCCAAAAAGGACGCAATACCGGAAATGGCGGACGTAGGTTGCTGGTTGAACGTTGCAGGTTGCACGTTGGCGCGAGGCAGCCAGACATGATCTAGATCATAGCAGCCAGGGCAATGGAGGTCTAGTATATAGAAAGATTCCTATATGCAGATTTCTATATCTATGAACACCTACCGTGATCAGGCCCAACTGCTAAGGCTGCTGGCGCACCCGATGCGCCTGCAAATACTGGACGTATTGCGACAAGACAGCGAGTGCGTCTGCCATCTGTCCGCCGTTCTGGGCAAGCCACAGCCCTACGTTTCGCAGCAACTGGCCGTGCTCCGCAACGCCGGCCTGATCGACGACGATCGGGAAGGCACGAATATCTTCTATCGCCTGGCAGATGCCAGCCTGGCCCCGCTGCTTGCGACTGTCCTGGAACCCGTTCACGACGGTGTGGCAGGAAGCGAGACGGCCCAAGACGGCCCGGTGTCGGGCTGCATCTGCCCCAAATGCCATGTTCCCTGAGAGGCAAGCGAACTTCATGACGACTGACTACCTGCAAAGCACGGTGGGGAAATTCATCTTTCGCGTCAAAAGCGACTGTCTGTACACGGACGCGGGCGTGTGGCTGGCGCCGGATGAGGAGTTGCGGGTCGTGCGCATGGGCCTGACCGACTTCATGCAGCAATCCAGCGGCGACATTGCCTTCGTGGAGCTGGCGGCCGCAGGGGCACGGATCGAAGCGGGCGGCGACCTGGCAGCCATCGAGACGGTCAAGGTCGACGTCGGCATCCCATCACCCTTTGCAGGCATCGTCATCGCCGTGAATGAAGCCCTGGCCAGTTCCCCTGAGCTGATCAACCAGGACCCGTACGGCGATGGCTGGCTGGTAGACCTCAAGCCCGACGTCTGGCCCATCCCCGGTCTCCTGGATGCCCAGGCGTATCTGGCCGTGATGACCCGCCAGGCAGAGGAGGCTGCGGCATGAACGACGTCAGAACTGGGAGCGTAAGCGACCAGCGCGTGGTGCTGGTGCCGTGCAGCGGCATTGGCAAAACCTACGGCAGCGTCACACGGGAAGCCGCCTACGTGACCGTGGAGGAACTACGCCCGAACAGCACCCAGATCGTGCCCCTCTCGCTGCTGGTGCTGGGCGACGAGGCCGCACGGGCGGCGGTGCAGGGAGCGGACGTGATCACCCTGGACGGCTGCAAGCTGGCTTGCGCCACGGTGAACGTGCAGCAGGCAGGCGGGCAGGTGGCGAAAGCTTACGCCGTGCTGGACTTCTATCGCCAGCACCGCGACCTCAAGCCACAGGGCATCGCCGAGTTGAACGAGGGTGGCCTGGCCCTGGCCCGCGCCCTCGCTGAAGACATCGCTGCTGAAGCCGATGTCCTGTTGGCGCGGGGAGATGACACGGCAGTCCGCGGTCGGTTGTCGGCGGTCGCCGCCGTTTCGGCGGCGGCAGGAGGCGACCATGCCTGATCTACCGCAACGCAAGGTAGGCATCGTCGCCTGTTCGGGCGAAGAAATGCCGGAGGGACTGGTCACCCGGCTGGCGGCGCTCCAGGTCTTGGAGCAGCTGCGCCCCGGCGAAACCGTCACCATCTGCCTGCCCCTGTTTCTGGCCGGCGGCGAGGGCGATCGCGCCTTTGCCAGGTTCTACCCGACCATTGCCATCGACGGCTGCGATAAACGCTGTGCAGCACGGGCGACCGAGCTGTACAGCAACAAGCCCGCCGCCAGCTACGTGGTCACCGACTTCGTGTCGGAGCGGGGTCTGCCGCAGCCCCACGGCCTGCGGCGCCTGGACGAGGGCGGCAGAAAGGTGGTCAACGTGCTCGCCGCTGAACTCGCGACCCGTGTCGATGAGCTTCTAGCCGTGCGCTGGAGCCGGACCAAGGGCGAAGTGTTGGACCTGACGCCGGCCGAACCGGTCCGAAGCAAGGTAAGCGACGCCGGGGCCTGCGCCTGCGGGTCCGGCATCCCGGTGACCCAGGTCGAGGTGCGAGGACACACCGTACAATTCCTGGCGCTGACGCCGATCTTCGACATGGCCTACGGGCAGGGCCTGCGCACGTCCGGTGACGGGCCGTCCCCCATCCTGGTGGAGACGGTGCGGATGTACAACCCCATTCCGGCCGAAGAAGAGGCCCTGCATCTCGAGGCGCTCGCGATCGCCTGGGCCGCCTACTGCGACGAAAAAGGGGGAAGCCGCTGATGGCGCAGACTGCCACCTATTGGACCGAAGTGCGCTGGACGGGCGACCACTGGGGCCATCTCACCCTGGGCAACGGCCCCCAGATGCCCTTTTCCGCCCCGCCTGATGCCTACGGGCACGAAGGCGTGCTGACGCCGGAAGACGCCTTCGTGGCCGCAGCCAACACCTGCGTCATGATGATGTTCCTCTGGGCCTGCGAGCGCTTCAAGATCGACCTGGTCAGCTACACCTGTCGCGTCGAGGGCACGAAGCTAATCGAGCTTGATCGCACCGAGATCTTCACCCATCTGCGCTGCTACCCCACCATCGTCGTTCGCAACCCCGACGAGAAGCGCTTTCGACGGGG
>CAZHTZ010000155.1:0-9562 GCA_964535455.1 uncultured Caldilineales bacterium
ATGCCAGCGCTGCATCCGGTCTGGGTCGAGGTCTGGCAATGCCAGCATCAGATACGTCAGCAAGCCGCTCAGATCCGCCGGGCTCAGGTCGTAGCGCAGATCGTAGAGGTACTTGGTCAAGACGCCCACCGGTAGTCCCAGGCGGGGAGCATAGGCCTGTGCAATCTGCGGAATGTGGACCAGGCCCTCAGCCTTGCTCTCGTAGAGAGCCGGGACGATGTCCAGTTCGCGGATCAGTGGCAAAGCCTCACGCCGGGCCGCCCACACAGCGAAGACGAAGGGTAAGCCTGTCCACTTGAGCCATTCGTCGCCCAGGTCAAAGGCGAAGGGCTGGCCGCGTCCGGGAACCTCGCGGCGGTGCGCCGACTCGACCAGGGCGCCGTCGCCGATGAGCAGGGCGGCCGAAGCCCGCCGCAGCATCTGTGACAGGTCCTGCGGCTCGGTGCTGTAGCGGGGCTTGATGCGCCAGAAGTGCCGGGCCAGCAGCTTGACCAGCTCCGCAGACGTCGCCGATTCGTCCGACAAAGCGATGTGACAGTCGTTCAGCTCACGGGGATCCGCCATCCAACTAAAGAGGACGACGGTCTTGACGGCGCCCAGCGTGGCGATCGACAGGTTGGGCAGGATGGCAACCTGATCGGCCATGGCTGCCGAAGCAATGCTGCTGATCGGGGCCAAGTCGATCTCGCCCACAGCCAACGCCCGGTTCAGCTCGGTGGGTACAGCGCGGCGGAAGGCGACCCCGCGCGGGCCTAGTCTCTCTTGCAGCCGGTAGTATTGTGGCTCGACGTTCAGGTAGTCGATGATGCCGATGGTGAGAGTGTCAGGTGCCATGTGTCAGGTGTCAGGTGTCAGGTGTCGGGTGTCAGGTGTCGGGTGTCAGGTGTCGGGTGTCAGGTGTCAGGGATTCAGTCGGGCTGGAGGCGTTTGAGCAGGCTGTGTCGGAAGCCGCCGATGAGGGCTTTGGCTTTGTTGGCTTGAGCGTAGTGCTGCTTAAAGGTAGGCTGATCGATGTAGGCAGCATCAAGCGCTACATAGAGAAGCGACTGGACCTCGACAGCCGAGCGTCGTGCAATCTCGAGGAATCTTGCGAATTCCTTGGGCGAGTCGCAGTCAAAGCCCTCGGCGATGTTCGTCATGGCCGAAACCGCAGCCCTGCGCATCTGATCACGCAGTCCGAAATCGCGTGCAAGGTCACCGGTCGAACTGAGCACGTAGATTTGCTGCGACAGACAGCGCGCTTCCTGCCATGCCACTACATCCTCAAATTTCGCAATGAGCGGCATCGCAGCAACCCTCAGAAGAGACAACTACTTGACACCTGACACTTGACACTTGACACCTGACACTTGACACTTGACACTTGACACTTGACACTTAATTCAGCTCGATATGCGTGATCTTCACCTCGCCACGGCGGGTCTTGCGGCTGGTGGGGGCATAGTGCTCGATCGGCTGGTCGTACACCTCGACGACGTTGTACACCGTGTCACGCTCGACAGGCGTCTTGCCCGCTGCCTTGATCAGGCGCAGCAGATCGAACTTGTCGAGCTGCTCATCGGTGGTGGCGCCAGCGTCGTGGTAGATCTTCTCTTCCACCACGGTGCCGTCGATGTCGTCGGCGCCGAAATGCAGGGCAAGCTGCGCGATCGGCGGTGTCAACATGATCCAATAGGCCTTGACATGAGCGAAATTGTCGAGCAGGATGCGGCTGACGGCCAGAGTCTTCAAGGTGTCGTGTGCGGTCGTCCAGTCGAGCCGGCGTCCCAGGTTGTTGTTCTCGGGATGGTAACGTAGAGGGATGAAGGTCTGGAACCCGCCGGTATCGTCCTGAAGCTCGCGCAAACGCAGCAGATGATCAACACGATGCTCGTACTGCTCGATGTGACCGTAAAGCAGCGTGGCGTTGGTGTGCAGACCGAGCCGGTGGGCGGTGCGATGGACGCTCAGCCAGGTGTCGGCGTCGGCCTTCTCCGGGCAGATCTTGAGGCGGACCTCAGGGTGGAAGATCTCGGCGCCGCCGCCTGGCATTGAGTCCAGGCCGGCGTCCATCAAGCGGCGCAGAATGGTTTCATGGCTCAGGCCCATCAACTGTGCGAAGAAGTCGATCTCAACCGCCGTGAATGCTTTGAGGTGGATCCAGGGGTAGGCCTGCTTGAGTGCAGCCAGGATGTCCACGTAATAGTCGAAGCCAAGACGCGGGTGCAGACCACCGACGATGTGGAACTCGGTCACGCGCTCGTGCACATCGGGACGAACCCGCTCCACGATCTCGGCCGGCGTCCAGGTGTAGGCGCCGGGGCTGTCCTCGTGCGGTCGGGCAAAGGAGCAGAAATTGCAGTGGAAGGCACAGACATTGGTCGGATTGATGTGCCGGTTCTGGTTGAAGTACACGTATTGGTTGCCGTTGAGGCGCGTGTTGACCAGATCGGCCAGTTGGCCGATGGTCAGCAGGTCATGGCTGCGGAACAGTCGCAACCCGTCATCGTAGTTCAAGCGCTCTCCGGCGTGAACCTTGGCGATGATGTCGGCGATATCGTCTGTGCGTGTGCTGGTGGGAATGGATAGCATTTCAAAAAACCTCGTCATGGAGGATGGAATGTGAAGGCTAGGCAAGGCCCGAAAGTTTCCGAACCCGAAGCGTAAGCGCCGGGTATTCCGAACCCGAAGCGTAAGCGCCGGGTTTCTTCAGGAGGCCGTAGCAAGACCCAATAGGGTGGCTACTAAGGCAATAATGCTGATGTAGCCGTTCATGGTGAAGAAAGCCAGATTGACTTTGCTCAGGTCAGAAGGTTTGACCAGGGTGTGTTCGTAGACAAGCAGCCCTGTGACAAGGAGCAGACCGGCCCAATAGGGCCAGCCCAACCCGGCGATGACGCCGACGGCTGCCAGGAGTAGGACGGTGAGGACGTGACAGATCTCGGAGAGGCGCAGCGCCGGGGCGATGCCGAACCGCGCCGGGAAGGATTGCAGCCCGTCACGGCGGTCCACTTCGACATCCTGGCAGGCGTAGATGAGGTCAAATCCACCGATCCACACGGCCACGGCCGCCCAGAGCAGCCAGGGAATGGGGTTGTTGAGGCTGGCAGTGACCGCCGCCCAGGCGGCGGCGGCGGCGGCGCCGTCGACCAGACCCAACCACAGATGGCAGAGCCAGGTGAAGCGCTTGGTGTAGGCGTAGCCGACCAGGCCGAGCACGGCCAGGGGCGAGAGCAGGAGGACGAAGGTGTTCAACTGCCAGGCCGCCAGCAACATCACGCCCAGGGCAACGAAGCCGGCGAGCCACACTGTGCGCTTGCTGATGCGCCCGCTCTGGATGGGCCGGCCGGCCGTGCGTGGGTTGCGGGCGTCGATTTCGGCGTCGATGGCGCGATTGAACGCCATTGCTGCCGTACGCGCCGCCGCCATCGCCACGGTGATCCACACGAACTGCCAGACGAGCGTCCCCCAAGCGAGCGGCTGCACCAGCATGCCCATTTCCGACCACGCCAGCACCATGCCCAAATAGGCAAAGGGCAGGGCGAAGATCGTGTGCTCGAATTTGATCATCTCGAGAAACGTGCGCAGGCGAGACATGACGTGGATAGCCCAAGATGTCTGTTGGCAAGGGCCTGAGCGTACTCAGGTAGGGCCTGTTGTCTACAGGCTGGTCAGAGGTACGAACTGCGCTGGGACTTCCTGCAACCCGTTCATCCGGGTGGGGATGGGTACGGGCGCCAGCTCCGCCGCCGTCATGACATGGTCGAAAGTGCGGACGAACCGGTAACGGCTGTCGCGCTGGGCGGGGGTGAAGCCGGCCATGCGAATCTGTTCGTGCAGGCGGTGAACGGTCATGCGCTGTTCCTGCTGCGTGTAGGCCGCGGCCTGGCTGACCACATTTTCTTCGAGCATCGTGCTACCGAAGTCGTTTGCCCCGGCAAAGAGCGTGCGCCGGGCCGTGTCCAGACCCTGCGTAGGCCAGCTTGCCTGGAAGTTGGCGAAATTGTCGAGATAGATGCGGGCGAAGGCATTGGTGTGCACGTATTCATCATAGCCGGCGCCGTACTTATGGCGGTGGCGGCTGCGACCCAGGCTGTTGGTTTGGGCCAACTGCGCCGTCCACATGATGAAGGCAGTGAAGCCGTTGCCGTGGCTGGCGAGCGACTCGTCCTGCAAGTCCCGCAGGTGGGTCAGGCTGTTGAGGCGCTGCTCCATCGTCTCATCGAAGCCGATGACCATGGTCGCCGATGTGACCATGCCCAGTCGTTGGGCAATGCGCATGGCCTGGAGCCACGGCGCCGTCTTCGTCTTCTTCGGGGCAATGCGGTCGCGCACATCGTCATCCAATATCTCAGCGCCACCGCCCGGCAGACCGTCCAGACCGGCGCTGTACAGCCGGGTCAGCACCTCCTCCATCGTCATGTTCTCCAGCCGGGCGATGTTCTCGATCTCCGATGGGCTGAAACAGTCCAGCTCGATCTCAGGGTAGGTCGCCTTCAGCCAGGACAGCATGTCCTCGTACCACTCGATGCGCAGGGCAGGGTTATGCCCGCCCTGCATGAGAATGCGCGTGCCGCCCCAGGCCAGCAGTTCCTCGATCTTGGCGCCGATCTGGCGTTTGTCGAGCACGTAAACTTCGCTGTGTCCGGGCACGCGATAGAACGAGCAGAACTGGCAATCGGTAGTGCAGGCGTTCGTATAGTTGATGTTGCGGTCGATCAGGTAGGTCACCAGACCCGGTGGTGTGCGCTGCAGGCGCATGTCGTGGGCGATGGCCATGACTGCTTCGGGGTCGGCTTCGGTGTACAGGTGCAGGCCTTCAGCAGGCGACAAACGCTCGCCTGCGGCGGCCTTCTTGAGTAGATCGGAGGTTATCATTGGGAAGCGCCGGAAGGACTGGAGGTTGGCTCAGGGAGCGCCAGAGGAACCATCGGCTGGCCGCAATTGGGGCAGTAGCGCTGCTTGCGACCTACCTTCTGCTGGCAGTTGGAGCAGCGAGTGCTGCGATCAGGCAGCGATGGGAAGCGGCGCCTGGCGGCCTTGGGTGCAGAAGGAGCCTCCTTCTGGTTACCCCGGTTGCGCACCGCTGCCAGCAGTCCCGCGGTCCGCACTTTGGCTTCGGCGGCGGCCTCGGCGGTCAGGGCCTTCATCCGCTCTTTGTCCAGTTGGCTGCCATGCGCGTACCAGTTGTAGACGGCATGGCCGCTGACGTAGGTGCCAGAATAGGAGATGGCGACCTTCGGCACGATCCCGACGCCGGGGATCAACCCGGCCAGCGTACGCGCCACCGAACGCCAGATGAAGCTGCCGCCGATCACGCCAGCCACGGGCCCGACCAGTTCCTGCGTGGTGCCGCTGTGCCCCAGGGCCAGGGCCAGCTTGTAGGAGAGAACGATCTGGTTTTTGGTCAAGACGAAGATATCGGCGACGGTGAACGGGATGTTCAACACGGGGATGATCTCGGCGATGCCGGTGGTGGTCGAGTAGCTGGCGCTGGCGAAGCTCGTCTCGCCGATCAACTGCCGGGCGATCACGGCCCGTGTGGCCGGAACATGGTGGCCGAGGGCCAATTCACGGCCTCCGCAGAGCCGGAGGAGCGCCGGAACCAACCCGGATTCGAGCGGCTGCCTGGCGCTGACGTCGACAATTGCCTCGTCGTCCACACGCCAGAGGCGGCGGTCGGCCGGAGGCTCCACAGCCGCGC
This sequence comes from uncultured Caldilineales bacterium, assembly GCA_964535455.1. Classification (GTDB taxonomy): domain Bacteria; phylum Chloroflexota; class Anaerolineae; order J102; family J102; genus SSF26. The sequence continues at coordinate 5,684 of CAZHTZ010000155.1, forward strand.
CGGCAGCATTGAAGCCCTTGATGTGGACGGCAATGATGGGGACGGCCTGCGAATTCTCGCGCAATTGCGCCAGCGTCTCTTGTTCCGCGGTCACATTGGCCTGGTCGGTGGGGAGGACGAGCAAAACCACGTCCGCGCGCACCGCCTCGGCGACTGCCTCGGGTTTGGCAGGGAGCCGATAGGCCCAAAGGATCTGCGGGATCGAAGCCAGGGTTTGGTCGAACGGGCTCGTACGCAACGCATCGGACAGCCAATGCACCGCTTCCCGGTCGCTGCCCAGGACGGCGAGGTGAACCGGTGCTTCGGCCTGTTGGCGGATGGCAGTGAGATCGATCTCACGAATGATCGACCAGACGTTGCCCAAGTGACTGAGAGTGCTCATCGGCAGAATGACAATCAGAGAGAGGAAAAGCGGCAAGTGCCAGGCGCCCTGCGCAAGCACCACCAGCACGGGCTATAAAGCACGCCGGTTGGGTTGCGGCTTTTGAGCGGCTGGCACCTGTTATCTGCGATTATAGTGGCGACTGTGTGCACGAGTTGTGGATTGTATCACAGTCGATGGCGAGCTATTGATATGTGACCGTACCCAACATTACAAAGGGACCGGACGCAGGCGGCGTGGGCGATAGCCATTCGCCTCGGAATGGCCGTACACCCACCAAAACACGGTAGATGCCGGGGCCTGTCGGGTTGGGGCGCAATTGGTACGGGTCAGCGACCACCTTGCCCGGCTGCCAGCGATCGGTGGCAAAGCGCCCCTGCGCCGGGCTGTGGTCCCATTCGGCTGCCAGCCAGCCGTCCTCGTGCACCAGACGCACCACAGGGCGCAGATCGGCACTCAGGGGCATCCTGGCCCGCCAAAGCAAGCGCAGCGGTAGGGGTTCGCCCGCCGCAATCGGCTCCACCGGCAGCTCGGCGGCCAGCAATTCCATGCCCTCGCCGAAGGTTGCCAAAGGAAGTTGCGCCGCGGCTGCGTCTGCGGACAACAGCAGCCCCGGCGCAAAGGCAGGTCGCAGGACGAACAGCAGGACAGCCAGGCCAAACGCCGCCATCAGGCCAATAAAGACAGGCACGAGTGCTCGTGATGGCAGGCGGAAGCGATGGGCCCCACCCGCCACCCCCAGACCCACCCAGCCGGCAATAGCGACGATGCCCGGCCACATCAGCCGGGCCTGGTCGGTGCCCAGGGCAATGGTGCTGTATTGAACGATGCTCAGAATCACCAGGCCCGGCGCCGCCGCCAGCAGCATAACACCGAAAATGGAACGAGGCTCGCGGGGAAGCAGACGGCGCAAATAGTGGACAGCGCCCAACGCCAGCAGCAAGGAGAACAGCCCGCACAGGATGTACAACGGCGCCGGGTAGCTCACCTGTCCGATGGGGCCAAAGCGTCCCCAGAAGTACGTGAAGAGGCCGCGTCCCAGCCACATCAGGTCAGCGCTGGTCAAGGGACCGGGGCGCTGGTCCACCGTGGCCCGCACCAGCGACCATCCCATGGGGTCGCCATAGAGACGCCAGTTGCGCAGCAGCCAGGGCGAGGCCACCAGCAGGCCCAGCCCCCAGGCCAGGGCGGCATGGCCCGCCGCCAGCAGCCAGGCGCGCGGCTGCCGTCGCTGCGGCCAGAACGCCCCGGCCAGCGCCAGAATGGCCAATGGCCACAGGGCGAGCGTTCCCACCTTGGACAAAAGCCCCAGGCCGAAAACAAGGCCCAGCCCCAGGGAACGTTTCCAGGAGGCGCCCCGTCGCAGCGTCTGCGCCAGCAACAAGAGCGCCAGGCTGCCGAAGGCCGCAGCGGCATTGTCGTTGCTCATCGCTCCGGCGATGTACAGGAAACCGGGCAATCCTGCCAGAAAGGCAGCGGCCAGCAACCCGACCTCTGCGCGTTCCGGGAACAACTCGCGACCCAGCCGCCATGTGGTCCACACCGTGACCGCACCTAACAGCACCGACAGCAGACGACCCAAGTGCATGGCCAGGGCGCCACCCCGCCACGGGAACGATTCAAGTGTTGTGTGGACAAAGAAGTTGGGCGGGGCGTCAGGGCCCGGAGGGAAGGCGTCGGGATTGGAACGCAGGAAGTCGAAGTCCAACCCGGTCCAGAAGGTAAGTGCGGCGGCAGCAGCGTGGTAGAGGGGCGGATGCTTGCTCTGTGTCACCTCGGGGCCTACCGGTAGCTGCCGGTTCAGGCCGAGGTAGCGCACATAGGCATAATGATCCGCCTCGTCCGGCGCCTCTCCCAGCGGCTGAGCCACCGAATACGCGACAGAAAGGATGAGATAAATAACAAGAATAACCAGAAACGTGCGGCGAGCAGTCATCGATTGTCTGGTGCGCAGGACAGTGCGGTGGAAGCAAATCCAGGTGTCAGCTGCCTACAGCAGTCTTCAAGGGAGGGCTATGGGGCCAAGATCGACCCGGTTGTCTGGCGCCGGGGGGTCGGTGGGGAGATTGAAGAAGGCGCCATCAGCCATTGTAAACAGTCCGGCCTTGAGCCGGTATTCGCCGGGGGGCAGATCGGGCGGCAGCGCAATGCGGTGCGTGTCCGAGATGACTTCGCCCGAAACCCAGAGGGTGGTGGGAAGTTCGCCGCTGCCGGGAATGCCGTCGTGCTGGGCGACGATCTGGTTCTTGTCGTCCACGACGTGGATGAAGGCCAGGTAGGAGGTGTCCGTCTCGGTGCGGACCTGCCAGTAGAGGGTAACGGGGAGCTCGGCGCCGGGCTCGGCCGGAATCGCTTCCACGTGGTAGCCCGCCAACGTGGCGAGATCGCCCACTCCTGCCTGTACCGCGTTCACGCCCTGCGGTACGCTGTCGAGATGCGGTCGATCCTTCACGTCGATCGCGCCGATCACCAACCTGCCGGTAGGTAGCCAACTCAAAAGCTTTTCGCCCATCTGCAGGCGGGGCTCGACCCAATAGCTGTGGTCGCCGCGGCCGCGCGGGGCGGCCACGATGTGAACGCTGCGCACCAGGGCGCCCGGTTGACTGCTCGCCACGGCCTTGGGGAGCGCCAGGGCGGACGTCGCCGTCGCGGACAACGGGTTTCTGCGGTCACGAAAGCTCAGGACCACGCTGAGCGGCGCATTGACCGGCTCCTTGACCTCCCAGAGCAGATCCATCTGCACCGGGTCGCCGGGCCGCACGGCCGGCTCGGAGACGCGCCAGGCGCGCAAGGACACAGGACCAGCCCGGAAAGGAACGGGAGGAGCGGTCTCGTCCGTGAGCGCCGCGCGGCTGAACTGGCTTCCCGGCGTCACCGTCATTGTACCCAAAGAAACAGGACCCACGTCCGGCCACGGTTCGACGCGGTCACCGATCAGACGGTACGGCGCCAGGCTGGCCGCATAGTCGCCAGGGGCCGCTCCCAGCGGCAGACGCACCGGCAGGACGGCCAGGCCCTCAGTGTCGGCCGGCAGACTCGGCAGTGGATACCAGGGTGTGACCAAAGGCTCATTGTTGGCAAAGGGCGAGGCCGGGTCCTCAGGACGCAGCTCCAAAGTCAGAAAAGTGTCTCGCGGAAGATCGGTGCGAGCCTGCCAGCATAAGCGCAACGCTGCCGGTTTGCCGCCCTCAAGCGGTTGATCGATGTCCCAGCTCGTCACCGTGAAGGGCCAGGAGGCGGGCGTCTCCAGGGTACGCGGCTGGGGTGGGCAGGTTACGTGCTGGCCTGGTTTGAGAATGCGCACCAGACTGCCCCAAGGCACCAGGGTGAAACGGAAAGGCAGCTCAAGCGCCCATTCGTGCAGGGGTCCCGCCAGGTAGAGGTCTCTGCCAGCGTCGAGCCAGGGATCGATGACCTGTGGGATATCGGGAGGGAACAAACCGACTAGTACAGGTGGGCTGAAATAGAGGTATAACTGTGGTAAGATAGGGTATGTT
>CAZHTZ010000156.1:0-9479 GCA_964535455.1 uncultured Caldilineales bacterium
CTCAAAGCTCACGGCGGTTCCTGCTAACCCGCCTTAGAAATGAGCGAACCGCGAGCTTCAACTTTCAACCTGCAACTTTCAACCCAGCGCCCGCTGCCACAGGCCTTGCGCCGCCTGGCGGCATTCTTCCAACAGAGCAGCTTCGTCCAGCATGGTCACCCGGCCGGCATCCAGCAGGATGTGGCCATCGACGATGACGGTGTGGACGTCGGGACCGTTGCAGTTGTAGACGAGGGCGCTGTCGGCATGGTACACGGGCATGACATAGGGCTTGTTCAAGTCAACCAGGGTGAGGTCGGCCTTGCCTCCGGGAGTGATGCGTCCCAGGTCGCCGCGGTGCATGATCAAGCCCCCGGCCTGGGTTGCCATCCGCAGCACATCCATCGGCGTCAGCGCTGTCGGGTCGCCGCTGCCGACCTTGGCCAGCAGGATGGCCGTTTTCATGGTTTCCAGCAGGTCCTGTGAGTTGTGCGACGCCGACCCATCTGTGCCCAACGCCACCGGGATGCCCCGCCGGACCAACGCCGGAATCGGTGCGATTCCAGAAGCCAGGTACATGTTGCTCGTAGGGCAGTGGACCACCACCGCGCCGCTGGCAGCCATCAGATCGATCTCGGCCGGGCTGAGGTGAACGCAGTGAACTAGCTGGACATCGGGTCCGAGGGCATCGAGGCTATGCAACCACTCGATGTGGCGCAGCCCGGTGCGTTGCTGCAGCAGAGCGATCTCATCTTGCGTTTCGGCCACATGGATGTGCGTGGGCACGTCCCAGGTTCGGGCCTGCGCCACGGTCCGCCGCACGGTGTCGTCGGAACAGCGCCAAGGCGCCAGCGGTCCAAAGCTAAGGGTGATGCGCCCTTCGCCGGCGCCGTGCCATTGGCTGTGCAGACGCTCCATCTCGGCCATGAGGACGTCGGGCGACTCGGCGCCGGTACCCATGTCAACCCACCCGCGAGCCAACTGAAAGCGCAGGCCTACCCTCAGCGCTGCCGTCAGCGTGACGTCGGTGTGGGTCGGGTGGGGAAGTTTGTGATGCTGGTTGACGGAGGTGGCGCCGCAGCGCAGATTCTCGACCAGTCCGAGGAGGCTGGCAAGATACATGTCATCGGGAGTCATAGCCGCCTGCAGCGGCCACATCACCTGGCGCAGCCAGACGAGCAAGGGTTTGTCATCCCCCAGCCCGCGCATGAACGTTTGCTCCAGGTGGGTGTGGGCGTTGACCAGCCCGGGCAACACGGCCATGTGCCGCGCATCGATCACCCTACCGGCAGCCTTGCGCAAGGTATCGGGGGCTTCACCTGCGCCCACCTGTCCGATGCGGTCCGCCTCGACCCAAACCCAGCCAGGCGAATGACAAACGCCCTGTGCGTCCATGGTGAGAACGGCGCCGTTCTCGATCAAAAGGTTGGTCAAGGTCAGCTCCTCGTCACCAGATGGATCACTCCCCGCCGGCCGTTGATCAGCCACGTGGGGTCCTGGACGGCAATTTGCTCTGCCTCACCGGGCTGCAAGCCCACCATGATCTCACCCTTGAGCGTTCGTACGGCGACGAAAGGCCGCGGCAGGTCAAAGCGGTCGGCGATGGCCTCGAATGGGGTCGCGTGTGGCCAGTGGCGGTCGTCAAGCAAGCGGCGGTAGTTGACATCGCCCTTGCAGATCAACAGGTCGGCACGCGATAGCTCGACCCGCAGGTGGGAGGGCAGATCGGGAAACATACGAAAGCTTGACCAGAAGGGATCGGTCACCAGGCGCAGCCGGCCCGCCGATCGGTGACCGTCCAGCCGTCTGCCCAGCGCCGCCACTGCCGGTGCGGACGCCGCCTGCAGCAGTTCGATGAACAGCTCGGCGTCGCGGGGCATGGCATCAGAGACAAAGAACGGCCTGTTCTTGAGATGAAAGACAGCGCGCTGCGCCCACCGCATTCGGATAAGGAAATCGGCCAGGACCAGATCGAAGAGCAGGTCGAGGCCGACGTTGTCGGTGACAAAGCCAACCTCCGCCACGCCGTTCGCCAGCAGCCCGCGCACCCGCTCGGTGTGGTTGATCAGCACGTTCTCGCGCTCGTGTTGCGCCGCCAGGCCGGAGCGTGCCTGCTCACGCACCGTGAAGTTGCTCAGGTCGACGCGGTTGCCCCACAGAGCCGAATGGAGCAGCACTTCGAAGGCGTCTCCCGATCCGAGCCCGTCAAGATCACGCTGAGTTTCTGCCAGTCGCTCGATCGCCAGGGCCTCCTGTCGCCGTTTCTGCCGGTCAAAGGGATCCAGCCCATCCCCGAGTCCGGGCTGCAGGTAACGCACGGCTTCCAACAGTCGCCGGTAGAAGTAGGTTTCGGCAAAATACCACGGAAGATCAAGCCATGTTTGGCCTTCGCAATGCACCCATTCCGAGTTCCAGTCGTCCACGTCGGGCGCCGCTTCCCGCAGCGGCTGCATCAGCCCACCGGCGATCTCCTGCTTGAACGCCTCCAGGTCACGAACGACCTCCGCCGGGTACTCATTCTCGTCAATCACCTGAGCGATGATCTGCGGCTTGCGCTCGACGATGGTAGAACGCGCAAAGGAACCCAGCTCCGAGGTCATCAAATAGGGAGGAAGGGTGGTCGTGGGAGGGTGCGGTTCGTTCATGGCTCAGAGTCAAAACGACTGAATTGAGATCACGAGTTGGCAAAAACCTCTTCCAGGGCGCGGCGCATGACATCGACGGGTGGCTCGACGCCGGTCCACATACGGAAGGCAATGGCGCCCTGCCCAACCAACATGCCCAGGCCGTCCAGGGTAGCGGCGCCTCGCGCCTCTGCCGCCTTCAAGAAAGCGGTGCGGGGTGGATTCGGAATCACATCGCAAACTAACAAGTTTGGCCGGATGGTGCTCAGGTCGACGGCGGGCATGGCATCCACTTCGGGGAACAACCCAATCGACGTGGCATTGACGAGAACATCCGCATCATCGGGAATGGCGAAAGCGCCCTGCCAGGAGACAAAGTCTGCCTGGGCGGGTGTGTTCTCCTTGAGCAGCTTCACCAACGGCGCCGCCCGCTCTGGTGTGCGATTGACGATGATGAGGTGGCTTGCTCCGGCCAATGCCAGTTCCACCGCCATCGCCCGCGCGGCGCCGCCGGCCCCCAGGAACACAACACGCTTTCCCTTCGGATCAATGCCGGCGTCTTCCTGCAGCGACCGCAGGAAACCCTTTCCGTCGGTGTTGTGGCCGATGAGCCGGTCGCCTTCGCGTACGACGGTGTTCACTGCGCCCATCAGCGCCGCCTCCGGCGAAAGCGCATCCAGCAGGGGAATCACGGCGACCTTGTGGGGAATGGTGAGGTTGATGCCCGCCATGTTGAAGGCCCGCAATCCCGCCAACGCCGCCGGAAGTTGTTCAGGACGCACTTCAATGTTGAGATAGCGCCAGTTCAGCCCGCAGGCGTGAAACGCGGCTTCTTGCATGACGCCGGTGGGATTCTCGGCAACGGGATAGCCAAAGACGCCGACCAATTCGGCGAGATAGGACTTGGGCGCACTGCTCATCGTGCCTCCTGGTGCCTTGTGCGACGACGGATACCGTAGGCCCCACTTTGCCACAGGCTGCACGGCAGCGCCAATTTGTCGCCTGCCCCACCTGCCTCCTGCCAACTTGACGCCTAGCGTTCATTGCGCTATCCTGTACGCACAAGTACACAAGTATGCAGCTCCAGGGCGGGGAGACCCTTCGGGCTTGAGCTCGTCAGGGCGAAGCCCCGCCCCTACCCGCACCCGTTACCCGCATCCCGCAAACCGCTTCTCGTTTCTAGTTTCTCGCCTCTCCCTGACATGGTCATCGACAAGACCAGCTACGTCCCCTACTATAAGCAACTGGCCGAGCTGCTGCGTTACCAGATCAGCCAACAACAGGCGCAGGGCATCCTCTACCAACTTGCCTCCGAAAACGAGCTGGCCGAGCGTCACGGTCTCAGCCGGGCGACGGTGCGCCATGCTCTCGATGAGCTGGAGCGGGATGGCTGGATCTACCGGCAGAAGGGAGTGGGTTCCTTCGCTCCCGTGCGCCGTATCGAGCAGGATCTGACGCAGTTGGTGTCCACGACCGAGGACATGCGCCAGCGGGGCCTGTCGTTGCAGACGCGGGTGCTCAGCCTGAATCAGGTTCTGGCCACGCCGCAGGTCGCCGAGGCCCTCGACGTGCCCCTCGGCGCTGCTGTCTATGAGCTGTGCCGCCTTCGCATTGTCGAGGACACGCCTCTCAGCTTGCAGACCGCCTTTCTGCCCGTCGCCCTCTGTCCGCGGCTGGAAATGAACGATCTCACCGGCTCGCTCTACCGGCTGCTTGAATCGCGCTATGACGTCCGCCTGTGGACGGCGCGCGAGACGCTGCGCTCCCGCGGGGCCACCGTGACCGAGGCGGAGTGGCTGGCAATCACCGATGGCGCGCCGGTGCTCAGCGCCGAACGCATCACCTACGCCACCAACGGCGCCGCCGCCGAGTTCCTGGATGCAGTGTGGCGCGGCGACCGCTACGACTTCAAAGTAACGTTGACACGTCCGTTCTCCTAGTGGGACGCACCTTCAAGGTGCATCTCACCTCTTTCCCGGAGGCATTCCATGAGCAAACCGCGTTTCTCCGCCAATATCAACACCTTCAACGCCTGCGCCGACCGTTACGTGCTCTCGGGTTACGGACAGCGGCTTGGCACCGACGAACTCATTCGCGCCGCCACGCAGGTGCCGGGTCTGACGGGTGTCGAAATCGTCGGGATGTGGCACGTCAACGATGACAACGTCGAGCAAATCCGTCGCCAGATCACCGGCGCCGGGTTTGAGGTGACCTGCGTAACCCCGGACATCTGGGCATCGAGCAAGTGGGGCTGGGGATCTTTCTCCTCCAACGACCCTCAGATTCGCGGCGACGCCATCCACGAGGTCAAGAAATCGATGGAATGGGCCCGGCAGCTCAACTGCGAGGTGGTGGACTTGTGGTTTGGCCAGGACGGCTTCGACTATCCCTTCCAGGCCGACTACCTGACCGCCTGGGACCGCCTGATCGAAGGCACCATCGAATGCGCCGAGCATTTGCCTGAGGTAAAGCTCGTCATCGAGTACAAGCCCAAGGAGCCGCGCAACCACTGCTTCATCGGCACGGTCGGCAAGACGCTGCTTTTCCTGGAACGGGTCAACAAAGCCAATGTAGGCGCCATGGTCGACGTCGGTCATGCCCTGATGGCCTACGAAGACGTCGCCGAGTCGGCCGCCCTTCTGCAGTACTTCGGCAACCGCTTGTACTACATGCATTTCAACGACAACTGGCGGCTGTGGGATGACGACATGACCGTCGGCTCGATCCACACCGTAGAGATGCTGGAGCTGCTGTACTGGCTCGACCGCATGGCCTACACCGGATGGTATGCCCTTGATATCTTCCCCTATCGCGAAGACGGCATCCGCGCCGCTTCAGAGAGCATCGCCTGGATCGAGGGTCTGCACGGCCTGCTCGACAAGATCGGGCGTGACCGCATTGCCCAGGTGATCGCCTCAGGAGATGCGATGGAGGCGTCGGCCATGCTGCGCGGAGCCTTGCTAGGCTAGTCTATTTGTCATCCTCAACGTAGTGACGACTTCAGTCGTCATGGTCGTGATATCATCCATAACGACTGAAGTCGTTACTACAACCACCTTCACTCATCGGAGAATTACCATGTTTAAGCCCCTGTATGATCCCCATATGTTCAACTACACGTGGGAAAGCATCGTGCCTGGCGATGACTGCATCGTCGGCACCTACTACATCGAGGACGTGGTCGAGGACGGTGATTTCATCGACCATCTGGGCCAGGTGGAGCGCCTGGCGTTGGAAGGGTCCACCGCCAGTTGGATGGAAGTCAAAGAGGAGACGCCGGAGCTGCGTGATCGGCTGGCAAGCAAGGTGCTGGGCTACTATGAGGTCCCGGCCCCAAAGGGCACTCGCAAGGCCGTCATCCAACTTGGGTTCCCCACCGCCGCCTGGGACGTCAACGTCAACGTCCCGATGATGCTGCTGTCCATCGCCGGAAACTGCTTCGCCTTCCCCACGAAAATGCGGCTCCTGGACATCTACATCCCGGAGAAGCTGGCGAAGAAGTTCCAGGGACCCAAGTTCGGCGTGCCGGGCATTCGCGACATGCTGGGCGTGCATGACCGCCCGTTGGTGCTGCAGATCATCAAGCCAAAAATGGGCATGACGCCAGAGGAGACCGCCAATCAGGTCTACCAGAGCGCCCTGGGCGGCGCCGACCTGGTCAAAGATGACGAGATGTGCACCGAGCTGGCGAATTGCCCGTTCGACGCCCGTTTGGAGGCCGTGCTGCGGGCCCTGGAAAAGGCGGAGAAAGAGACCGGCCACAAGACGCTGTACATGGCCAGCATCACCGACGAGGTGGATCGCGTGCAAGCGAAGGCCCGCCGGGCCAGCGCCAACGGCGCCACTGGTCTGCTGTTGGCCTATTCCGCCGGACCGTCTATGTTGCGCGTCATCGCCGAAGACCCCCAGGTGACGGCCCCCATACTGCTGCACGTTAGCCACATGCTGGCGCTGCTGCCGGCCATCAACTTCCCGGTCCTGGCCAAGATCTGCCGGTTGTGCGGCGCCGACATGATGCTGACCCCGTCGATCTGGTCCAGCATCCCGGTGGCGTCGTTGGAAGAAGCCATCCGCACGACACAAACGCTGCTGGCTCCGATGTACCACATCAAACCCATCTGGACGATGCCCGGCGCTGGCGTGCATCCGGGGTCGGTGGAGCCGATGCTGGCCGAGAACGGCAAGGACATGATCTTCATGGCCGGCGGCGGCATCCTGGGTCATCCCATGGGCTACACTGCAGGGGCCAAGGCGTTCCGCCAGGCCATCGACGCCGCCCTGGCCGGCATCCCGCTTGACGTTGCCTCCGCCGACAAGCCCGAGCTGCGCGCTGCCCTTGAGACCTGGGGCTACCGCAAGCGCCCGGCGACCCGCTGGGGCTACTACAACCGCGAGTTCCACCCGAAATTCGGACCTAAGAACATCTAATACACTCGTAATGCGTAATGCGTAATGTGTAATGCGTGGTACGTTGTGCGTAGCAGTTTACGCATTACGTATCACGTATTACTTGCTACAGGAGCATCTCCAACATGGCTAAGCGATACACACGCCAGCAATTCCTGGAACGACTCCGCAGCGAAATTGCCCGCGGCCGGCCCCTGGTGATGACCGGCGCCGGTAACGGCATCGCTGCCAAGTTCATCGAGCGTGGGGGGGTGGACATCCTGGGCGTCTACAATACAGGCTACTTCCGCATGCAGGGCTACGGCTCATTGGCGGGGATGCTGCCGATGGCCGACGCCAACGACATGATCTACCAGATGGGCAAGCGCGAGGTTCTGCCCCAGGTGAAAGAAGCTCCCGTCATCGCCGGCGTCAACGGCGTGGACGTGCTGCGAGACATGCGCCTCTTTCTTGAGGATCTCAGACACATCGGCTATTCCGGAGTCCACAACTTCCCGACCGTGGCCTGGTTCGACGGCGAGTTTCGCAGAACCCTGGAAGCGACGGGACTGGGTTATCAGCTCGAGATCGACATGCTGAACGCCGCCCATGAGCTGGACATGCTGACCATCGGCTACGCCTTCAATGAACCCGACACCGAGAAGCTGATGTCCGAGGCCGGTCCCGACATCTTCATCTATCATGCAGGAATCACACGCGGCGGTTCCACCGGCTATGCCGAAAGCCGCTCGCTTGAGGACATGGCGGCGCGCACCCAGGCGGCCTACGCCATCGCCACGCGCCTCAAGCCCGATGTCATCCTGCTAGCGCACGGCGCCGCCCTGGTGAACCCCGAGGATGCTCAGTACATGCTCGATCACACAGGCTGTCACGGCGTTCAGCTCGGCTCCAGCATCGAGCGCATGGCCGTCGAAGTGCCGTTGCAGGAGCGGGCAGCGGCCTTCAAGAAGATTTATTTCAAATGAGCGAACGCCCTGTGGTGCGGGTCGTTTTCTTCGGCAACTCGGAGAGCGTTTTCAGCAACCGCCACTTTGCGGCGTTGGCCAACTCGCCTGGCCTGGTGGCTGCGGTGGTCGACGTCCCCCCTGCCGGTCGCACGACCACGAACACACAGACGCAGGCAGGGGCGCCAAGCTTTGTCGACGAGGGTCGTGACCTGGGCATTCCGGTGTACGCGCCGACCAACCCAAACCAGCCCGAGTTCGTGGCCTCTCTTCGTCGATTCGAGCCCGACCTGTTTATCGCCGCCGGCTATACCCGCTTGCTCAAGGATGACATCCTGGCAGTACCGAAGCTGGTGGCGGCCAACTTCCATGCCTCGCTGCTGCCGGCCTACCGCGGCAAGCACCCGCTCTTTTGGGCGCTGCGCCACGGCGAACACTGGGCCGGTCTGACGGTGCACGTCATGGCTGCCGGCTTTGACACCGGTGATATCCTCTACCAGGTGCGGGTGCGCACGAGACGCAAGGACTCGGTGGGTACACTCTACGACCGCATCATGGATCGAAGCGTGCCACTCATTCCACGGCTTGTCACCGACGCTGCCGCCGGGAAGCTGCATCGCCAGCCTCAGGGCGAGGTTGGCGCCTCCAACTTTTCTTCCGTCTCACCCGACGACTTCCGGCTCGACTGGTCCCAACCGGCCGCTCTGCTCAGCCGTTGGGTCTATGCCTCACCGGCACAGTGCTACTTTGACTTCGCTGGACAGCGCATCCACCTGCTGGCCGCCGACCCAAGCCACGAACCCGCACCATTCGCACCGGGTGCGCTGGCGTCGATCGGGCGGACCTGCTGCTCCGTTGCCACCGGCCAGGGTCTCTTGCGCCTGCAGCGCGTCAAGACACCTCACGGCATTGTACAAACGGCAGCCGCCTGGTGCCACGAGGCCCAACTCCGGCCCGGAAACCCCCTCGCGAACTGAACCCAAGGAACATCATGTCACTCGTTGCCTTTCAAGACCTGATGGCCGGCGCCGAGCGTGGTCGCTACGCGGTCGGCTATTTCGAAAGCTGGAACCTGGAATCCTTGCTGGCCGTGGCCGACGCCGCCGAAGCGACGCGTTCCCCGGTCATCCTGGGCTGGAGCGGCATCTTCCTGCCCCATCCTGATCGGGCGGCACGCGACCGGCTGAGCCCCTACGCAGCGCTGGGTCTCGATGTCTGCCGGCAAATCGCCGTGCCCGCATGTCTACTCTTCAACGAATCACCCAATCTCGACTGGGTGCTCGAGTCCGTGGACCTGGGCTTTGGCCTGACCATGTTTGCCGATGAGGAGCGAACCACCGCGGAGCTGATTGAGCCGGTGCGCCAGGTGGTGGCGTATGCCCATGCCGCCGGCGTGGCGGTCGAGGCAGAGATGGCCTCGCCTCCTGGCCTGAGCGCCAGCCTTGATACGGCGCCCTCGGACCTGCATCTCACCGACCCGGCTGCGGCCGTCGAATACGTCGCCGCCACCGGAATCGATGCACTT
>CAZHTZ010000157.1:0-9274 GCA_964535455.1 uncultured Caldilineales bacterium
ACCATGCCCACACGTCGCTTTTCGGGGGGCACGTAAGCGCCGGGGCCGGCCACCACGCGGCCGCCGATTTCGATACTGCCGGTGTCGGGGGTCTCGAAGCCCGCAATCAGCCGCAGTGTCGTGGTCTTGCCACAGCCGCTGGGGCCGAGCAAGGCCAGCAACTGGCCCTTACGTAGTTGGAAAGACACGTCGCGAGCGGCGCCTACCTCGTTGAAACGCTTGGATACACCAGACAGGCGGAGACTCCAGGCTGGATCAGAGGCGACTGCCGGGGATGCACTCATGAGGTGCTGCGGTCCTCGCGGCCAATGAGGAATATCAGGCTCAGAGCGGAAATGGCGACCAAGAGCAGGGCTGGAGCCGAAGCGCGGGCATAGGAGGCGGCTTCCGTGGCCGACCAGATTTGGATGGCCAATGTCGTGAAGCCGGTGGGCGCCAGCAGCAGTGTGGCCGGAAGTTCCTTCATTGTGGTGAGGAACACCAGCGCCGTGCCCGCAGCCAGTCCTGGGGCAAGCAGGGGGAGTGTTACCTGGCGCACGGTTTGCAGCGGTGTCTTCCCCAGGCTGCGCGCTGCTTCCTCCAGGCGGGGGTTGATCTGCAGCAACGAGGCGCGCTGCGAACCCTGGGCCTGGGGCAAGAAGAGCACGGCGTAGGCGAAGACGAGCATCGGCAGGGTTTGGTAGAGGGGCGTCAGGAAGTTGGCGCCGAAGAACACCAGGCTCAGGGCCACGACAATTCCCGGCAGGGCGTGGCCGACGTAGGAGGCGCGCTCTACCAGACTGCTGAACCGGCTCGGATACCGCACGGCCAGATAGACGACCGGGAGGGCCAACACAGTGATGGCCAGGGCGGCCAGGCCGGCAGCCTGCAGGCTGTTTAGGGCAGCGCTCGCCAGCGGCAGAAACTCTTTGCCGGTGCGCAGTGCTCGCCCGAACCAGACCAGGATCACGCCCAGCGGCAAGACCAGGGCCGCGACCACCACCCCAGCACAGAAGAGCAGGGCGGGCAGCGTCCAACGACCCAGGGCCAGGGGCCGGGCGACCCGTCCTACGCCGGTGCCGGAACGATAGTAGCGTGCCAGACCGCGCGTGCGGTGTTCGGCTGCCAGAAGCAAGAGCGTTACCGCGACCAGCACCAGCGACAGCACCGCCGCAAAGCTGCGGTCGAAGCTGCCTTGATACTGGACATAAATGGCGCGGGTAAAGCTGTTGAAGCGCAACAACGACACAGCACCGAAGTCGCTGAGTACGTAGAGCGCCACCAACAGCGCTCCCGCAGCCAACGCCGGCCGCAGGCTGGGCAGCGTGACGCGCCAGAAGGTCCGCCAGGACGTGTGGCCCAGGCTGCGCGAGGCTTCCTCCTGGGCAGGGTCCAGCCGGAGCAGGGCAGCCCGCACATTGAGCAGGACGTAAGGATACGAAAAGAGTGTCAACGCCCAGGCTGCACCGAAGAAGCCGTAGATCTCCGGCAGTCGCTCAATGCCCAGCGGCGCCAGCCATTCCCGCAGCATGCCACGCGGCCCCAGCATCGCCACGAGCGCGTAGGCCCCGACGTAACTGGGAATAACCAGCGGCAGCGTGGTCAGGATGCTCCAGACCCGGCGGCCTGGCAGATCGGTGCGCACCGTGAGCCAGGCCAGCGGCACACCGAGCAGAACCGTGACGGACGTGACCACTGCGGTCAACACGATGCTGTTGAACAGGACGAGCAGGGTGCGGGGTCGAAACATCAGCACCACCGCCTCCCAGCCCAGGGCGGAAGCCCGCAAGAGCAGGTAGGCAAGCGGCAGCAGCATAAGAGCAGCAATCACCCCGCTCACGACCACCAGGAATGGCGAAGGACGGCGCCGGCTGGTGGCGCGCGCCCAGCGCTCAAGTGATGTCTGCAAGCGGGTTGGGGCGACGTTCACAGCGCAGGCGGCAGGCTAGCAGCCTCAGTCGAGGGCGCCAACGTCCTGCAGCAACTGCAGGGTGCCGGAAAGATCCTTGAGGTCGCTCAGGTCGATCTGGGGAGCCTTGATGTCTTTGAGCGCAACCAGTGATGGGTCGGCGGCGACGCCAGTTATGAGGGGGTACTCCCATGTCTTTGTGGCGAAGTAGGTCTGGGCCTCTGTCGAAAGCAGGAAGTCCAGGAACTTGTGCGCTTCCGCCGGATGCCTGGCCGTGTTCAAGATGCCTACTCCGGCGACGTTGACCATCGAGCCGGCGTCGCCATCGGTGAGGTAGTGGACGGCGGCGTGGAAGTCATCAGGATCTTCGGAGCCGATCTCTAGAACGTAGTAGTGGTTGACGAAGCCGGCCCCGATCTCACCTGCGGACACCGCCTCGGTGATGGCATCATTGTTCGGATACGACTTGATTTTGTTGGCGACCATCGCTTCGAGCCACTCTCGGGCCTTGTCCTCACCTTCGAGCAGACGCAAAGCCGTGATGAAGGCCTGGAAGCTGCCGTTGGTGGGCGCCCAGCCCAGGTTGCCCTTCCACTTCGGGTCGGTGAAGTCCCAAATGGAAGCAGGGAGATCGCTTTCCTTGAACTGGTTGGTGTTATAGACGATGACGCGAGCCCGGCCACTGGTGCCAATCCAGGAGCCGTTATCGTCATGGAAGCGCGGTTCCACCCGCTTGAGCAGTTCATCGGGCAGCTTGACGAGCCGGCCAGCGGCGGCCAACGCACCCAGCGCTCCTGCGTCCTGCGCAAAGTAGACATCGGCCGGGCTCTTGTCACCTTCCTCCATAAGGGTGGCGGCAAGTTCGGAAGTGCCGCCATAGCGCACCTCCACATCCAGGCCCGTCTGTTGGCGGAACTGTTCGATGAGCGGCGCCAGCAGGTTCTCGCTGCGACCCGAGTAGATGACCAGCCTGGCGTCGGCGGACGGGGCGGTCGCCTTTGTCTCGGGTTCTGGGTCAGCCACAGCCTCCGGCTGGGGATCAGCTTGAGCTTCCGGTTGTGAGGTGGCAGTAGGGGAGGAGGGTGTCGTGGGCGCCGGCGGCGCTTGACAGGCCGTCAGAGCAAAGGTGAGCAGCAGGGTGGCGATGACGGCAAGCAGCCAGGCAGAAGGTCGTTGGTTCGGCATTGTCGGGTAGGAGCTTCCTTGGTAATGAGATGTCCGCGCACACAGCCCTGATCAACTCAGGACGCTGTACGAGAAGGTGACTTCATAGATTTGCGCCGGCACAATCAGCGCATGTGCCTTCGAAGCAGATGCAAGCGTGGCGCACCCGCACCCCATGCTGCGCCTGCAGCTCAGTGCGAACCTGGGCGACGAGCGGGGTAGCGAACTCGACCACGCGGCCGCAATTCAGGCAGGTGAAGTGGTAGTGCTCCAGGGTGCCTGTCGCCTCGTAGAACTCGCGACCGTGCTCGCGGGCGAAGTAGCGCTGTTCCACCAGCCCCGCCTCTTTGAGCACCGCCAGCGTGCGATAGACGGTGGAGAGGTTGATGTCCGGCATCTCCAGCCGGGCGCGCTCATACAGGGCCTCAGCATCGAGATGTCGCTCGCTCTGGTCAAGCAACCGGATCAGCAGCAGGCGCTGGCCGGTCACGCGTTGGCCGGAGGCGCGCAATCTATCTTCGGGTGTCATGGGCAGGGAAGGTGTCGTCATCTCGGCTATTTGCGAATGATTTGCAGGTTCACTAGAGATTAGCACCGGTGACGCGGCTTTGTCAAAGCGGCGGCGACGATCGCGGCGCGGATGTGATGGCATCGGGTGCTGCTCTTGTGTTAGACTTGTTTGTGACAACCACCTGGATTTCGTCATGGAGAGGCCAGATGAGCAAACAGAACATGTCAAGGGTCGATTCGGCCTGGTTGCACATGGAAGTCCCGACCAACCTGATGATGATCAACGGGTTCTTCCAGTTCGGTGCGACTCTCGACTATGCCCGCGTGCGGGCCACGCTCGAGCATCGCTGGCTGCGTTTTCACCGGTTCCGCCAGCGCGTGGTGGAGTCGCGCCTGCCCTGGCGCCCCCCGGCCTGGGAGGATGACCCCCATTTCGACATGGACGCCCATCTCCATCGCTTCGCCCTGCCTGCGCCCGGCGATGATGCGGCGTTGAAGGAGGTGGTGAACTATCTCGCCAGCACACCACTCGACTTCTCGAAGCCGCTCTGGCAGTTCCACGTCATCGAGAACTACCGGGGTGGCTGCCTGTTGTTCGCGCGCTTACACCATTGCATCGCCGATGGTATCGCTCTCATGCAGGTCATGCTCTCGTTGTGCGACGAGGATGCGGACGCGCCCTGGCCGGTGGCGGAGCCGCCTGCGGCGCGTCGACGGAATGGACTGGGGTTCGGCCAGTTGACGCGACCGGCCGCAGCGGCTTTCACCACGACGCGCAAGATCACGAGCACGGTGGTCAACGAGAGCGTCGACCTGTTGATGCACCCCAGCCGCGCTCTTGACCTGACGAAGGAAGCTTCCACCTACGCTGCCAGCCTGGGACGCGTGACGTTTCTGTCTCCCGACCCCAAGACCGTGTTCAAGGGCAGCCTGGGCGTTGCCAAGCACACGGCCTGGACCGACCCTTTCCCACTGGAAGAGGTGAAGGCGCTGGGGAAGACGTTCGGCGGCACCATTAACGATGTCCTGGTGACCATCGTCACCGGCGGCCTGCGTCGCTACCTGCTCAGCCGTGGCGAGCAATTGGACGGACTGGACATAAGGGCCATGATGCCCGTCAATCTGCGGTCACCGGAGAAGGCTATCACGCTCGGTAACCACTTTGGCCTGGTGGTCCCTGCTTTGCCCGTCGGCATTTCCGAACCTCTGGAGCGGTTTCTGACGGTGAAGCAGCGCATGGACGATCTCAAGAACTCGCCGGAAGCGGTGGTAACCTTCGCCATCTTGCAGGCGATGGGGTTGGCGCCGACCGGGGTGGAAGACGTGGGTGTCTGGTTCTTCGCCGCCAAGACGTCGTTGGTGCTGACGAACGTACCGGGGCCGCGACAGAAGGTCTATTTCGCCGGAAAGCGTATCGAGAACCTGATGTTCTGGGTGCCCCAATCTGGCCGCATGGGCTTGGGCGTCAGCATCCTCAGCTATGGAGGGGAAGTGGTGATCGGCGTGATCACCGATGCCGGGTTGGTGCCTGATCCCGAGAACATCGTCGCCGGCATTGGTGAGGAGTTCGCAGCCCTCAAGCAACAGGTGGGGCAGGTGGCGGCAAGCGCCTACAAGGGACCAGTTGTGCTGGATGACGGTAATGGTAATGGTCGCTGCCGGGCGATGACCAAGGCGGGGGAGCAGTGCAAGAACCGCACTCTGGCCGGCTCTGCCTACTGCCACGTTCACGCCCGCATTGTTGCCGACAGCGAGGATTTGCAGCGCCTGTAGAGGTGCTGCTGCCGATCCGCCTATGATCTCGTGACTCGATGACGTTTCGAATCCGCCCGGCGGCAGCGGCCGACCAAAGGACCATCACGTCCCTGGTGCGCGCCGCCGGCATCAACCCGCTGGATCTCAAATGGCAGCGCTTTCTGATTGCCGAAGAGCATGGGGGAGTGGTGGGCGTCGGGCAGGTGCGCCGTCACGGCGATGGCAGCCGCGAGCTGGCATCGCTGGCGGTCGTGCCCGAGCGCATGGGGCGGGGTGTGGGGTCAGCGCTTGTGGATGCATTGATGGCGCGTGAAAGTGGCCGGGTGTTTTTGTTCTGCCAGAACAGTTTGGAGGGGTACTACGCCCGCTTCGGTTTCATCGCCGTGGGGCGACCTGAGCTGCCGCCCAAGTTGCGCCTGTGGCACCGGATGGGCAATCTGATGGCGTCGGTTGCCTCGCGCTTCGAGCACCACCCGTTCCACATTGTGGCGATGGCGGCGACGGCGCCGCTGGTCGATCAGCCCACCCGAAGACTTGGAGAAGGCTCCTTACCCGGTTGAGGAATCAATGATATTCACGCCTCTGCCCGCTGAGTTCGTGCAAGCTGTCGCTACTTTCGAGCGTCTCAAGCCACAATTGTTGGCTGAGCATCGCGGCAGGGTGGTGGCTATCTATCAGGATCGGGTGGTGGCAGTCGGGGATGACAGGCTGGTCGTGTTCGACGAGGTTGTGCAGAAATTCGGCCACGTATCCTGTTACATCGAGTGGGTGGAGCCGGAGACCCCGCGCCGGGTGCGCATGCCCTCGGCATGGGTGTCAAGGTGATCTCCTACGACGACAGCTACGCTCCTCCGGCGCCGGTGGTCGAGGCAGAGATTAGAGTTTGCAGTGCTCGGCCGTGACGTTGTCAACCGCTTCTACGTGCGCCTGGACGGACCTGGCTTGATGTTCGCGATGGATGCTCGCGAGAAGGACGGCTGAGCCGGCGCAGCGCAGGCGATCGTAGATTGCGAATTGGGGATTGCGGATTGCGAATTGAAGGAGGGGAGGGCGCCCACGGTTTGGGCGATCACCAACAGGCCGACGATCAGGAGGGTGAAGAAGACGTTGCTGCGGGTGGGGAGCCAGCGGGAAAGGCGAGGGCGGTTCAGGCGCAGGTCCGGCTGGGGGATGCGGAGGTGAAGGTCGCGGTATCGCATCTGGGTGTCTTCTTGGCACGGGTGGGTAGGTTCAGGACCGAGTCGTAGTAGGAGTGTCGACAGACCGGCTGCGTTGAGTGCGGCGGCGCTAAAGCTCGGCCACGTGCGAAGAAAGAGGAAGAAAGAAAGGGGGCTTGACGACGGTTCTCCAATGGACTATACTGAAAGCAAGAAAAAGCTGAGTCAGCTTTCTCCCGCCCTGCGAAAAGTCGCCGATTGTGGCGGCCTGCCCCCTTCTCTTGCGAAGGATCGGGCTAGCAGGGCGGGTTTCTTTGCGCTCAGGCATGAAACTCGACTATCTGCTTGAGTTTTCCTGCCACAGCAGCGTAGGATTCGGCATCCTTCCTGGCGTCTCGGCGCAAGATGGCGCCGGCAACGAGATCCGCAACCTGGATCAGCGATTCGCTTTGGGAACGTCTGACGGTGATTTTGTGGAAGTGACGGGGAATGTTGCGGGCGGTCAGGAAACGGCAAAGTAGCGCGAGGCGCCTTTATCGAAGGTAAAACTGACGTCGCCGGACTCGTCGCCTGCGAAAGTGAGAGTAAGCACGCGTTCCTAGTGCACGTTGGCGGAAGTCATGCCGTGGTTCGTAGTGACCACTTCAGTGGTGCTCTCCAGCCGGAAAGCGACTAAAGTCGCAACTACGAACCATGGGGCCATCTACGCCGAGCTGGCTAGAGTGCGCCTGACGAGTGCTCTTGCTGGCTAGCCTTGCTCTAGGATACGAAGTTCATGGGACGGCCGCTATGATCAAGATCATGTGCAGTATGGCATCTTGCTGGTTTTACCGGCAGTGCAAGGCCCGCCAGCCTGGATAGGCGTGACGACCAACTCATTGTCCGCACTGAAGATTGCCGGTCGCGGCGCCTCATGCGCCCGCTATGTCACGCCCGCGGGTGGACCGAGAGATACTGCTTCAATATCCCCGCCGCCGGTCCAATGATCTCGAACGACTGCCACCCTTCCTGCGCCACCAGGGCGTAGACCGTTGCCCCTTTGACATAATCGTCCTTGACGATCTCGCCGTCGTACCAGGCGAGCTGCTCGACATAGAAGCCCTCGGCGGTGGTGGCGACTTTGCCCTCGCCCTGCCAGAAGGAGACAAAGTCCTTCCAGCCTTTGCCTTGCGGGCCGGGACGGTTCCCCACCTGCCCATCGATGCCGGTTTCGGTGATGATGAGGGGAACGGCAAGTCCCGCCGGTTCCAGGTACTGGCGGTAGACCTTGCGATAGCGCAAGGTCAGCCAGCCCTCGTCTCCCTCATCGCTGCCTGCCTGCAACTGGTGCGAGCCGCTGGCAAACCACAGGTAAGGCGCCGAGTACTCGTGCAGGCCGAGGAAGCCGTTGTGGGTCTTGACCGCCTCCAGGGCAGGGTAGAAGGCCGGCCAAAGTTCCAGGGCAGGCTGGCCTGTGCTGAAGTTGCCCACGCAGGAGCGCACGCCAGCAGCGGCTAATAGCCGTGTGCGCTCGGCCTCGAAGGTCGCCAGCGCCGCCATTTGGGCGGCGTCAGCCGGGATGGGCTCGTTGTAGGCTTCCCAGGCGTCGATGTTGGCCAGGCGAGTGGGCGAAGTGGCGATGGGCAGCAGTTGGTCGACGAACTGGCGAGCGGCCTGGACCGGGTTCCAGTTGCCCAGGTCGGGCGTTTCCAGCGCCGTGTAGCGGGCAATGACCAGGGTGTGCGGCGATGCCTTCTTGATATCGGCGACGTAGTTGGAATCGTATTCCAGGGTCTTTACCACCGCCACGCCGCCCGTGCGCAAGAGGTCGAAGAGCACCGGTTCGTTGCGACTGACGAAGAGGCCCAACTTGCTGGGCGGTCCCGGCGGGAAGGGCGTGGGAGGGGGCGTGGGTGTGACTGTGGCCGGCTGTGGCTCGGGCGTGGCCGTGGCCGGCTGGGGGTCTGGCGTGGCCGTCGGCGGCGGCGCCAGGGTGGGCGTCAGCGTGGGCGCGGGCGCAGTCGTGGGGGAAGGCGTGTTTGTGGGTGAGGGTGTGCGCGTGGGGGTAGGCGTGGGCGCGGGCGTCCCACGGCGGCACGCCTTCAGCAACAGCGTCGCCACGGCGCCGCCGGACAGGACCAGGAACTGGCGACGGTTCATGCGTCTGGCCATCTGAACGCCCAAACGTGCCAACGTTTCAACGTTCGAACGTTCAAACCCTCACACGTTCGAACGTTCCAACATTTGAACGATTTCACGGAAGTGCGTGGTGGCCAGCAAGTTGGCGGCCACCTCCGGGTGCAACTGGGCGATCACGCGCGCTTCCACCAACTGCCCTGCCGGCAGCGCCCTCGTTCCCAAATCGACGGCAGCCTCGACGTCGTGGACCTCACCGTTGAAAAACACCAGCCCTTTGCCGTGCAGACCGTTGGAAAGGCGCACTTCCAGCAGTTGCACCTCGGCGCCCTTCATGCCGGCGTCGGCAGCGGCGATGGCGGCGGGGGCCGTCGCCGTCTCCACAATGCCCAAGGCAATGATGGCGGCGGTGTCGCGGGCGCCGGTCATGGCGGCGTACACCTGCGGGTGAATGTTGGGCAAGGTGATCTGGCTGCGCAGACTGCCGCCGCCCACGGCGTTGGCTGCCTTCACCGCCTCTTCTACCGGCGCCACCTGTCCCATGACCGCCACCAGGTAGCGCCCCGGCTGGACGGTGCCGGCGGCAATGCGGTCGACGGGCGCGGCCTTGACCATGGCGTCGGCGGCGACGATGCCGGCGGCGACGCTATCGAATTCGAGAAGGGCCAGAGCGGGGAAGGGCATG
>CAZHTZ010000158.1:0-9106 GCA_964535455.1 uncultured Caldilineales bacterium
CAGTTGGTGGGGAGGTCGGTGCGCAACTTATAGAGATTCACCCGCTTCTTGTCTGTGGAGCTGCCGTGGGCGTAGAGATAGGTGGTTCCATCGAGAGAATAGCGCTCGCGCTCGCGTACGGCATCCAGTTTCTCACGTTCGGAGTCACGTAGAGGCCGGACGCCGAAACCGTCAGGGCGCATCACCAACACACCGGCGCCGCCGGGACGGTCGCTGGAGAAGACAATCCAACCTTTGAAGAACTCGATCGGGGGAGGTGTGGCGGTGGGTTTCGGTGCGCCCGTGGGAACCGGTGTGGCAGTGGGCGCCGGCGTGGGGGTCGGCGTCATCGTGGGTGTCAGCAAGATCATGGTGGTTTCCAGCCGCAACAGGGCTTCGGTGACATCGAGCGCAGGCATCTTGGCCGCCATGCTGTAGTGCTCGGAAGCTTGTTGGCGTTCTCCAACTTGCATCAGTTGATCGCCCAGGGCCAGATAAGTATGATAGAGTTGCTGGGCCAGGTAACCATTGAGGTAGTCGGGTCGCCGCGCATACACAGCTTCGAGTTGGGGAATCGCCGCACCATAATCCACTGCCTGCAGCGTCCGGTTGGCCGCCAAATAGGCGAGCAGCAGTTCTTGTTCATCCCCAGCCACCGGGTCGCTGGCGTCCAGGGTCAGGGCTTTTCGCACATACCGAAGGGCTTTCTCGAGGTCGGCGCCCTCCAACGGACTCTGATTCACCTGTACCAGTACCGCATTCAGGTAGCCTGATGCCAGGTGCTGGGACACGATCTCGGCCATGAATCCACCGTCGACCTGACGAAGCTCTTCATACCGGGCAACGGCTTCCTCCCAGTTCTTGCTTGCGTACGCCGCTTCCGCCTCTGCAAAGAGCGATGCTATCTGTTCCTGCTCTTGAATCTGTTTGAGCCGTTCGGGGACGTCCCGATACCCAGGGGATCGCTCTGACAGGCCGGCAAACACCTGCCGTGAGTGTTCCCATTCGCCCCCCTCCATCGCCGCAACTCCCTTTTGGTATTCGCCGTCCAGCGCCAGCGTACGCTGGATCTCCTGGCGCCGTTGCGCGGCTTCGGCCAAGTTCGGATCTTCGGCCAGCAGCTCGGCGTACATTCTGTCAGCCGCTTCGAAGTCTCCCGCCTGCATCAGGCCTAGCGCCTTTTGCATGCGTTCAGCCAGGGCCGTCGCCTGGGCGTTTTGCTGCATGAGGGGCTGCATGACGCGCTGGAAGAGCATCACCCCCGCCGTCAGGGCGCCGGCGAAGAGAACGATCGTGAACACGGTCACCAGGACACGCCGGGGTCGCATCCGCCATCGCCGGCCGCTGATCCTGCCACCCCAGTTCGACTCCACGTCAAGGCGCACCGCCGTCTCGGCCTCAAGGCGGGCCAGCTCTGCGGAATCGGGATAGTCGGCGCGCAGAACGCTGAGACGTTCTGCGGCCTGCTCCCATGCCCCGTCCTGCAAACACGCCAGCAGGTCGGCATAGCGGGAATCCTGCGTCACATCACACGTAGTCATGAATAAGTAACTACCTTTGCAGGTTACGGAACGTCTCCACAAGCTGGGGGACGGCGGGGCCTAGCACGACGGCGAAGATGGCGGGAAAGATGAAGAAAACGAGGGGGAAGAGCATCTTCAGCGGCAGCTTGCGAGCCTCTTCCTCGGCCCGCTGGCGGCGACGAATGCGCATCTGCACCGACTGGGTGTGCAGAACGTCGCGAATGCTGATGCCCAGCTTGTCCGCCTGCACAAGGATCGCCACGAAGGCTGCGACTTCCTCCACTCCGGTGCGATCGACCAGGTGGTGCAGCGCCTCGACGCGGCGCACTCCCAACCGGATCTCGTTGACCACGCGCCGAAACTCCAGCGCCAGGTCGTTCTGCCAGCGGTAAGCCACCTTCTGCATGGCGGCCTCGAACCCAAGGCCGGCATCGACACAGATCGACATCATGTCCAGCACGTCAGGAAGCTGGCGGGCGATGGCCGCCTGGCGACTGTGGACGCGACGTCGCAGCCAGAGGTTGGGAAGATAGAGGCCAACCATGAACCCGGCCACAGAGAATAGAAGCGCCGGAGGCAACGGCTGCCGCACGGCCATGAGCAAAAAGGCCAGCGCCATCGTTGCGGTTGCCGCCAGGAAACGAAGCCCCAGGAAATCGGTGACGCTGAGCCCGCCCGGTTGACCGGCCATGATCAATTGGCGCTGCAGCATGGAGATGTTGCGCCCTGGCGTCAACCGCCGCCCCAGTCCATACAGCCTGCGCAACATGGGTTTGAGCACCCTCTGCCTCCAGGGCCGCGCCATGTCCAGGTCGCGCGGGTTGGGCATGGCCTGCGAACCCATGCCAACCATCGTTGCCTCTGATGTCACAATCCGGCTGCGACGCCAGGCCCGCGCACCGCCCAGCACGCCCAGGAGGGCAATGCCGAACAGGAGAGAGGCGGCTAGCATGAGGGCGGTGGGAGCGTCGCCAAGCATGGCAGCTAGACCTCCAGACGGGCGATACGGCGCATGACGAGATTGCCGAAGACGATGAGCACGACGGCCGCCGCGGGAATAAGCAGAGGCCAACCCGGTTGGAACATCGGCATCATGTAGCCCGGGTTGATCAGCATCATGACTGTCGCCAAACCAAAGGGAAGCAGAGAAAGCATGGTGCCCGTCATGCGCTGCGAGCTCGTCAGCGAGCGAATCTCACCCATGAGCTGAACACGCTGGCGAATCGTCTCCGATATGGTGCTCAACACCTCCGCCAGGTTGCCGCCCACCTCGTTCTGTATACTGATGGAGGTGACAACGAGTTCCAGATCGGGACTGCCGACTCGCTCCACCAAATGGGCAAGGGCGTCGTTGACGCTGTATCCCAGAGACGTCTCCCGCACGACCCGTTCGAACTCCGGACCTACCGGCACGGGCATCTCCTGGGCAACCACGCTGAGGGCGTTGAGCAGGCCCTGGCCGGCCCGCAGCGAACCCACGAGCAGGTCCAGTACGTTGGAGAGATTGTCGTTGAATGAGCGCAGGCGTTTGGCCTCCCGGCGGTGCAGTTGGAGCACCGGCAGCATCCAGCCGGCGATGCCGAGCAACAGACCCGCCAGGATGTTTCTTGAGATGAGCCAGCCCAGAAGAAAGCCTGCAGCCGCCATCAGCAGACGCGTGCCCAGGTACTCGGCCACCGTCAGTTGGCTGTCGGCGGCGATAAGCTGGCGCTCGATCCGTTTTCCTGCCGACATCTTTCCGAGGCGCTTGTTCAGAGCGCCGCCCAGACCTGTGCCCTTGACGTCCTCAGGCACGGCAGGGGCCAGGGTGTCGACCATGCGCCTTTCGACCTCGCGCGTCCAGCCCAGCCACTGGTAGAGGCCTACCAAGAGCAGGAAGATGGCAGCTCCGAAGAGCATGGCGATGGTAGATGCCATAGGGTCAACCGTTATCTCGCAGCCGAAGCTGTGAGCGCAGGGCCGATCAGAAGCGCGCTCCAGGCGCCGATGACCAGATAGGGAGCGTAGGCCATCGACTGGCCGCGGCGTCCCCGGTGTACGATGAGCACGGCCAGGGCGGCGACGCCGCCGGCCAGGATGCCAACGAATAGGGCCGAGACCACACCGGGGAAGCCGATGACGAGCCCGATGACTCCGGCCAGTTTAACGTCGCCCATGCCCATGCCCCGCGGATAGATAAGACGCAGCGCAAGGAAGAAGAGAAAACCAATCGCCGCACCCATCAAGGCTGCGCCAGGTCGGGGCGTGCCCAAGACCAGGCTCAACGCCACGGCGATAACGGCAGCCGGCGCCAGCAGCCGGTTCAAGACGCGGCGATGCTCGATATCGATGACGGCGACCGCCAGAAAGAACCAGGCATAGGCCGCTGCCGCCAGCGCCTCCCACGCCAGCCCCCAGGCTCTCAGCGCCAGCAGCGTAAGCGCAACGGCTCCTCCGTATACCAGAAGGTGGCGAAAGTGCCGCGACGGCGAAACAAGCGGCCCCCGGCAGACAGGCGCCAGCCAGCCGGTACGCAATGGCAGCCTGTCCGGGGCCAAATCGGCGACGAGGTTCACCAAATAGCCTGCGGCCAGGCCGAGAAGGAACGCAAGGGTAAGTGGCGTAAGAAGGGCTGTCATGGAGGGGCGGCTTGACAGAGAAAAGTGCGCAGAATAGACTAGCCCTGGCGGCGGAAGGGTCCGCGGCGTTTCGGGGCGCCTGCTTCGGGGATGGGCTTAGCTGAAGCGGCGGCTCCAAGCTCGCCGGCCAGCTTGACCACCTGGCGGCTAAGCAGCGCCCGCGGGTGACTGAGAACAAACGGAGTGCCGCGATTGCAGGCATAGGTGACAAGGGCTGCGTCATCGCACAACACTGCGTCGACCTTGTGCCCGAAGCGAGCTTCGATGCTCTTGGCCGTGATGCCCCCATCCAACCCCTCGCGATTGAGGACAAGGCGGATGTTGCCCCGCAGGTTCGACTCTCGACGCAGCGTCTCGATCAACACGACGGCCCCCCTAAGCGAGGTCATATCGGGATTGGTGACGATGAGAATGTCATCCGCCAGAGCCAAGGCCTCGGAGAGAACAGCATCGGGCGCCTGGCTGGTGTCGGCGACAACCACTGCAGCCAGCCCCGTTGTCAGTGACAGCACCTTCCGCCAGGTGGCCGGAGCCAAATCGGACCTGGACCCAAACGTTTCCGGCGCTGCCAGCATCCGCACACCGGTGCTGTGGGAGTGCAGGTGCCCGAGCACGACATCCGCATCCACGGTGACCTCCTCCGCCAGGTTGGCCAGGGTGCGCACCGGGTGCGCGTTCAGGAGCAGCGAAACATCACTGAGACCGCCATGCACCTCTGCCAGGATGACGTCCTCGGGACAGCGCTGTGCCATCGCCACCGCTAGATTGGTGGCGAGCGTGGTTCGCCCTATGCCCCCTTTCAAACCTGCCACCGCGATCAGGCGGCCGCCCCGCTGCACGCTGGCAGGATGTGGGCTGCGCAGGTACACGACGCGCTGCACCGTGGCGACAAACTGCGGCGGGTCGATGGGATAGAGCACGAAAGCAACGGCGCCCAGCAACAACGCCTGCTGCAGATCCACCAGCCGGTCTGGATCGGCCAGGGCCAGCAGGGGAACCCCAGGAAAGGCGCGGGCCAGATCCTCGACCAGAGTCAAAGCCCCCGGCAAGTCCAGGTCCAGGAGGATCACGTCGGCCGGCCGCTGCTGCAGCCACTCCAGGGGCCGCGACTGGGCCACAGCCGCGAGCAGCCGCCACCCCTGCCCCGCCATAGCCTGCTCCACCGCCTCGACGCGGTAGGAATCCTGCGTGAAGAGCACCAGTTGCACGGGCGAATCCCTCCTCGAACGCAAGCGCTCTTCTAGCGGGCCAGGTCGATCTGGTAGCGGTCGGCCAAGTAGACCTGGTCCACGGGCACGGTGTCTGGTAGGCTCTCATCGTCGGGCGCGCGCAGGGCGATGTCCAACACGCCGCCGATGTCGAGGACGTGGCGGATGGTCAGGGCGTCCTGCGTATCAACCGCCAGCAGAAGCGACTGAGCGCGTGCATCCTGAGAGGTGAACACGCCGCCCTGTTCCGCCGCTGGCCCGGCGCCGGTCAACCCAGACACCGCCTCCCCGGCGTCTGCCGATACTCCTGCCAGGATGATGGCGTGGACTTCCAGGTCCTGGAGCAGGGCCACCGTTTCCGACCACTTCTTCGCATCGGCCTGCTCTCCTTGCTTTACCTCCACCTCAAAGGTCGAGAGCAGATCGATGTGGTCGCCGGGGCGAATCAGACGGTTGCTGATCAACTGCGAATCTGTCGGCACGGCCAAAACGATCTTGCCTTCGGGCACGGAAAGCGCCAGTTCGCGGGTGACGATGTCGGGCGTCACCAGTTGCTGCATGAGCAAGGTTTCGCCGGCGTAGACGCCAGCCGTCGCCATCTTGCCCACAACTTGCTCCTTGGCAGTGGCAGCTCCCGCCGGCACCGCTTCGACAGGCAGATCGCGCATCGTCAGTTCCTCAGCCGAAATCGAGCGCCTTGCCGGAATGTCGACGGCCGCGACGACCACAGGCTGCGTCCCTCCGCCCTCGGCCGGGGCCAGCCTGGGCACAGCAGCCGAAAGCGCCCGAAAAGCCAGAAATCCGGCCACAACCGCCAGGACAAGAGCGCCAATCCACCAGAGTAAACCGCTACGTCTCATAGTTGTCCTTTCTGTCAGACCAGGTCAGGTTTGGAAATGTGAGGCATAGGCGCGCATGCGCCGCGTAGTCATTGTAACAGGCGCACATCACGCAGGCCGTAGTCTTCGCTGCTACCACCGTAGACCTCACCCGGCGCCACGTTGCGGATGAACTCGCCCCACACGCACTTGCTGTTCTTGATGCCTACGCATTCCTTCTTGCAGGAGAAGCCTTTGAGGAGAAAATCGCCAAAACCGGTCACACGGTAGGTAAGGTTGGAACCGTTGCCTGATGTTTCGCAGATGCCGCTGCTGGTGCCATACAGGGGAATCACCACTTCCTGGTTGACCCAGAGTGCAAGTGCATCCTCCAGGGGATTACAGTGGGTGCCGGTGTGCCCGGGGATGTCATCGCCGATCTGCCACACACCGCTGTACTCGGGGTGGCGGATATTCTGTTCAAGGTAGGGCAGTGACTGCGTGCCGTCCCAGGACAGCCAGCCGAAGTTGCCTGGCCCCGACATCGTATCATCCCAGAGCAGGGTAACTTCCCCGGCTCCGACATGGACGTCCGCCTTACAGACGGCCATGGGCAGAAGATTGCCGGCGCCCCACACCGGCAGAAACCCTGCTTCGGACGTCGCCGCTACGGGAATGGTGTTGACCCCCACGGCGCGGGCGAACCAGGTGGCTACGTTGGTGCTCGTCTGCACACGAATGCCCGTGCCGTCGTTGATGATGCTCCACGAGGAAAGCGTGCCGCGATTCTGCGATACGTAGTTGGTAATGATGCTGCTTGGGTCCCGGCCCAGCGCCAGCTCGCGTGCGCCGGCCAGGGCAGCGGCATCGGCGGCTGTCTGCATATGCCGTCGTTCGAGATAGGCATGGCTGCCGTCAAGGGCCAGACCGGCGAAGCCGATGAGTACGAGCATGATCAGCGCCAGATAGACCAGGGTGGAACCGCGTTCATGCTGATGGAGACGTAGGTGGGGCATCATGGAAACGGGTAGGTCCACAGCGCTACTCCAGCAGGCGCAGATCTCTCAGTCCATAGTCGACACTGTAGGCGCCATAGATCTCGCCCGGCGCCACATTGCGGGTGAACTCACCCCAGATGCATTTCTTTCCTGAGACACCGTTGCACCAGTTACAGACATAGCCTTGGAGGATGAACTCGGCAAATCCCGCCACGCGATAGGTGAGGTTCGACCCGCCGCCTTGAGGCGTGCAGACGCCGCCGTCGTAACCGTACAAGGGAATGATCACGGGACGCCCGAGCCAGCCAAAAAGCGCATCCTCCGTGGGATGGCAGGCATCGCCGGTGAAACCGGGAATGGTGTCGCCAATCTGCCAGGCGCCGCTGTTGGAAGGATGACGAATGTTGTCCTCCAGATAAGGGAAAGCCTGGGCGCCATTCCAGGATAACCAGCCGAAATTACCTGGACCCTGAAGGTTGTTGTCCCACAGGAAGGTCATGACCTCGCCGCCAACGTGGACGTCCGCCGTGCAGACAGACATGGGCAGAAGATTGCCGACGCCCCACACGGGCAGGAAGCCTGCCTCGGACGCCGCCGTCACAGGAATGGTGTTGACCCCCACGGCGCGGGCAAACCAGGTGGCAACGTTGGTGTGCGCCTGCACACGGATGCCCGTGCCGTCGTTGATGATGCTCCACGAGGAAAGCGTGCCGCGATTGTGCGATACGTAGTTGGTAATAATGCTGCTTGGGTCCCGGCCCAGCGCCAGGTCGCGTGCACCCGCCAGCGCCGCAGCGTCGGCCGCGGTCTGCATGTGGCGCCGCTCGAGGTAGGCATGGCTGCCGTCCAGAGCCAGGCCAGCAAAACCGATGAGGACGAGCAGCACCAGCGTCAAAAAGACGAGGGTCGATCCGCGTTCGTCCTGAAAGGGATGCAATCCTGGTTTCATCGTCTGCAGGACCTCCACGGCCAGAGTCGGGCAGCGACCGCCGGACGGCGAAACGGTTCACCCGCTGCCCGGCGGCTCCGCTGTAGTGCACCATCGCCATGGCGCTGCAACCTAATCGTAGAGCGCGACCATGTGCGTTTCGGCGCGCAGGGGAAAAAGCGGCATACCGGTGACAGCGCCAAACAGCAAGGGATGGTTGTGCCACACGATGACGGTCAACTCTCTCCCCGCATGGACCTTACCACTTCCTGGATCAAGGGACACGGTGATGGTGGCAGGCGTGAGGCCGGGAAGGTTGGCCAGAGTGATCTCGGCATTGACGCGGGCGACAGCCCCTGTGCGGTCGTCGGGATTGAGACTCCAATAACGGGCGCCTTCACGCGAGGCATTCTGCAGGACAATCGCCGTACGAAAGCCGACGCTCAGATCAAGGGCGCCCAGCACCAGCAGCATCAGCACGGGCAGCACCAGAGCCAGTTCAAGCAGGCTGTTTCCATGCTCGGATCGCTGGACATGCATCAACGCCGAATCTCCCTGAGAGGTGGATGCAGCAAGCACCCACTGTCCTCCTCGTACGCCCTCAGAGGGTCGAGGAGGACAGTGTTTTCCGGTAGCGCGGCACCCTCAACCTAGCCAGGAAGCAGTCCGGTGATTTGGGTGAAGATCGCGGCGACGTTGGTGCCCAGCAACGTGACTGCAGTGACGGCGACGACGGCAATGAGGACGACGATCAGCGCGTATTCGGCGAGATCCTGGCCCTCCTCGTTTTCGAGCTGCATGCGGTTCATGAGTGTGGCGAAAAGATGGGTCAACATGATGGTTTCTCTCCTGTGGACGAGATAGAGTGATGGAAGATAAGGATGGCAGAGGGTGAGGGGTGAGGGGTGAAAGGTGAAAGGTGAAGGGTGAAGGGTGAGGGGTGAGAGGTGAGGGGTGAGGGGCGAGAGGTGAGGGGCGAGGGGCGAGAGGTGAGCGGTGAGGGGTGAGGGGTGAGGGGTGAGGGGGGAGAGGCG
>CAZHTZ010000159.1:0-9075 GCA_964535455.1 uncultured Caldilineales bacterium
GGCGATCTACCCGGCGGCTTGCTCAACTCCGACCTGGCCAAGGCGCTCGATCTCTGCCTGGGCTGTAAGGCCTGCAAGACCGAGTGTCCTTCCAGCGTGGACATGACCCAGCTCAAGGCCGAAGCCTATGCGCAGAAGTACCGCCAGCAGCGCCCACCCCTGGCGGCGCGGGCCTTTGGCAACATCGACCGGCTCTCAGCCCTGACCGCCCCTGTCGCTCCCCTGGCTAACTTTATACTGCGGCTAGCCCCCGCCCGTTGGCTTTTGGATCGAGCGCTCGACCTCCACCCCGCCCGTACGCTGCCCCCATTCCAGCGCCAACCCTTCAGCCAGCGCTGGCGCCAGTTACAGGTTAAACCATCGCCCGACCCCGCCGCCCCGCGACCAGCAGTCGCCCTTTTCCCCGACACCTTTACCGAGTTCAACGAGCCCGATCAGGGGCTGGCTGCCGTGCGCGTGCTCGCCGCTGCCGGGTGCGCGGTCGCCATCACCCCGCGGCGCTGCTGCGGCCGGCCGGCCCTGTCCAACGGTCTGGTGCACGAGGCCAGAACGCGGGCGCGCGATCTGGTGGCCGCTTTGCTGCCCTACGCCGAAGCCGGCATCCCCGTCGTGGGACTGGAGCCGAGCTGCGTGCTCACCGTCCGCGACGACTACTCCAGCCTGATTCCCGGCTCCGACAGCGAGCAGGTCGCGGCCAACATCTATTTGCTGGATGAGTACCTGGCGCAGCGACTGGCTGCCCGCCCCACAGCGCTCCCCTTGCACGCCCACCGCCAGCGCTACCTGGTCCACGGACACTGCCACCAGAAGGCGCTGGTAGGCATGGACGCGTCCCTGGCGGTGCTCAATGCCATACCCGGCGCCAAAGCCGAAGCCATCGAAGCCGGCTGCTGCGGCATGGCCGGCGCCTTCGGCTACGCCGCCAACCACTACGACCTGAGCCTTGCCATCGCTCGCGACCGCCTGATCCCGGCTATCAACGCCAATCCCGGCGCCATCCTCGTCGCCAACGGTGTCTCATGCCGCCATCAGATTCGCGAGCTCACCGGCCGGCAACCTCTCCACCTGGCCGAAGCCCTGGCCGCCGTGCTGGTGGCATAGATGGACACCATCACCCTCGCTGCGGTAGCAGACGAGTTGAATGAGACGCTGACCGGCGGCCGGGTGCAGGCCGTCGTCCAGCCCGATGAGCATAGCCTGGCGCTGGAAATCTACAACCGCACTGAGCGCCGCTGGCTGCTGCTGAGCGCCGACCCTCAGCGCCCTTCCCTCCACTTGCTGCCGGAAAAGGCCCGCCGCGGGTTGGAACGCGACACGGCCTTTCTGCTTTTGACTCGCAAACGGCTGGCAGGCGCACGGTTGGGCGCCGTCTTTCAGGTGCCCTGGGAGCGGGTGTTGCACTTTTCATTCAGCCACGGCGAGGGACCCGACACAGCGCTTGTGGCCGAGATCATGGGCAAGTGGAGCAACCTGCTGCTGGTAACGCCGCAGGGCGTGATTCTGGAGGCGCTGCGCCGCTTCGGCCCGGCCGACAATCGCTACCGCACCGCCCGCCCCGGCGACTCCTATGTCCCGCCGCCGCCCCAGACCGGGAAGACGCCCATCGACCTGCTCACGGTTGCCGACCTGGAGGTTTGGCTTGGCCAAACCACCCCGTCCGAGCCACTCTGGCGGATGCTGGTGCAGCGCGTGGCCGGTCTCAGCCCGCTGGCCGGCCGTGAACTGGCCTACCGGGGTACGGGCGACACCCTGGCGACCTACGCTCACCCCAACGCCCGCGCCCAGGGCCTCCACGATGCCCTGGCCTGGTTTCGCAGCCTGCCCCGCCAGGGCGGATGGGCGCCCACCGTGGCTTTGGATGGGGAAGACAACCCGTCCGCCTTCGCCCCCTACGAGCTGAGCCATCTGGGCAATCTGCGCGTCTACGCTTCCATCAGCCAGGCGGCGATGGCGTTCTACGCCGCCGCGGGCGCCGATAGCTATGCCGGCCGGCGGGCGCAGGTTCAGGGGATTCTCGACCAGGCGCGCAACAAGCTGAACGGGCGCGGCGCCAGCCTGGGCGAGCAATCGGTCACGGACGACGAGGTGGAAGAGCTCAAACATCGCGGGAAGTGGATTCTGGCCTATGCCTGGCAGGTCAGAACCGGCGACGCCGAGCTGGTCGCCGACACCGGCGACGGCCTGCTCCGCATCCCTCTGGACCCCACCCTGTCGCCCAGCGGCAACGCCCAGGCTTACTTCGAGCGCTATCACAAGGCCAAGCGAGCCGCCGCCCGCGTCCCTGATCTGCTGGCCGAAGTCGATCGCGACCAGGACTACCTCGACCAGCTTCAATCTGACCTCCGCCTGGCCGACAACGCCCCGCAGATCGAAGAGCTGCGCGAGGCGCTGCTGGCAACAGGCCTGGTCGTGGATGCCAGGAGCCAGCGCCACCCAACCATCCCACGCTCCCGGCCCCTGCGCTTGCGCTCGGTAGATGGTTTCACCATCATCATCGGCCGCAACGCCCTGCAAAACGAAGAAGTCACCTGGAAGCTGGCCAGCCCTGAAGACCTCTGGCTGCACGCCGAGCGCGTCCCAGGCGCCCATGTCCTGGTAGTCACCGGCGGCCGCGAGGTGCCCCAGAACACCCTCGTCCAGGCCGCGAGCTGGGCCGCCTACCATTCGCAGGCCCGTGATGATACCAAAGTGCCTGTGCTGTTCACACAGCGCCGCCACCTCCGGCGCATTCCACATGCCCGACCCGGCCAAGTGAGGGTGCTCCAGGCCCAAAGCATCACCATCATCCCCGAACCACCGCCCACCGTCGCCATCTAGACGCAGTCACGGTATGCGTTTGAACGTTTGCACGTTGGTACGCTGCACGTTTGCCAGCAACGCTCACCAACTTGACACCCATCCCTCGATACTCGACACTAGAAAAAGACAGGTGTCAAGTGTCAAGTGTCAGGTGTCAAGTGTCACGTATCAAGTATTACGTGTCACGTTTTTCTGTCTTCTGTCCTCTGTCTTCTGTCCTCTGTCCTCCCCCATGCCCACCCCCATGCTCGTGCAAATCGAAGAAGACCGGCATTGGTGGTTCGCCACCCGCACGCGGGCCATCCTCGCCTTGCTCGACAAGTACGCCGGCGAAGGCACGCAAGGTCGGCGT
Organism: uncultured Caldilineales bacterium; assembly: GCA_964535455.1. Classification (GTDB taxonomy): domain Bacteria; phylum Chloroflexota; class Anaerolineae; order J102; family J102; genus SSF26. Next base: position 3,152 of record CAZHTZ010000159.1, read on the forward strand.
GTGCTCGACGTGGGCGCCGGGGCGGGCAACATGATGCACCAACTCGCCCAATACGGCGATGTCGTTGGGCTGGAATACAACCCCAAGCCCATCCCCGTGGCCCAGGCGCGGGGCTTCGAAGTGCGTCAGGGCTCTGCCACCGACATTCCCTTCCCTGACGCCAGTTTTGACCTGGTGGCGCTGCTCGACACCGTCGAACACATCCCCGACGAGACCGCCGTCTTTGCCGAAACACTGCGTGTGACCAAGCCTGGTGGACACCTCCTCGTCACCGTGCCGGCCCTGATGTGGCTCTGGAGCCAGAACGACGTCGTGAACCTGCATCAGCGTCGCTACACCGTGGCCGAATTGCGGGCCAAGCTGCAGGCGGTGGGATGGCAGGTGCCCTACTGCGGCTACAACTTCACCGGGATCTTTCCGCTTTCTGCAGGTTTGATTGTGTTACGCCGCGGGCTGGGCAAAGAACCGGAGCAGGCCTCCCCCCATTTCGACGACGACGCCTACCAGGTCGAGATGCAGCCGGCGCCACCCTGGCTTAACGCGCTGCTGGAAACAGTTGGCAAGGGTGAGGCGGCTGTGCTGCGGCGGGCGCAGTTGCCCATCGGCACCAGTGTCATTGCCGTGGCCCAAAAGCCAGGGTGACCCCATGCCCGAGACGAAGATCGACGCACCGCCACCGGGTAATGGTTTCTCTTGGGAGCGCTGGCTCACGGAGGGTCTCCGTGCCCTGCGTGCGACGCTCTTCCGCTACGATTTCGGCCTGCCCGACGATTTCTGGCGCCACCTCGATCGGGCTGCCCACGAGCTGCTGGCCGCCGGTCGCATCCTGCTCAAGACCCTGCGCAAGCGCTACTCTCGCAAGGCTCCCTCTGAGCCCCGCGGACCCATCGACATTGACTGGGATGAAATGTAGGGGCGTGGTAGGGGCGTGGTGACCCTTCGGGCTGAGCCCTCAGGGCGAAGCCACGCCCCTACTTGGTCTCGGCGCATTTCGGACAGTAGTGCGGGTCATCCAGCTCTATCAGGTGTTTGGCGCAAACGGCAAACACCTCCACCCGATCCAGCAAGCCCCACTTGCGGGTCACGGTCGCTTCCAGCGCAATCTCGGCGCAGTTAGTGTGGTTGAGGATGCCAGGAACAGGACAGGAATCGCACAGCGCCCGGCGCCAGGGCCGTGAATCAGGGTTGCGCTTGATCAGCCGGCACTCCTCGACCTCGCGCCCGCGATGAAAGTCGGCGTAGTAGTAGCGGCAGTTGACGGGGTTGTTGGCAGTCATGACGGCAAGGGGAGGTCGCGCAAAAGCAGATCGGCCAGGGTTTGGCGCCGCTGCAAACAGATCAGGCGCTCCCCGTCACGCCAGTAGGCGGGGGGCAGAAGGGTGGCATTGTAGTTGCTTGCCATGCTGAGTTGATAAGCGCCGCTCACAGGCACGGCCAGGATAGCGCCGGGATGGACTTCGGGCAGGTGCAGGTCTTCGATCAAGACGTCACCGCTCTCGCACAGAGGACCGACGATGCGGGCCGGCCCCGCGAACGGAGCCAATGCTGCTGCCGGTAGACAGGCCGTATAGCGAGCCTCATAAAGCGCGGGGCGGGGATTGTCGGCCATGCTGCCGTCCACGGCAATGAGGCGGCTGCCGTCAGACAGGCGGCGAATGGCGCCAACTGTGTAAAGGGCGATGCCGGCGCGGGCGACGAGGCTGCGCCCTGGCTCGAGCACCAGTGTTGGGAAGCTACCGAGATTGTACTGCGACCACACCTGGGCGCAGTGACTGGCGATACGTTTGACGGCCTCTGCCAGGTCGAAACGGGCGTCGTCCGGATGATAGGGCTGACCCAGGCCACCGCCCGGGCACAAAGTCGCAATTGGCTCGTGCCCGGCATCGACCAACGCCGCCGCCAGCGCCACCAGCCGTGCTGCCGCATCCAGCATGGGTTCGAGGTCGAAAATCTGCGAGCCGATATGCGTGTGCAGTCCTGTGAGTGCCAACCGCGAATGGCGGCGGATGCGTTGCGCTGCCAAGATCGCCTCGTCCCAGCTCAGGCCGAACTTGGCGCCATGGTGCCCGGTCTGGCGGTAGCGATGGGTGGGAGCCAGCAGGTTGGGATTCAGGCGCAGCCAGAGAGACAAGGGTTCCCGTCGCAGCGCCGCTAACTCCTCCAACTGGTCCAGCTCATAGAAGTTGTCCACGACAATGGCGCCCACACCCTCGACGATGGCAACGCGCAGTAAGGCCGGAGACTTGTTATTGCCGTGTAGGTGCAGCAGAGCAGGGTTGTACCCCGCTGCCAGCGCCATGCCCAGCTCACCTTGCGACACCACGTCCAGACCCAGGCGTCTCTGCTTGAGAAGCTCGGCGGCCGGCAAGTTCAGCCAGGCCTTGGCCGCATACGCCAACAGGCTGGAGCCCGGCCACGCCCGCAACCCGTAGCGATAGCAGGCGATGGCATGGTCGCAGGTGGCTGCATCGTAGAGATAGACAGGTGTGCCGATGGCCGCCGCCCACTCCGCCAGGTCAAGACTGCCCAGATGCAGGCGCCCACGGCGCAGATGGGCGCTCAGCGGCCAGAGGTGAAACGGAAAACGGGTAGTCTGGTTCACAAAATCACAAGAATGACGCCCAAAAGAGTAACCGCCGCGCCCACAAGCTCATTGGCCTGCGGAACTTCACCCAGGAGCAGCACCCCCAGCAAGATACCCAGCGTAACTTCCTGCGTGGCGACCACGTTGACGGAGGTGGCGCTGGTCAGGCGCAAAGCGGCATTGTAGAGCGTATGCCCCATCCCCAGTGGGAGCAGGCCCAGGGCAACCAGGCTGAGGATGGTGGAAATCGTATAGCCCTGAGGCGTGAAGTGCAGAGCGGCAGGTGCAAGCGTCCACAGGGCAGCGGCGCCGTAGAGCGTGGCCGCATAGGTCAGCAAGCTGTAGTGGTGTCGCTGTGACCGCCCGATCACGCTGTACAGGCCAAAGGTGATAGCCGACCCCAACGCCAGCAGGTCACCAAGCATCATCTTCGGAGTAAGCTGCGGCTGGAACCCGGCCAGGATGGCGACCCCGATCACGGATAGTATGATGCCGCCCCACTTGCGCCGGGGAAGCGGCTCGTGCAGCCACAAGGCCGAAAACAGTGCCACGAAGATGGGGGCGGTATAGACAATGGCCAGGGCATGGGCGATGGTCGTAAAACTAAGCGCCGCTGCATATAAGAGGAAATGCAGCGCCGTAATCAGACCAAAGAGCAGGAACCGTCCCCGATCGCCGGCTGACACCAGCCACACTTCGCCTCGCCAGGCGATGGCGATCCCGACCGCCACCGCTGCCACCACCAACCGCCAGAATGTGATCTCATAGCTGGACAGCGCCCCAGCCCAGCGTATGAGAATGGCGCTGAGCGCAAAAAAGAAAATGGCGATGACGACGTAGACAAGCCCGCGCCGGTGCTCGCCCATTGCCTCACCGATCATCCTGTCCGACCGGTCTTATGATCTGTGGAGGGCGCCAAACAAAACCGCCGCCCATTGGCGACGGTGATTCCACTGGCAAGACGCGAGTTCATCAGTATTCGGCAGTCGCACTGACTGGAAAAGCCATCGCCAGCAAGACCGCCCAGTCCTACTTCACATAGCGTTCACTGCGAAAACGCCGCGGCAAAGAGGGAAAATACCATTGTCAAGACGATGAGCACACCAATGACATACCACATCGTGGTGCGCCAATCTCGCTTCCTTACTTGAGTCTTGCCGCTGGCAGTTCGGCGGGCCATAATCGATTCTCCTGAGGGGTATGCAAAATCAGTGAGAGAGATTCTAGCACAGAAAGGCAGAGAACAAGTAACTTTCGACGGTGTCACACCATCAAAGGCACATCACGCGCAGATGATGTACCATCACTGCCACCCTATCTATCCTGGAGTCAACCTTATGGCTAACCCATTGAAGAGCCTTTTTGGCAGCAAACCCAAGACTTCCGTCCCGGACGCAAGCTCCGAGCCGGATGGCCCTCATCCCATCCACGTGTCGGATGCCGACTTCGATGAGGTCATCATGAAGGCCGACAAGCTGGCCGTGCTGGACCTTTGGGCGGACTGGTGTGGTCCCTGCCACATGCTCGCCCCCACGATCGAGGGCCTTGCGGTTGAGTTCGATGGTCGGGCCATTGTCGCCAAGCTCGACGTGGACGAGAATCCCGTCTCCGCCTCGCGCTTCAACATCATGGGCATCCCCACCGTGCTCTTCATCAAGAACGGCAGGGAAATCGATCGCATTGTCGGGGTGCAGCCCTACACCGCCTTTGCCGCGCGCATGGAACGATACACGGCGGACTGATGCCAACGCCGTGGTGGTGGCCGTTTGGCCGCGTTCCAGAGCTTCCCGCCGTCGAACTTGCCCGGCGGCTGGCGGCCGAGCCGAACCTTCAGATCGTGGACGTGCGTACGCGGCTTGAGTACGGCGCCGGGCACATTGCCGGCGCCCGCTCGGCCCCAATCCTGAGCTTCCGGCAGATTCTGCCATCACTGGAACTGGACCCCAGACGCCCTGTCTACGTCATTTGCCTCACCGCGCACCGCTCGCCGCCGGCGGTGCGCATGCTGCGCGACCAGGGCTTCGACGCCCATCAGCTCGCCAGCGGTATGAACGCCTGGTGGCGGGAAAAGCTGCCGACCACCAAGTAGTTCCGGCGGCACACGGGAAACTGAAGGTGACTGACTCCATTTCAGGCGCGCCCTGCCGCGCTCTATGTGGTAGAATGTGACTGGAACTGCTGCCTCCAGGAAAGGAACTTTCATGACAGACACAGACGTTGGCCGCCTACATGACCGCCGCACACGCGGGGAATCGCTTTCTGCCAGCGAAGAAACCATACTTCGCGCTTGGTACACTACCCAGGATGAGGCTGAGCAGAGCCTGCTGGCTGGTGTCATTGCACCAGAAGGAAATCCGCCAGCCGCCGTAATAGCGCTGCGTGAGCAGGTCGATGCTGCCCTGGTGCAAGTAACCAGCGTCACGCAGCAGATCAAGCGGCTGACGCGGCAAAACGAGAGCCTGCGTCAGCAGAATGCCCGGCTAAGGCAGCAATTGGCGAACCGCGTCGATTACCAGGTTTCATGACGGTTTCTGCGGCGTTGCGGGCTGCTGTGCGCAGCAGAGCAGCCTTCGCCTGTGAATTCTGCGGCGTCACCGAGACCGATGCGGGCGGTGAATTGACCATTGACCACTTCCAGCCGGTCAGTAAGGGCGGGGACGATTCGCCGGATCGAGGTTGAGCGCTGGCAGGAGACGGCGAAGCGTCAAGCCAACGGCTCGAACCGTGCCTGGAAGAAGCGCAGGTACTTGGGCTCGTAGACCATCGCCAGCCCACGCGTCTGCTCGCGGGCGTCGAAGACAGCCTTGACGGATTCCGCCGTCACATCCATGTGCGCCTGGGTGTAGACGCGGCGGGGAATGGTCAGGCGCACCAGCTCCAGGGCCGGGTAACGGTGGTCCCCCGTCTCCGGGTCGCGGCCGGCGCTCACCACCCCGCGTTCCATAGAGCGGATGCCGGAATCGAGGTAGAGCTGCGCCGCCAGCATCTGGGCCGGGAACTGGTTCTGCGGAAGGTGCGGGTAGATACGCCTGGCATCCAGGAAGATGGCATGGCCACCCACCGGCTGCACGATGGGGATATCCCAGTCGCTGAGCAGCTCGCCCAGGTAGCGCACCTGGCCGATGCGCGAGCGGATATGGTCATCCTGCACCGACTCTTCTGTGCCGATGGCCATCGCCTCCATGTCGCGGCCTGCCAGGCCGCCGTAGGTGTGCAGGCCCTCGTAGACCACGACCAGGTTGCTGGCGACCTCGTACAGCTCAGCGCTGTTGACGGCCAGCCAGCCGCCGATGTTCACCAGGCTGTCCTTCTTGGCGCTCATCCAGGCGCCGTCCGTGTA
>CAZHTZ010000160.1:0-4529 GCA_964535455.1 uncultured Caldilineales bacterium
CAACATACCCTATCTTACCACAGTTATACCTCTATTTCAGCCCACCTGTACTAGTGTACTGGCAGTGTGGTTTGCCCGCGATCGCTTGCCTCCGTTTGGACCTCCTAAGGCGGAAGACGTGGCCGCGACAGCGACGGAAACGGCTTTTTCCGACGATCCTGGCGAGCTTTGGCGTGAGACACAGCAGCGACTCGATGCTGGCGATCCAGGCACAGCTATCACGCTGCTGCAGCAACTGCGGGCGGCTCATCCAGACTACCGGTCTGAAGAGGTCGGGAACCGCCTAAATGAGCTCTGCCGCTTCTGGTATGCTGAGACAGCCTCGATAGGTGATCCTGCCGTAGAAGATGCCATCCAGTGTATTGCCCGGCTGAACCCCAGCGATCCCTTGGTTCAGGAACTAACGCTGTGGGAAGACTACTTCCAGGCGCAAGCACAGCTCGAGTCTGGAGAGTCAGCAGCCGCTATTACCACGTTGGAGTCACTCGGAGACGATGCGCCGGCCGGTTTTGCCGGAGGGCGACATCTCATCTTGCTATATGACGCGTACATCCAGGAGGGCGATTCTGCCTGTGCTCAGACCCGGTACGATGCCGCTCGCGACTGGTATCTGAAAGGACGACAACTCGATCCCGTTCGATTGGAAGCTGTCAGTCATCTCGCTGAGTGCAAACCACCTACCGATACGCCCACAGTGGCGCCTACTGCAACCATAACACCGACACCCCTGCCCCCCGGCTTCATGACTGCCATCTACAACCAGGACGGACTCTTCAACCTCCGCGCTGGGCCAGGGTTCAACTATCCTATCGTCGGCCGCGTCGAGGCCGGCGCAACGTTCAACGTTCACAGTCGTTCCGAAGACAGCCGCTGGCTCAGCGCAACTACCCAGGATGGAAAGGAGGTCTGGGTTCTGGCTGAACTGGTCGAAAGCAACTATCCGGCGGTGGCTGCCGCTGTCAAAACAACACCGATACCGCCAGCAGAGTTTACGGCAGCAGACTCCGTGGCAGATTTTGGACCAGAACAGGGAACGAAGTTCTGGATATACGGTGCATCAAAGACCCCAGGCAACCTTGAGTTTGAACGTATGCCGTGGGACGCGTCCTCGGGCAAGTGGTATCGTTGGCCAAACACGGCCGGTCGCGATCCCAACATGCGTCTCAGCGATGCCGGTGGCTATCCCAGCATGCAATCAGATGTAGTTCGCGTCTGGGTGAACTTCTTTGAGGGAAAAGCGCGAGTGGACGGCTGGGTGGCAAAAGAGCCTGGCGCCGGTCAAGGCGGCAACGGCGTCTCGTTGCGTATCATCCACCATCGACCGGAGGGAGACGGCCAAACAGGATTCGACAACGAAATCTGGAGTGGCTCGCTGGGTCCGTACGACACAGCTGGCTACGCGATCAGTGGACTGCCACTCCTTGACCTAAAGCAGCGTGACCAGATCTACTTTGTCACCTCTGCCAATGGCAACGACGAAGGCGACAACACCATCTTCCGGGCCACAATCACCCTCCTCAATGAAGGCGGCGCCGTTTACACGCCCACGCCTACAGTGCCGCCTACGCCGACTTCAACCGCGGTTCCACCACCTCCCACTCTTTGTTTCGAGCCGCGGCTGCGGCATTATGAGCGATCAACGGGTGGTCAGGGCGAGGCCGTGGGTTATGTCTACACTTCGGGCGGGAGGTTGACCCGCGGTGCAATTCGGGTCAAGGGACCGGCGGGAGGAAATCAATGGGTACATGACTTCCCACTCACTGGCGATGGAGGCTATGAAGCTACGCTGCTGAAGATCTACGGGCCGCCGCCGTTCAAGTACACAGCAGAATTGGTGGGAACGCGCGTGCGAAGCATAGCCGTTTTCGATCTCACCTATCCGGAAGCGCAGGCCCGTCGGGCAGTGGTCGATTGGTATCAAGTGTCCTGTAAGTGACGAACGTCAGGAGGAATTTCATCCACTTACGAGTGTGCTGACCCTTCGCCTTCGGGAGCGGACCGTCAGAAGACCTACTACATTTAGTAGCCTTCTGTGTAAGTGTTACCAGAAGTAGCAGGTCAAATTTGGTTTTTCTCCTGAATGGACCTTCTTGGCGGTCTTCTAGGCTTTCGGCAGCAGCCCCGCGCCCTCGCAGTAGGCGAGGATATTGGCGGCAGATGCGGCCACCGTCTCATTGGCCGTGTCCACCACGACCTCAGGTTTCAAGGGCGGCTCGTAGGGGTCGTCGACTCCGGTGAAGCCCTTGATCTCCCCGCGCAGAGCTTTTTCGTAGAGACCTTTGACGTCGCGCGCCATGACCGTTTCCAGCGACGCCTCGACGAAAACTTCGACGAACCGATCGGCGCCGACCATCTGCCGCACTTCATCGCGGATCTCACGGTAGGGGCTGATGGCGGCGGCAATGTTGATCACGCCGTACTTGGTCAGCTTGGCGCAGACGAAGCCGATGCGACGAATGTTGATGTCACGGTCTTCCTTGCTGAAGCCAAGGCCCTTGCTGAGGTGGGTGCGCACAACATCGCCGTCCCACACCTCCACCCCCAGACCGCGACGGTTGTGGAGTTCGTCGTAGAGGTGGTCGGCCAGGGTGCTCTTGCCGGCGCCGGAAAGGCCGGTAAACCAGATGGTGAATCCTTTTGGTAGTGTTTTGTCCATGGTGTCAGTATCCTTTGATGATTGCTGTGTGCGGTGCCCGTGAAAGACCGGTCTCGACGAGTCGCCTTGTACCGGCTTGCATCTGGCGGTCTGCGACCGCGGTCGCCCGACTCAGTTGGCGGAAGCGTTGCCGCCGATTTGGGCGCTCAGAGGGCGCACCAGACCGCGACCGAGAAGGTACTGCAGGATGAGGCGTGCATTCTCCTCGGGGGAGTGGTCGGCGCCGTCGAGGTGAACCTCGGGGTGCTGCGGCGCCTCGTAGGGGTCGTCGATGCCGGTGAAGCCTTTGATTTCGCCGCGGCGTGCTTTGGCATACATCCCCTGCGTGTCGCGCAGCTCGCAGATTTCCAGCGGCGTGTCGACAAACACCTCGATATAACCCTCACTGCCCACCATGGCGCGCACATCGTTGCGGGTGGCGCGGTAGGGGCTGACCGCGGCGCAGATGGCGGCGCCCCCGTGTCGAGCAAGCTCCGCCGCTACAAACCCCATGCGGCGGACGTTGGCATCACGGTCATGTTTGTCGTAGCCCAGACCCTCAGACAGGTTTGTGCGTACGACGTTGCCGTCCAGCAGCGTTACCTGCCTGCCGTGCTCCAGCAGCAGGACGGTGAGCACTTCGCCGACGGCCGATTTTCCAGAGGCGCTGAGACCGGTGAGCCATACGCAGAAGCCCTGCCGGTGCATAGGCGGATAGGCGTCGGCCAGAATGTCGGCCACTTGTGGCCGGGTGAACCAGTCTGGTAACTTCTGCCCGGCGGCGAGGTAATTGTCACGCACCTGGGTGCCAGAGATGTTGGCCACCCGCGACGTTTTGGCAACCTTGTCTTCTTCCTCGTAGCGATCCTCGTCGGGCAAGTAGACGAGCTGCTTGAAAGGAACCATTTTCACGCCCAATTCCTCGCTGCATGCCGCCACCAATTCCTGAGCATCGTACGGGCCGTAGATCGGTTTCCCGGTTGAATCATTGCCGGGTCCAGCATGGTCGCGACCGACGATGAAGTAGTTGGCGCCATGATTGCGGCGGATGATAGCATGCCAGACCGCCTCGCGGGGGCCGGCCATGCGCATGGCCAGCGGCAGCAGGGACAACAGGATGCGGTCAGGGTCGTAATGGTTCTCGGCCAAAGCCATGTAGGTGCGAACGCGGGTGTAGTGATCGACGTCGCCGGGCTTGGTCATGCCAACCACCGGGTGCAGCAGCAGTACGCCGTCTACTTCGGCAATGGCGCGCTTGGTCAGTTCCTCATGCACGCGGTGCAGCGGGTTGCGGGTCTGGAAGGCCACGACGTTGGCGTGGCCATACGTCTCCAAGCGGCTGCGCACTTGGGAAGGCGTCAGGCGCAGGTCTTTGAAATCATAGTGTGCGGGAAGCTGGAGGACGCGCAGTGGGCCTGCAATGTTGACAGCGCCCCAGCGGTGCATCTCGGCCACCAACGGGTGGCGCAGGTCGAGTGTGCCAAAAGCCTTGGCAGCGACCTCATCGCGATCCCACTCGTAGATCTCCTCCACGGTCATGACCGCCAGCAGGTCGTTGTTGGCCGCGCGCAGGGCGATGTCCTTGCCCAGGCGCAGGTCAGGACTCGGGTCGACTGCCAGGGTGACGGGGATGGGGAAGAGCAGGCCATTGGCCAGCCGCATCTCATCCAGCAGGCGCTGAAAGTCAGCCTTGCCCATAAAGCGATCCAGGGGCGAGAACGCCCCTGTGGCCAGCATCTCCAGATCGCACTCAGCGCGGGCTGAGATCTTGATGGATGGTAGCTTGCTGGCGTAGGCCCGCAGATCGGCAACCTCGCCTTCGGGCGCCAGCAGATCGACCAGCTTCCCTCCATAGGGAGAGATGAGGGTCGTTGTCGTGTTTACATTAGCCATG
>CAZHTZ010000160.1:4629-9071 GCA_964535455.1 uncultured Caldilineales bacterium
CCCCCCTCGGCTTGTTACTGCTATCGAAGTTTGCGCCCGGGAAGACCCAGGCGCAAGTAAGTATTGTAGCCAGAGGCGCGGCAGGCGCCAAAACGGGCCGTCCACGCGATAGAAAACGCCGCAACGTTGCCATGCGGTTGCCCTCGGTGCTATGATGGCGTTCCTGCGTCCTGCCTTCGTCCCGCCCTGCGCCCCGCTGTCACTCCTTCCACTTTCCTACTACCCACATGATGAGCCTTACCTTCTCTGCCCTTCTTCTCGTCATCGGTGTTGGCATGCTCGGCGGCGCCCTATTCGGGCGCCTGCGTAAGCGCCGCCTGAGCCTTTTGGGTCTGACCCTGGCGGCTTGGACCCTGGCGACAGCGTTCTTCCTGACCGGCTGCGTGCCCCTCCCGCCGGTAGCTTCTCCTGCTCCGGCCGCTACCACCGCCGCCACCCCCCTTCCAGCCACTGCCGCCCCTGCCTCGTCCCCACTACCTACACCAGCGGAAGCTACCACTTTCGAACCACACCAGGGCAAGATTCTGTTTGCTTCGGAGCGGTTGGGAGGTTTCGACATTTGGCAGATGGACCTGTCCGCCCCCGACAAGCTCCAACAGATCACCACCGACCCGGCGGCCGATGTCGAACCGCGCTGGTCACACGATGGCGCCCACATTGTGTTTAGCAGCGGTCGCGACGACCCAAATGGCATCAACGAGGTCTACACCATGGCCAGCGACGGCAGCGACCAGAAGCGCCTGGTGGCATGGTCAAACAGCTATGAATGGGGGGCCTTGTACTCGCCCGACGACAAATGGATCGCGTTCACGACCACCAAGGACGGCAAATACGAGATCTACCTGATCCCCTCCGATGGCAGCGCCGAGCCTATCAACCTGACTCAGAACGACTATCTCGATAGCTACCCCGACTGGTCGCCTGACGGTCGCTGGCTGGTGTTCGTCAGTGATCGCAGCGGCAACTGGGATATCTGGAAGGTGGATGTGCAGGCTTGTCTCGCCGCCCGGCAACAAGGGGCAAAGGATGACCCACGTTGCGACGCGACCCAGCTCACCACCAACCCGGACGACGATTTCTTCCCGCGTTGGTCGCCGGATGGCAAGCGCATCGTCTTCGAGAGCCGCCAAGAGGTCAACCGCGACATCTTCGTCATGGATGCTGACGGCGGTAATGTCGTCCGTGTCACCACCGATCCGGAGCGCGACACGACACCCTTCTGGGTCGATGACGGCAAAGCCATCGTCTACTCCCATGATTACCTTCCCAATCTGGATTTGCACATCGTCGGCCCTGACGGCAGCAACGACCACCGTCTGACGACGACCCCGGGCGAAGACCGCTACGGCGATTGGCGCCCGTAGATCATCAGGTGCGTCGCACTTCTGAAGTGCGACGCACCATTCTCTTTTGGCCGGTCACGAGCTGGAACGGATCGGGGGTAGCCGGAGTTGGAGCGGCGTCGCTACGGGTGTGGGTGTGGCAGTGGCGCCCCCCTCAGTAGCACCGGCAAAGGGTGTTGCCGGCGTGATGGTGGCGGTCGGCGAGGTGTCCGTCGAGGTGGCTACAGGGATCGGCGACGGCGTCGCCGTCTCTGTCGGCGTCGGGGTGGGTGTACCGCTGGGGCTTGCCGTCACCGCAAGCGAGCTCGTGGCGATGCTGTCGCCGTCAGGGTTTCGGTCACGGTGGCGGTAGGAGTGACTGTCATGTCCACTGACACCGCATCCACCTGGTTGGTGGGTGCGTCGACAGGTTCGGCAGCCGCCCGCTACATCTGCCCTAACGCTTCGGCATCCAGCCTCTCGATGAACGTTACCATGTAGGCGTGTCGTTCGGCGGCGATGTGACGGGCGGTGGCCGTGTAGAGCCCTTCCGCCAGCGCTTCCAGCTTGCACACGAACTCGTGCGTTGGCGTGTACTGGTCCGTCCCGCCTCGCTGCTGGCGAAAAGCCCGTGTATCCGCACCAACTTCGGCCCGCACGGCGGGCAGGGTAGCCCGCCAGAGATGGGTGCCATGATGCCCGGCGAAGGCAAAAGCCCGGGCCACGCCGATGGCCCCGATGGCATCCAACTTGTCGGCGTCGCACAAACACTTCGCCTCAAGCGTTTGCGGATGCGGTTCTGTGCTGAAGCGATGCGCTTCGATGCAATGGGCGACTGCCTCGATGAAGTCCGCATCTTCGGCGGCCAGCAGCTTGCGGGCACGGCGCCCGCCCGCCAGATGATGGTCAGGCTCGCTACGTGCGCAGTCGTGCAGCAGGCCCGCGGTTCGCACGACGCGCAGGTCGGCGCCCTCGGCTTGGGCGATGTGTTCGGCCAGCCGCGTCACGCGCAGGACGTGGTCGAAGGCGTGAGCAGTGTCACTGGCGCCGTACAGGTTGCGTGCTTGTTCCAGCGTGATGTCAGGCATGGTCGGGGAGGGGAGAAGGCGCTTCCGGAGCCCGCCGTCGCCAGCGCAGCCACAGGACGCCGCCGGGCAGGCTGCAGACGATCTGCACGAACTGGATCAACAGGCTGAGGCCAATGGCATGTGCTTCCGGTACGCCGACCAAACCGTAGAAATACGGATAGGTTAGCTGGTTGAGGCCCAGGCCCCCGATCGAGATCGGGATGATCAGGACCAGGGCAATAAGGGGGGTGAAGAGGAAGGCCTGCAGCAGTGTGATTCCGCCACCCAGGCTTTCCGAAAGGATAAAATTCACCAACGAGGTGCACACGATGCCCAGCAGGCCGACGCCGAAGGCCAGCACCAGCGCCCTGTAGGCGAACCGATAGGCCTCGAACGCCTCCGAGAGCGCGGACCAGATCCGTGCCAGCGGTCGCAGGGAAGTGGCGGCAAGCAACCTGTCCACACTGCGGCGCAGGCGCCGGCTGAGCAGTATCCCGGCGATGACCGCCACGATGCCCAGACCCGCTACGGCTGCCCATGCCAACACGCGCAACTCGTAGTGTCCGGTGACATAGACCGTGAGCAGGGCGGCCACAGCGGCGACGCTCATGTAGGCAGACAGGCCAATCAGCCGGTCAAGCACGACCGAGGCGGCAGCGTCGGCGTTGCGATCCGTGTAGCGCGCCAGCCCATAGCCGCGCATGAAATCACCGCCGACACTGGCCGGCAAGAAATTGTTGAAGAAGAAACCCACAAACGTGTAGTTCAAGATGGCGCCGAAGGGCACGGCAATGCTGCGCGCGCGCAGCAGCACCTGCCACTTGGCCGCATTCACGACCATTGCCAGCCAGAAGACCAGCATCGCCAGGATTACCAGCCAGGGTTTGGCGTGGGTCAGCTCGAAGGTCAGTTCATCAAGGGGAACGCGTGACAGCGCAAAAGCGATCAGGCCCAAGCCGACGGCCAACTTGAGCACCGTGGTGAGATAACGCCGCATCGTGTCAGCCCTGTGGCTTGTTCACCACCAGCGGCGTTGTCACGCTCTTGGCATCGGCAGCCCGTTGCTCGGCGGCTTCGCGTTCTTGCTTGACATCCGCTTTCTGGCTCCAGGCCATGTCCCAGACGACATGGCGGTCCTTGCGCACGGCGTAGTCATACCAACCCAACAGGCGGGACCATCCCTCGAGGAAGCCCAGCAGAAACAAAACCCAGAGGAGGCGGAGGGCGCCCCAGACGGCCCTCCAGGCTTCCTGGAAAGCAATGCGCGCTACCTTGCGTTTGCGTAGGCTGCTGACCTTGTAGCCGTACTTGTGCTGCAGATAGAGATGTCCGGCATGGTTGCGTCGCCGCTGGCGCACGAAATCGCCGATCCTCGAAGGCCCCGTATTGTACACAACGGCATCAGGCGCGTAGCGCACCTGCATGCCCCGCTGGATCACGAACGCCTCCACAAAGGCTTCATCCATGGCGACGTCGGGCGGGATGTGATCCAGAACCTTGCGGAAGGCGATCAGCTCACCCAGGCGGGGAATCTCCAGGCACAGTTCATGCTCCATCTGCAGCCGCAGATAGGTGAAAAGGCCGGCGATGTGTTCGGGGGTGTTCACAGGCACCTTGTGAGCGCCGGTCATGCCCACCGTGGGATCCTGGAACATCCGCACCAGATTTTCGACCGCATCCTCATGGGCGAGCGTGTCGCCGCTCTCAAGGACACAGATCGCTTCGTTCGCCGCGGTGAGGAAGAGATTGACGGCCGCGGTCTTGCCCTCGCGGCGCGCCTGAATGATAAGCTTGATGCGGGGATCGCGGGCGGCGTAGGACTCGACGATGGGGACTGGGTTATCGGTGCAACCGCTGGCGACGACGATGATCTCGCTGATTTCCACCTGGTACAGCCGCTGCGCCATCAACGCTTCGAGCAGGCGGCCGATATTTGCCTCTTCGTTGTAAGCCGTGACGCCGACACTGCAGCGCAAATTCGGTTTTCGTTGCTCCAAACCACTCCTCCACCTCGGACCGGTCACCCGTATCCGAGTGGTGTTCCCAAGGGCAG
>CAZHTZ010000161.1:0-7277 GCA_964535455.1 uncultured Caldilineales bacterium
CAACATACCCTATCTTACCACAGTTATACCTCTATTTCAGCCCACCTGTACTAGGCTTCGGCCCAGGTGTCACTATGGCTACATCCCCACGCGGCCTGCCCGTCAAAGAGACCCTGCGGTTGAACCGTCTGCGCAAGGTGATGGCGCAGACAATGAAGGCCAGCGTAGACAACGCGGCCCTCAGCCAGGTGAACCGCGAAATCGACGTGACGGCGTTGCAGGAGCTGCGCCGCTCGACGCCGGCCGGCAGTGCCTCGCGTCTATCTCTGAACACGCTCATCATGGCCGCGGTGGCTCGCACCTTGCCCAGTCATCCACTGTTGAACGCCGAGCTGGTCGAGAACAGCATCGTGGTCTACGACACCGTGAATTTGGGTATGGCGGTGGCGGTGCCGGATGGGCTGATCGTGGTTGTCATCCCGGCAGCGCACAAGATGGCGCTGGTGGACCTCCAGGAGGCCATTACCTGGCGCGCCGAGCGTGCGCGCACAGGCAAGCTGGCGATGGAGGACGTCGAAGGCGGCACGTTCACTGTCACCAACCTGGGTATGTTCGGCATCGACGGCGGCTTTCCGCTGCCGCGACCACCCGAAGGGGCCATTTTGCTCGTGGGTGCGGCGCGACCCAAACCGGCGGTGGTGGACGGCCAGATCGCCATCCGTGACATCGCCTTGTTCAGTCTTACCTTCGACCACCGTTTCATCGACGGCGCCGCTGCGGCCGCGTTCCTACGCGACATCAATGACTTTATTGCCGTTCCGTCGCCCCTGTTGACTACCGACCACTGATCGCCGACCGCGAAGGGCGTTTCAGGTTGCACGTTGCACGTTGCACGTTTTCTCAAGGGCAATGCCTCGCTCCTAACTGGAATCCCTCCCCATCGACCGCATAGATGGGCGTCCCGACCCGCTACCCGCCACCCTTCACCTGCAACCTATGAATCCAGCAGACTGCCTTCTCATCCATGGCGTGATCGTCACTCAGGACGCTAGCCGGACAGTTCTCAACGACGGCGCCATCGCCATCCTGGGTGATCGCATCGTCGCTACCGGATCCACCGCCGAGCTACTTGGCGAGTATCGCGGCCAGGAGACCATCGACCTGGGCGGCGATGCCGTCTTCCCCGGCCTGATCGATACGCACACCCACCTCTTCCAGACGGCCACCAAGGGCCTGGGCGAAGATATGCCCGTGCACGAGTGGGTGGGCATGGTCACGGCGCCGACGGCCGGGCATATGCGTCCGGAGGAGACGTACCTCTTCGCCGTGACCGGTTGCCTGGAGCACATCCGCTGCGGCGTCACCACGGTCGTGGACATGAGCTATGTGGCGCCGGTGTTCGAGCTGCACGAGGCGACCATTCAGGGCATGCTCGACAGCGGGCTGCGGGGACGATACAGCAGCATCATCGCCGACTATGATGAGTACCACCTCCCGCCTGAGATTCTCAAGCCCATCGACCAGCTTCTGGTTGAGTATACACGCCTGCTCAAGCAGTACCCGGCAAACGAGCACTTTGGCATCTGGGTGGCGGTTGGCGCCCCGTGGGTAGCGACCGACGAAGCCATGATCCGGGCGCGCGCGTTCACGCGCGAGACCGGAACGCCGATGATCATGCACCTCAACGAGAACGAAATCGACAACGTGCTCATCCAGCAGCGCCACGGGAAGAACGCCATCGCCTGGCTCGAAGAAATCGGTTTTCTGGGCGACGACTTCCTGGCGATCCACTGCGTGCGTATGACCGACGCCGAGATTCAGGTGCTGGCCGACTATGGCGTCAAAGTGGCCTATAATCCGATTAGCAACATGTATCTGGGCTCCGGGATCGCGCCCATGGTGAAGATGGCAAAGGCCGGCATGACCGTGGGTCTTGGCGTGGACGGGGCCGGCAGCAACAACTCGCAGGACATGATCGAAACGCTGAAGATGGCATCGCTGCTGCAGAAAGTTGGGGCGCAAGACGCATCCATCATCGACGCACAGACCGTTCTCGACTGGGCGACGTTGGGCGGGGCGCAGATCATGGGGATGCGCGACCAGATCGGGTCACTGGAGCCGGGCAAGAAGGCCGATCTCTTTGTGCTCTCCCTGAACTCGCCCAAGATCGTGCCCGCCCACGACCCGGTCGCCACCCTGGTCTATTCGGCGGGCGAAGAGAACGTCACGCTGACCATGGCAAGCGGTCGCATCCTGATGAAGGACCGGGTCATCCAGCATATCGACGAGGCCGACATGCTGCGCCGCTGCCAGCAGGCCTCCCTGGCCCTGGCCGACCGCTGCGGCTCGAACCGCCGCCTGCGCCGTTCCTGGCGCTGACTGTGTTGACACTGATGCAGATGTAGGAAAAATGGAGCTTCCCTGATTATGAAGTACGAGCAGACTACAGACAAGATACTGCAAGCTTTTTACAAAGTGTACTCTTCGCTGGGCTATGGCTTCTTGGAGAAGGTCTATGAGAACGCCATGGTAATCGAGTTGCGGAGACTCGGTTTGAGGGTCGTCCAGCAAGCACCGATCACGGTCTACTACGAGGGTGAGTGCGTGGGCCAGCACGCCGCCGACTTGCTCATAGAAGAGATTGTGATTGTCGAGCTAAAAGCGACTCGTCTTCTGGACCCAGAGAACGAGGCTCAACTTCTCAACTACCTGAAGGCTACGGTGATCGAAGTGGGCCTGCTCTTGAACTTCGGTCCCAAACCACAAGTGAAGCGCAAAGTGTACGACAACGACCTCAAAGGTGATCTGAGCTGGACCCATCCACAATCATCATCTGTCAAGCCCCATCCGTGAGCGCAGCCAGTGTGGTTCCGTGTCCGTACTGGTGTTGCGTCGGGACACGGAACTACACGGATGAACACGGAAAGGAATGCCGACCATTTCATGAACCAATTGCATGGCAAAGTAGCAGTTGTCACTGGCGCGGCGCAGGGCATCGGGCAGGCGATAGCAATACGCCTGGCTCACGATGGGGCGCGGGTGGCTCTGCTCGACATAAGCGACATGACCGCCACCGCAGCCGCGTGCCGAGAAGCCGCCGCCGCGACGCTGGCTCTCGCTGTCGATGTCTCCCGCGGCGACAGCATCGCCGCCGCCGTGGATGCCGTTCTTGCCGCTTGGGGTCGACTCGACGTCTGGGTGAACAATGCCGGAATCTTCGACGACACACCGCTGACAGAGCTGAGCGAGGCGCGCTGGGATCAGGTCATCGACGTCAACTACAAGAGCATGTTCCTGTGCGCCCAACTGGCTGTGCCGCACATGCGGGCGGCTGGCTGGGGCCGCATCATCAACATTGCCTCCATGGCCGCCAAGGTCGCCTTCACCAACGAAGTCGCCTACTGTTCCTCCAAGACTGCCGTGCTCGGTCTCACCCGCGCCCTGGCTGTCGAGCTGGGGCCATCGGGCATCACCGTCAACGCCATCTGTCCCGGCCCCATCGACACCGACATGCTGACCCATACCTACCAGCGGCTGGCCGACCAGAACGGCGTCACCCTGGCTGAATGGCGTGCCCGCATCCTTGAGACCATCCCAGTCGCCCGCTATGGCCGCCCGGCCGACGTGGCCGCGCTTGTCGCCTTCTTGGCTTCCGACGAAGCCTCCTTCATCAACGGCCAGGCCATCAACATCGACGGCGGCATGGTGTTTTATTGATCCATGATGTGCGACGCACCTCGCAGGTGCGTCGCACATGGGACTGAGATGATGTGCGACGCACCTCGCAGGTGCGTCGCACATGAGACTGAGAGACTAAGCATGTCATTTACCTACTACCTCCCAACCAAGATTATCTTTCAGACCCCCGCCGTCGATGCCCTACACGCCGAACTGACGGTTCTGGGCGCACGGGCGGTGCTGCTGGTCAGCGACCCCGGTCTTGTCCAAACCGGACTGGTGGGGCAATTCGAGAGCAGCCTGGCTGCCGGGGGCCGGTCGATCACGGTCTTCACCGGCGTCAGCAGTAACCCCACCACAGCCGAGGTCCACGCCGGGCTGGAGCTGGCGCGGGCGGTGGGCGTGCAGGCGCTGGTGGCATTGGGCGGCGGCAGCGCCATCGACGTGGCCAAAGGGATCGCCCTCCTCATGGCCAACGGGGGAACTTACGCCGACTACCAGTGGGGTGGCAAGCCCATCACCCAGCGCAGTCTGCCCGTGTTGGCTGCACCGACGACGGCGGGAACCGGCAGCGAGGTAAGCAAAGTAGCGGTCATCGTCGACCCGGAGAACCCGTTCAAGAAGGGCGTGCTCAGCCCGCTCATGTTCCCGCACGCCGCCATCATCGACCCGGAGCTGACCCGTTCGCTGTCGCCGATGCTCACGGCCGCGACCGGCATGGATGCTTTTATTCACGCCCTGGAGGCCTACATCGGGCGCCGCGCGCACCCCTACACTGACCAGTTCGCCCTGTCGGCGCTGGACACGGCCTGGTGGGCGCTGCCGGCCGCGGTCGCCGATGGCAACGACATGGCGGCTCGCGAAGCGATGATGCGGGCGGCGCTGTGGGGAGGCACGGCCATGGACCACGCCGGGCTGGGTCTGATCCATGCCCTATCGGGCCCGCTCACGGGGCGCCTGCACCTGCACCATGGGCTTGCCAACGCACTGATCCTGCCCTATGCCCTGACCTTCAATTTGCCCGCGATCGCCCCCGAACGCCTGCGCCGCCTGAACCTGGTTTTCGGGCTACCTGTGAGCGATCTCGGTGAGCGATTAGTAGAAACGCTCACGGCGTTTGTGAGCGGTTTAGGGTTGCCTACTCAGCTGACTGCCGTCAACCGGACGTTGGAGGGCGTTGATTGGTCCGCCATTGCCGAGGAAACAACGCGCATGGTGTTGATCCAAAACAACCCCCGGCCGGTGACGGCGGCCGATTGTGAGGCGCTGCTGGCCCAGATGCACGGGTAAGAGTGGCAATTCCACAGTGTAGCCGTAGCTATCAGGCCGAATGTGAAGGATTACCAAGATCTGTCAAAGCGACCTGCGTCGCAGGTTTGACCAATCGAACAAAAGAGGACCTTTCCCATGACCATGCAACCCCTTAGTCCGGACACCCAACGTTTCCTGGCGCAATCACCTCTCAAGCTGTTTATCGACGGGCAGTGGGCGCCCGCTGCTTCCGGCCAGACCTACAAATCGATCAGCCCATCGGATGAGTCAATGATTGCCGAGATGGCGCTGGCCGGTCCGGAGGATGTCGACCGTGCCGTTGCCGCCGCTCGCAAGGCGTTCGAGTCGGGTTGGGGCGACATGCTTCCTGCCAAACGCGAGGCTCTGCTCCGGCGGTTGGCCGAGCTCCTGGCCGAGCATGCCGGCGAGCTGGCCGAGTTGGAGTCGATCGACAATGGCAAACCCATTCGTACCACGAGGGCGATCGACGCGCGCGTGGCGTCAGGGCTGGTTTATCATTTTGCCGGCTGGCCGAGCAAGATCCACGGCGTGACCCCGACCGTCAACGTGCCCAACCACTTCGTCTACACGCGCCGCGAGCCTTTGGGCGTCGTCGCGCTGATCATTCCCTGGAACTATCCGCTCATCCACAGCATGCAAAAGGTAGCCCCGGCGCTGGCCTGCGGCAACGCCGTGATCCTGAAGCCGGCGCAGGTTGCTTCCTTGGCGATGGTGCGCATTGGTGAACTGGTTCAGGAGGCGGGGTTCCCGCCCAGCGTGTTCACCGTCCTCACCGGCAAAGGGTCGGTGATCGGACAGGCACTGGCCGAGCATCCTGGCGTCAACAAGATCCAGGTTACCGGCTCGACCGCGGTCGGGCGTGGGGTGATCAAGGCCTCGGCGGGCAATCTTAAGCGGCTGGCGCTGGAGCTTGGCAGTAAGGCGCCCAATGTTATCTTCGCCGATGCCGACCTGTCCAAAGCCATCCCGAAGTCGTTCCATGCCGGGTTCGGCCACAGCGGCCAGAGCTGCGTAGCGGGCGCCCGGCTTTACGTCCAGTCATCCATCTACGACGAGGTGGTGGCGGGCATGGTGGAACTGGCCACCCAGGCGAAAGTCGGCCATGCCATGGACGACGCCACGGAGCTGGGTCCCATCGTGGACGAGCTCCAGATGAACACGATCCTGGACTACATCAGGAGCGGCGTCGAGCAGGGCGCCACGGTGCGCTGTGGCGGCCAGCGCCTGACCGGCGGCGCCTATGGCAAGGGCTACTACATCGCCCCCACCATTTTCACCGGCGCTCGTGACGACATGGTGATCTCCTGCGAGGAGATTTTCGGCCCGGTGCTGCCCATCTATTCGTTCGAGACCGATGAGGAAGTCATCGCTCGCGCCAACGACACCGAATACGGCCTGGCGGCGGGCGTCTGGACGCGGGACTTGAGCCGGGCCCACCGCATGGGCGCTGCCATCAAGGCGGGTGTCGTCTGGGTCAACACCTACGATATGTTTGATGGCACGGCGCCGTTCGGCGGCTTCAAGGGCAGCGGCTACGGGCGCGATAACGGCGAAGAAGTCATCGAAGCGTACACCGAAGTGAAGTCGGTTTGGATCGGGCTGTAGTCAGGCTTGGTCACGAATTCGTGTGAGGCAAAGACCATGAACAGGCGTTTCGCAGACCAGGTTGTGATCGTCACCGGCGCGTCGCAGGGCATCGGCCAGGCAACGGCCATCGCTTTTGCCGGCGAGGGCGCCCACGTGATCGTGAACTACAACCGCAGTGTGGCCGAGGCCCAGGAGACGCTGGCAGCGATCGTGGCGGCGGGCGGCGCCGGCGCCCTTGTGCAGGCGAACGTCGGCGACGTGGAGGACTGCCGCAAGCTGGCCGAGGCTGCGGAGGCTGCAGGGCCGGTGACAGTGCTGGTCAACAATGCCGCCGGGTTCAGCCGGGCGCACTTCCTGGATGTGCCCATCGAGGAACTCGACCGGGTCTGGGACATCAACGTGCGCGGGGTCTACTACCTGAGCCAGCTCGTGGCCCGGAAAATGGCCGAGCGCCGCCGGGGAAGCATCATCCACGTCAGCTCCATCCTGGCGCGGCTGGCCGTGCCCACACGAACCGTCTACTGCGCCAGCAAAGGCGCCATCGAAGCTCTCACACGGGCGATGGCGCTCGATCTGGCTGGCCACAACGTTCGCGTCAACGCCGTCTCCCCCGGTCTGATCGAGACGCAGGCCATGCTGGCCGGCTTCGCCAGCGAAGAGATGGTGAACGAAGTGCGCCGGCACATCCCCTCCCGGCGCTTCGGCACGACCGATGAGATGGCGGCTGCCATCCTCTTTCTGGCTTCTGACGCCGCCTCCTACATCAACGGCATCGTCCT
>CAZHTZ010000161.1:7377-9036 GCA_964535455.1 uncultured Caldilineales bacterium
CTGCCATCCTCTTTCTGGCTTCTGACGCCGCCTCCTACATCAACGGCATCGTCCTTCCGGTGGACAGCGGCCTCAGTGCTCGCGAAGCAGGGCCTGTCCGCGGATGAGGCGTGCGAGAAAAAGCCTTCGCCAGAGTGACCCTACGCCTACTTGTAGGCTTGCAGGAACTCCTCTCGCGTGATCCCGCTCTGCGGTCCGCAACGTTGAACCCTTAATGCGAGGGTGATTTGGCATCGTCAGTGGAGTTCTTGTTCCGTCTGGATGCTCACGCACCATCGCAATGTGATTGCCTTCGCGCACAACCTGGAAGCCCAGTCGCTCAAACGCATCGATCACACGCCGAATCGGCGCATCGACCGGGAACCTATCCGTCAAAATGCCACCGCTGCTTCCGCAATGTAGGCTTCCAGAACAGGAACCTCATTCTGGAGCATCTCAGAGCCAAAGGTTTCAAGGTGAAAAGCGATTGCCGATCGCACATCGCTGAGCGCATCTTCATAGGAGTCGCCCTCGCCGATTACAACTCCCTTGAGGCCAAGCGGATAGGCAATATAGCCATCCGGGTGCTTCTCGACGATGACTTTGAACTGTCTGAGCATTATGATCACCTCCACTTAGTCAATGAATTCATCATAACACGGAACGAACCTTGAAACCACTTCTCTGACAGTGAGCCTCCCGCCAGGATCCCATTTGCCACCTTTTACCCATGAAAGCGATACAAATCCACGAATTCGGTCCACCAGACGTGCTCAAGCTTGAGGAAGTGGCGCGGCCTGAACCAGGACCCGGGCAGGTGTTGGTGCGTGTCCATGCCGCCGGGGTCAACCCTGTGGACTGGAAGGTGCGGGCCGCCATCAGCCCGCTGGCGCAGCGCTACAAAGACGACTTCCCGCTCATCCTGGGTTGGGATGTGTCGGGCGTTGTGGCGGAAGTGGGCGAAACTGTGGTTGATTTCGAGATCGGAGACGAAGTCTTCGGTCTGGTGGGCTTCCCAGGGCTTGGAAGAGCCTATGGCGAGTATCTGACCGCACCTGCCAGCCACCTCGCCCTCAAACCACGCCACCTCGATCACGTCCAGGCAGCTGCCCTGCCCCTGGTAGCGCTCACGGCCTGGCAGGCGCTGTTCGAGGTGGGTGACCTGCAGGCCGGGCAGCGTCTCCTTGTCCACGCCGCGGCCGGAGGCGTGGGGCATGTGGCGGTGCAAATGGCGAAGTGGCGAGGCGCCTACGTCATCGGCACCGCCTCGGCCCGCCACCACGATTTCCTGCGCGAGCTTGGCGTTGACGAGGTCATCGACTACACGACCACCCGCTTCGAGGATGTCGTCCACGAGGTCGACATGGTCCTCGACCCGATGAGTGGTGAGACGCGAGCGCGCTCGTGGCAGGTGCTCAAAAGGGGCGGGATACTGGTCTCGATCCTCAGCGGCATCGACCCGACGACGGCCGCGGCCTACGGCGTGCGGTCCGGGTATCTGCTCGTTCGTCCCGACAAGGCGCAACTGAATGAGCTGGCACGGTTGACGGATGCCGGCCACTTGCGCCCGGCGATTGACGCCGTGTTCCCCTTACACGCAGCGGCGCAAGCTCACGCCAGAGGGGAGCAGTGGCACACGGGCGGAAAGATCGTGCTGCAGGTTGTGTGACAATCCCTGTA
>CAZHTZ010000162.1:0-8899 GCA_964535455.1 uncultured Caldilineales bacterium
GCACATCATCGCGGTGTCGAGCGGCAAGGGCGGTGTGGGCAAGTCCACCGTGGCAGTCAACCTGGCCGTAGCCCTGCACCAACTGGGCGCCCGGGTGGGCGTTCTCGATGCCGACATCTACGGTCCCAACATCCCGCAAATGCTGGGCGTGGAGGCGATGCCTGCACCCAAGAATCAGAAACTCACCCCCGCCAGCGCCTTTGGTATGCAGGTGATGTCGATGGGCTTCATGATCAAGCCTGACCAGGCGGTCATCTGGCGTGGGCCCATGTTGCACTCCGCTATCCGGCAGCTCTTCACCGATGTGGCCTGGGAAGAGGTGGACTATCTGATCGTGGACCTGCCTCCTGGCACCGGTGACGCTCAGCTTACTTTGGCACAGTCCGTGCCCCTGACGGGTGGCATCATCGTCTCGACCCCTCAGGCTGTGGCCCTCTCCGACGCCCGTCGTGGCCTGGCGGCTTTTCGCCAGCTTCAGGTGCCGATCCTGGGCATCATCGAGAACATGGCCTACTTTGTGGCTCCTGACACCGGCCACCGCTACGACATCTTCGGCTATGGCGGCGCCGAGCGCGCTGCCCGAGAGCTGGGCGTGCCCTTCCTTGGTCGCTTGCCGCTGGACCCCCGCGCCCGTGTAGGCGAGGACGAGGGCAAGCCGGTCGTGGTGGCGTATCCTGATTCCGAGATCGCGGTCGCTTTCCATACCATTGCCAAACTGCTTGCCGCCCAGGTCAGCGTCCTTAGTTTTCAGCCTGATCCGGAACTGAAGATCATCTGAAAGTCCCACCGGCGCCGGTCTCCTCCCCTCACCGGCCTCGACCGTTCAACCCGTGCTCTTGGGCCGGGAAAGAAAGCGCATGACGACTCGTCGAGGCCTGATTACATTTCTGTTGCTTCTGTTCGGCCTGTGCGGCAGCGCCGTTGCCGGCGGTTGGGGCCAGGCCGAACCCTCCGTTCAACCTCTGGCGCCTGCCGGTCCGGCAGCGCGCTATCTGGACCTGCAGGTTGAGTCTCGTCTTCAAGCCGACGGTGACACTTTCGCCGTGGCTGCGAGAGGAAATCTGGCGTACGCGGGGGTGGGCCGCAGGCTGCGCCTGCTTGACATGACGGATGCCAGCCATCCGGTGGTGGTGGGTGAGTCGGCGGAACTAGATGGCATCATCGGTCGCGTGGTGGTGGCAGGCGACTACGCCTATGTGGTGGACCTGCCCGGCGGCGCCAAGCCGCGACCGGCCAACACGGTGGACATCATCGATCTGCGCGTCCCGGCGTCCCCCATCGTGACCGGAGCCCTGTCCACAGCGGGTCAGGTCACCGACCTGGCCGTCGGCAGCCACGGTGGGCGCACCTATGTTTATCTGCTGATCGCTGCCGGCACATCGGCGCAGTCCACTGGCCACATGCTCCGCATCTTTGACGTGACTGACCCGGCCGCGCCGGCGGAGATGGCGAGCCTGGCGTTGTTGGGAACGACCGACTACGTGAGCCCCCGCCTGGCGCTCTGGTCGCATGGCGACAGCATTCACCTCTATGTCACGGCGGTCAATGCGGCGTGGGACCAAAGAGCCCTGGTGATCGTGGATGCGACGGATGCCAGCCAGCCAGTCGTGGTGAGCGAGAACGACAACGTGGGTGGCCAGAACCTTGCCATTGCTGCCACGGAGTCCACCACCTTCCTGTATCTGACGACTCCGATCTCCGGAGTGCTTGGCCTGCTTCGTGTCTACAGCCTGAGCAACCCTGTCCAGCCGCAACTGCTTAGCGCTCTGCTGCTGGACAAGGGTGCTGTAACTGTCGATCTGGAAGCCGCGACCATCGCTGGCCGCATTTACGTCGCCGCGGCTGTGGAGTCTACCGGCGCCGAGGGCAGCTTTCTCGAAGTTCACGACCTCACCGATCCAACGACGCCCAAGCTGGTGGGCGCCTGGCCGGTCTGGCAGCGCGCTGTCGATGCCAGCCTGGCCCCGGATCTGGGCCTTGTCTACGTGGCGGCGGCGGCCAAGGGCGTGCGGGCGCTCAGCATCGGTGGAGCGGGACTGGCGGAGGTGGGCGCCTACGATCCCGCCAACGGCGTCAAACGCCTGGCGGTGCAACCAGGGCTTTCTGGCGACACCTTGCATTCCAGCGCCGATGGCTACCGGCTCTTTGAGGCGCCGGTCACAGGCGCCCTGTCGCCCATTGGACTCTACGACCAGAAGTCGGTGGGGGATGTGGCCTGGAGCGCTGGGGTCCCCGGCGCCGTCTATCTCTTTGACACCCCGGCCGCGGCCGCGGGCAGCGGTTCTGCGGCAGCAGGTGGGGCTCGCCTGACGGTGCTCGACGCCACCGACCCAGCCCATCCGGCGCTGATGGGATCAGGCAGTTTCCCGCAGTTGGATGAGGAACAGGTGCGTGGTCTCGTGGCCGGCGACTTCGCCTATATGGCGACAATCGCCGAGGATGGCACGGGAGGGCTGGCGGCGATCGATGTCTCCAATCCGGTCCAACCTGTCCAGCGGTACTTTCGTGCAGACGGCATCGAGGATATGACTTGGCAGGCGGGGTATCTTTACACAGCCGCCTTCGCCGATTTCCGCATCTTCGACGTCAAGAAACCGGAGTCGACGGAACTGATTGCGCTCAGGCCCTTCGCCCCTGGCTACCGCGGCGCTGCCGTGGCCGTGTGGTTTAGCACCGCTTATGTGCTGGCCAATGACGCCAGCGGCGCGCCGGGTGATGCGGCCAGCCGACTCTACATCTATAACATCGTCAATCCCCGCACCCCAACGCTGCTCAGCGACACGGCCCTGCCGTTCAGGGTGACCAGCGCTGCCTTTGGTGACAGCTATCTCTATCTGGCGGCCGGGCAGGAGGGTCTGTACGCCCTGGACGTGCTGGGAGCAGCCAGGCCCACGATGGCGGCCTATCAGGCCACGCCGTCGCTGCAGGTAGTCAGCCAGGGGGCACGCGTGTTCGTTGCTACGGGAGATGGCTTGCTGGTCCTGCGACCGCAGTCCGGCCGGGCGCGGCTGCCAAGCTACTATGTGACCACCTCTCCGGTCCTGAACGGCGATCTGTCTGATTGGTCGGGGGACGGCGCTGTGGCTGTCGATGCCTTGACGGCGGCGATGATCGATTGCGCGGCGACAGTGACTGTCTGTTTGCCACCGAGTCCGGCCGACGCCAGCATGGTAGTGCGCAGCCGGTGGACACCGCACAAGCTCTACTTTGCGGTTAGCGTCAGGGATGACGCCATTGTCACCGACAATCCCGAGGCGTGGCGGCTCGACGACGGCATTGAGATCAGCATCGACGGTCTCGACAATGGATCGTGGTATGGTCCTGACGACCACGGCTATACGCTGACCGCGGATGGTCGCGCTCACGACAAGGGCAACCCCACGCCGCTCCAGGGCGTCGTTGGCAATCGCTTCGGGGGCTGGGACGCCGAGATCGCCATCCCCGTCAGCAGCATCGGCGCCGGACCATTGGCCGTGGGCAGGCTCATGGGCCTCAACCTGGGCCTGGTCGACGATGACGACGGTGGCGACTGGGAGTCGAAGCTGGCCTGGACGGGGACGAGGACATGGCAGGTGGAGCCTGCGTGGGCGCGGCTTG
Organism: uncultured Caldilineales bacterium; assembly: GCA_964535455.1. Classification (GTDB taxonomy): domain Bacteria; phylum Chloroflexota; class Anaerolineae; order J102; family J102; genus SSF26. The sequence continues at coordinate 3,598 of CAZHTZ010000162.1, forward strand.
CCTTTCAACCTGAGCTTCCGCCCCAGACGCCGACGCCAACCCCAACCGTGACGCCAACCCCAACCGTGACGCCGACCCCGACCCTGACGCCAACCTCGACCCTGACGCCAACCAAAACTCCTACGCCAACCTCGACCCTGACCGAAACTTCAACTGCAACATCAGCGCCTACCGAAACCCCCACGCCGACCGCCACCTCGACGCCGTTGACGATGGGGTGGCATGCGTTCTTGCCTTCCTACCTCAAGGACAGATAGGCCATCACCGTCGGCCAGCGAGGGACCCCATCTTGCCACCCAGGGCGACCACAGGGGGGCGACCACAGGGGGGCGACCACAGGGGGGCGCCCCTACCAAACGCAACCCGCCACCCCTCACCCGCTGCCTCTCTCACCTCCCATGCGCCCGGTCGTGGCAGGGCCGGCACAGGGCCAGCAGGTTGTCGGGTTCGTTGCGACCGCCGCCGGCTTCAGGGACGCGATGGTGGAGTTCAAGGGCGACTCCGGTCGCCCCACACCCCTGACAGGTGCCATGCTCGCGTTTGAAGACGATGGCGCCTAACCTGTCACGGCGCCATTGCAGGATCCGGCGACGACCAACATGCCAGAGGCTGGTGGCGTCGTCCACCAGACGGTGAAAGGCCAGTCCCAACGCCACCTCCCCGACCGGGCGACACCAACGTCCCAGAAGGTGTCCCACGCCTATCACTTCGTAGCGATGGAGGGGCAGGCGGCCTTCGGGCCCATCCTCAGGCTGGGAGCGGAAGTAGCGCCAGGCGGCCACCGGGTCGATCTGTTCGCGCTGGCGGGCATGCCAGATCAGGTGGTCGACGTCAGCCAGCAGGCTGGCAGCCCAGGCCAGCCAGGGAAAGGCGCGACGGCGTCGGGCCAGGGCCAGCGCCGCCAGGGTGGAGGCCGCCACGTGGCCGGCAGGATGCATCGGCGCTTACTCGCTTTGCACTTTCAACCGCGCGCCCGGCACGATCACCGTCACCTGTTTGAACGGCTTGACCTGGATGGCCACGTTGTCGCGCAGCAGGTTGCCGGAAACGTGCATCAAGGTATCGCCGAAGTCAGGGTCAATGCCCATGCTCGCCAGACAGGGGAAGTGGTGGTGCAGCATACCGGCCTCTTGTTCGGCCTCGTTGGCGGACACGCCCACCAGGCGCGCGGCCACGAAGCGAGCACAACCGCAGACGGCATCGCGTTCCACTTCTGCCGTCGCTATCGTGCGGGTGGCAGGGTCGACCGTCAGCCGCAGCTGCGGTTGGCCGAAATACCGGGCGAACTCGGCGACGAGTGGGTCGGTGTAGGCAAGATGCTGGCGACGAGTGAGCGAATAGTGGGTGGGGGTCAGAGAGCAGAGCGGCTTGGGCGTGACGCAAACGACGCCCTGGGCTGCCAGCCAACCGCGTAGTTGTGCTGCCAGCCCCCGCGGAAGCCAGGCCTCACTGTCGACCCCGGCGATCACGGCCCTGGCTGCGGTCAGCCGGGCAATGTCCGGCAGCAGCTCCGCCACGCCTTTGTGCTCGGCAAAGGACAGGATCAGGTCGGCCGGGTCGAAGGATGCCGGCAGATAGTCTTCCGGGTAGTCGACGATCGGCGGCAGGACCGCAGGCGCTTGCCAGACCGCGATCGACCAATCTGAGGGCGCATGCTCACGAATGTTGCGGACGTGCCGGTGGCCGTATTCGCCGGAGACGATGGCGAGGAGGTGCATGGGGGCAGGTAGCAGGTGGCAGGAAGCAGGTGGCAGGTGGCAGGTGGCAGGTGGCAGGTGGCGGGGACAATGCGAGGAGTGCCATGCGGTCAAGCAGCCAAAGACAGTGCTCGTACTGCAGGAATCTGATCGCGGCCGAGGGCGGCAATGAAAGAGGCTGGCACAGTCACCACTGCTATACTTTCGCCAACAGCATTGAATACCTCAAGCGCCGCTCCTTCCTCTTCATCACGGGGGTGCGGAACATAGTCCACTAGAACGGCCACGTCACCCCGTATTAGGTGCGCTTCGGGCGCATCATAGAGAAGGGATACCTCTTGGTAGAGTCCGAGTCTCATTGCTGTTACCTCCCTGATAACATGGGGGCGGCGCCGGGGTTCCCTCGCGCCGCCCCCATGTCTGGAGGAATGATGCAAGCGAGCGTTACTTCTTGACGGTGTTGAGGCTGCGGATGAAGGCGACGACGTCCTTGAGTTGCTCGTCGGTCAAGGCCGGGTTGCCCCCTTTGGGTGGCATGTCGACGCCGGTGGTGCTCGCCGGATCGCTCGTGGAGCGGCCAGTTTTGATGAAGGCGAGAAGCTGGTCGTTGCTCTGGCCGGCGATGAACTCGCTGATGGTCATGTCCTTGCCAAGGTTCGGCAGACCTTTAGCATCGGGACCGTGGCAGGTGGCGCAGGTGCCGGCAAAGACAACCTTGCCCTTGGCGACGTCGCTAAAGGGGGCGGGGGCGGCGCCACCGCCGCAGGCCGCCAGGATCAGGACGACGAAGGCAAGGAGGAGGACGAGTGAGACGGTTTTCTTCATGATTTTCTCCGTTTGGAAGAGTGGGTCGACAATTGTTATTGATACGCCAGAGAAAGGATTGGGTTCCAAGGGTGCGTGTAGCTAGTTCATGTTCTTCATCATGCCGCCGTGCCCGGCAGCGCCAAGCTCACCGGCGCGATGGCGGGCCAGGAGGCCATCCCAGTCCAGCACCTCCCCGTTTGTTTCTTGCGCCTGTTTCATGGCGGCGTCGGTACCGGTATGAGCCGCTACGCCTGAGGCCATGGGGGTCTGCAGATCACGGCTGTGGACGAAGCTGGCTTTTGTGGCGTCCAACCATTCCTGAGAAGCAAAGTCGTGTACGAACCAGGCGACGATCTTATGTTCGGGGTTTTTGTCAGCATGCACGAGCATGTCGCCGACGTCATCGAAGATGGCGCTCTGGTAACGCCCCGGGCTGATCTCGTAGGCATAGCCGGAGGCATACCTCGGATCGCTGATGATCATGTTGCATTCAGCGCAAACGTCCTCGCCGTAGCGGATGTCAGGCGGCTTGACCTCGGCCACGCCCTGAGCGCAGCCGCCGAGAAACACGATTAGGAGGAGAAAGAGGCTGCGGAGCATGTTTGCCAAGTCTTCCTTTTGTTAGAAATCGCCTCTGGCGGCAAAGCGCAGATAGGCGATTGTGGCCGGCGCCACGACCCAAAGGACCAGCACTGCCAAGAAGATGCCCAGAAGAACATCGCCGTAGCGCTGCACGGCGAAGATGCCCACCGGCCCCAGTACATCCATCGCTGTGTGGATATCGAGGATGGCGGCCATTTTGAATACCTGTAGTGGGTTGGCCAGCGAAGTCCAAAACAGGTTCGCGATCGGAATACGCAGGACCATGGCAGTGCCCATCATACCAAGGTCGCCCACAAACACGAACAACAGCCACAGGAACAGACCAACGCCCACGGCGATGCCGGCGCGATGGGTGAAGGCGGAGATGAGAAAGCCAACGCTGAGCATGGTCAGGCTGAGCAAGAATGCCAGAACGACCATTTTGACATAGGCCGATGGGTCAGCGGCGCCCGTGCCGCTCAAGGCCATCACCAGGCCGGAGACGCCGAAACCCAGCGTCAGTGAGGCCAACAGGCTGAGCATCAGGCCCAGGTATTTACCCAGGAAGATTTCAATGCGCCGCACCGGCTGCGACAGCAGATAGGCCAGGGTGCCCCGCTCCTGCTCGCCGGCCAGGCTTTGGGCGCCGACGGTCAAGGCCATCAAGGGTATGATCAGCAGGACTAAATTGATCAGGCTGGCCGCCGTACGGCCAAAGCCCGAAAAGCCCACGATGCCGGCGCCGGCAAGCGCCAGATACGAAAACGCCAGAGCCAACACGGTGAAAGCCACCGTATACAGCAGGAACCAGCGGTTGTGCAGGGCATCGCGCAGTTCTTTCTGCGCCAGGGTCCAGATGGTGGAGAGATCGATGGCCATAGCTGCTTTCTGCCTCACTGCACCTCAAAGTCGTGCACGGGGATGTCCGCTTGGTTGAGAACCCGGATAGGCAAGGCCTTTTCGCCAGGGAGCACATCAACCAGGATGCCGGTGCCGTTGCGATGAGCCGTGAAACCTCCGGCCAGCAGTACGGCAAGAGCAGCGTCCATAGCGCTGGCAGGCATGTGCAGCTTGACCTGTGTGCGGAGACCCAACTGCGAGGCCAGCTCCCCGGCTGCGCAGGTAAGCCGGACCTGACCTTTCTCCATGACCAGCACCCTGTCGGCAAGCGTCTCCACTTCTTCGATGCGGTGCGAGGTGAAGAGGATGGTCTTTCCCGCCGCCTTGACCTGGGCCAGCAGCGCCAGGAACTGGTCGCGGGCGGCAGCATCCAGGTTCGATGTAGGCTCATCCAGAATCAATACCGGCGGGTCGGCGAGTAGGGCCAGGCCCAATGCCAGGCGCTGCTTCATGCCGCCCGACAGAGCGCCAACCGGTTTGGCAGCATGCTCCGCCAGACCCACCTGTTCCAGCGCCGTCATGGCCTTTGGCGCGGACACCTTTTTCAGCCGGGCGTAGAACTCCGCCGTGTCCAGCGTGCCCAGGTCACTGTAGAAGGCTAATTCCTGGGGCACGTAGCCCAGCAGGCGCCGCACCTCCTTGCCCTGCCGGTGCGCATCCAGCCCATGCACCAGGATGCGACCGTCGTGTCGCAGCAGGCCCAAAAGGCACTTGATGGCGGTGGTTTTGCCGGCGCCGTTCGGCCCCCACAGGGCCACAGCCTCCTGCGCCGCCACTTGAAAGCTGAGATCGTCGACGGCGACAAAACGCCCAAAGCGTTTGGTCAGGTGTTCGTAAGTGATCATTTTCTTCCGCTTACAAGCGTGCCTCTAGCTTTCGTGCCAAAGAAAAGCACGAGCACGGACACGGCCAACATGCCCAAGGCGGCGGTCACGTTGGCCCAAAGAGGCGGCTTGGACAGCCCTGGGATGTCGGGCAAGGAGGGAGGGGCCATGAGTGGTTTCTCATCGGTCATCTTGGCCCGAGGGGCGAAGATCGGGAAGGCCCTGGCGGCGAGGTCAAGGGCATCGGTAGCCGGGCTCAATCGGAACAACTGCAGCTCGGGATACTTTTCCATCAGGTCTTCGTACAGGCTCTGTGACTTGTAGGGCAGGTCTCCGATACGATCGCCGTTGGCATCGAAGCCGGCGTAATCGCTCCAGTAGTTGCCACGGCCGCCCTGCGACCAGTTGTTACCCATCAGTTGGCCGCCACCTGCTATCGCGATCTGATTGCCGTTTTCCTGAAAAACGTTGTTCGTATAGGTGTTTCGCTGC
>CAZHTZ010000163.1:0-8886 GCA_964535455.1 uncultured Caldilineales bacterium
CAAACGCCCCCGCGCCGACAAAACGATCGATGCGGTACTTGCCAAGGAGGATGTCGCCGGGTCGATTGGGCATGGGACGCTCGACAGTGAGAGTCTGGAGGAATGGGGAATTGCGAATTGCGAATTGCGAATTGCGGCTTTTCTTCTCTGCGCTCTTTGCGTTCCTTTGCGTTTGAAACTGGCTTCCGAATAGCGAACGAAGGGGCAGGAATGTGGAGTGGATGCTACATTCTCGCCCGCCGGATGTCAAATCGCGGCGTTGACCGGCAGACGACCGCTGACCGATGACGACTGACCACCGACCACCATACCTGCCGCCAACCATGGCCGTCGTATGGCGCCCGCCCTCGCGTTGCCTATGAAGCAGCGGCCTTTTGCTGCGCCGGAGCTGGCTCGCTTTCCAGGTAAAGCGTGTCAGGACAGAAGTCCTGACCACCCTGCCATTGCAGGCTACCCAGGAAAGGCCGCACCGAGTTGAACAGCGCTTTGTCCTGCAACTGGCGAAACATGCCGATGCCAAGATAGGGCTTGACATCGAAAACTCTGACTTCCCCACTGGCAAACGTCAGAGTGAGGGTGTAGTCGGCGTTCGGGCGAACATTCGTAACTCGGGGGTTCATAGGGCAACCTCACACCGATGGCCACGAGTTTGCTACGTAGGACATGGTCAGCCAGTGCTTGCCGCACGTGCATGTGCTCTCGCTTCATGCTATTCAGATCGGCTGCCTCCGTCAAGGCTGTTCTACCAACCTCACCGCGACGTTTGAGAAGACCTGCGACCCTGGGCATGCCCATTGCGCCACGCGCATGGCACCCTTATAATCTGGCAGCGATGACGCACACGAACCCTGTCTGCGGAGGCTCCCATGTCCACCCACTTCACCCTCACCGTCAACCGCAATCCAATCACGGTGGCAGCGCAACCCGGCGAGATGCTGGCGACGCTCCTACGCAACCGGCTGCACCTCACCGGCACCAAGATCGGCTGCGGGGAAGCTGAGTGTGGAAGCTGCACCGTCTGGGTGGACGGTGAGCCGGTGCTGGCATGCGTCTATCCCGCCGCGCGCGCCGCCGGACGTGACGTCGTCACCATCGAGGGCCTGGCCGCCACCTACCGGCCCGTGCAATCTCCACAACCTGCAACCCTTCGGGCTGAGCGTTCGACTGAGCGCAGTCGAAGTCCTCAGGGCGAAGCCTTAAACCTTCAACCTTCAACCTCCTTGCATCCACTGCAACAAGCCTTCATCACGCACGGCGCTGTGCAGTGTGGCTTCTGTATCCCCGGGCAGTTGATGACTGCGGCAGCGTTACTGGAGCGAAATCCTGAAGCCACGTCCGACGACATCCGTCACGCCCTGAAGGATACTCTTTGCCGCTGCGCCGGCTATCCCACCATCGAGCGGGCGGTCCAGGCCGCGGCACAGACCCTGCGGACAGGGGAACCCCTGGCTCCTCTCGCGGTTGAGACCTCGGCGGCGCCGCTGACGGCCATCGGCAACCTGGTGGCGCGACCCGACGCCGTAGACAAGGTGACGGGCGCGGCCAGGTATACGGACGACCTCAGCTTCGAGGGCATGCTCTACGCCCGCGTCAAGCGCGCGGGGGTGCCACACGCCATAGTCCGCCGCATAGACGTTCTCAAGGCCCGTGCCCTTCCCGGAGTGGTTGCGGTCCTGAGCGCCGATGACATCCCGGGTGACCACTACCACGGCCTGGTGATCTTCGACTGGCCGAGCCTGGTGGGCGTGAGTGAGCGTGTGCGCTATGTGGGCGACGCCATCGCCATCGTGGCGGCGGAGACGGCTGAGATCGCCGGAAGGGCGCTCGACCTGATCGAAGTCGAGATGGACCCACAGCCCGTCATCAGTGACCCTGTGCAGGCCCGCCGGGCCGACGTTCCGCAACTGCATGCCAAGGGCAACCTGCTCAAGCACATCAAGGTGCGCAAGGGCGACGTCGAGGCCGGACTGGCTGCTTCCGAGATAGTTTTGGAACAAACGTACCACACTGCCATCACCGACCACGCCTTCCTGGAACCGGAGTGCAGCATCGCCCGGCCTACAGAGGATGGTCGCATGGAAATCTACGTCGGCTCACAGATACCCTACGCCGATCGCCACCAGGTCGCTCGCGCCCTGGGCTGGTCCGAGGACCGCGTGCGTGTCCGTGGGCAGTTGATGGGCGGCGGCTTCGGGGGCAAAGAGGACATTGCCGGGCAGATTCATGCCGCCCTGTTGGCGAATGCCACAGGCCGGCCGGTCAAGCTGCTCTATGATCGCCACGAGAGCCTGATTGCTCACCCGAAGCGACATGCCACCCAGATCCGTGTCAAGGTCGGGGCAACTCGCGAGGGTCGCATCAACGCCGTCGACACCGAGCTTTACGGCGACACCGGCGCTTACGCATCGTTGGGCGAAAAGGTCATGACTCGGGCCACGACGCACTCGGCCGGACCCTACGACGCGCCCCACGCCCGCGCCGACTGTTACGCCATGTACACCAACAATCCCCCTGCGGGCGCCTTCCGGGGTTTTGGCGTGACCCAGTCCGCCTTTGCCATCGAGAGCCTGATGGACGAACTGGCGCACAGCCTGGGCATCGATCCTGTGGAGATTCGCCGCATCAATGCGCTGCGGGTGGGAAGTGTCACCAACACCGGTCAGGTGCTGCGCGAAAGCGTGGGCCTGATGGAGTGCATCGACCGCGTCGACGTCGAGATGCGCCGCCGCGCCGGGAGCGAACCCTTTGTGGCGAGAACTGTGGATGGCGCCCCACACCTGCGCCGGGCCTGGGGTTTCGCCGTCGGCTACAAGAACACCGGGCTGGGCGGCGGCGCACCCGACAAAGCCGGCGCCGAGGTCGAGCTCTTTGAGGATGGGACGCTGGAAGCCCGCACTTCCTCAGCCGAGCTGGGCCAGGGCTTGGTGACCGTCCTCCAGCTCATCACGTCCGAGGAATTCCAGGTCTCGCCCGACCGTGTGCGCGTGTTGCTGATGGACACCGATCTGACACCCGACGGCGGCCCGACCACGGCTTCCCGGCAGACCTTCGTCACCGGCAACGCCGTGCGCTACGCTGCACAGACGCTGCGCGAAGGCATTGCCCGCACCCTGGCCGAGCGTTACGACTATCCGCCTGAGCAGATTCGCTTTAGCGAGGGTCTCGCTTATGTCAATGGCCATACTGTGCCGCTGGGCGAGGTCGTGGGCATGATGCGGGCCGAGGGACGGGCGCCGCGTGCGCTGTATGAGTACTGGGCGCCGCAGACACAGCCCCTGGGAACTGGCGGCGACATGCATTTCGCCTTCTCCTTCGCCGCCCAGGCCGCCGAGGTCGAGGTGAACACCTTGACGGGCGAAACGCGCGTGCTGACCCTCATCGCCGCCACCGACGTTGGCAAGGTCCTCAACCCGCTGGGCCTGCAGGGACAGGTGGAGGGCGGGGTGGTGATGGGTCTGGGCAACGCCCTGACTGAACACTTCATCAGTGAGAACGGCTATCCGTTCAGCGATCGCCTGGCTCGCTACCGTATGCCGTCTATCGTGCAGACCCCGGAAATCGTCGTCATCAACGTCGAGCACCCCGTGGATTCCGGGCCTTATGGCGCCAAGGGCGTGGGCGAAATCGTGAGCATTCCCACTACGCCCGCCATCACCAATGCCATCTATCATGCCGTAGGCGTGCGGGTGGACAGCCTGCCGGTAGACCAGGAGCAGATCGCTCTGGCGCTTGCCCGCTAGCACCTGGCAACCGTCTTCGTGTTTTGCGCCAGTCCAACAACCAAAGGAGCCGTACCATGGCAGTCGCCTTGAAACCGCAGCAGTTCTTCACTCTCGAAGAGTATTTCGCCCTGGAGGAACAGGCGGAGCATCGCAGCGAGTTCTACCGCGGCGAGATATTCGCCATGGCGGGTGGGTCTGTCAATCACAACCATATTGCAGGAAACGTGTACTCGTCCCTGCGCAATGCTCTGGTTGGGAAGTCCTGCCGCACATTCATGAGTGACATGCGATTGTTAGTCGCAAAGCACGGCCTGTACACCTACCCTGATGTAATGGTCATCTGCGGCGGCATCGATTTCGCTCCGAAGCGCAAGGACACGGTGACCAATCCGGTTGTACTGTTTGAGGTGCTTTCTCCTTCCACGGAAGGTTACGATCGCGGCAAGAAGTTCGAGTTCTACCGCACCCTGACCTCTCTTAAGGAGTACGTGTTGGTCGACCAGGAGCGGGTGCATATCGAGCATTACCGGCTTATGGACAACCGGCAGTGGGTGCTTACGGCGCTCGACGACGCGGCCGAACGGGTGGCGCTCGATTCGATCGGGGTGGAGCTTCCCCTGGCCGGACTCTACGAACAGGTGGTTTGGGAGTCGGAATAGGCCGGTAGCTGGCGGCGCCGCGGCGTCATCATCGACTTCCCCGCAAGCGGTGATGGCATTGACCAACGGCGGAGCCTTCTCCTTTCTGCTGCGGGACCTCACGCGACTCTGCCAGCACTTCTCCCGATACCGCGTGCGAGCCAACCCCGAGGCGTTGGCCAGGGACCTGTGGACGCGGTTCCTCGACGCACAGCTTTGAAGCCACTTGCGCTACACGACACATGTGTACCATAAGCGCAAGCTTCGCTTCCAATGACCGCGCCCGTCAACTGTCACTCCCATCACCCCCTCCACACTGTTCAGCGTCTCCGAGGGGTGGTGGGAGACGCTTCACTTTGGTGCGGCCCTACTGGAGAATCCGCGCCATCATCCCCGATACCGCCTGGTAGACGGGCGAATCGGCGTCGATCTCGATGGCAGGCCTGCCGCTGAATTCGAACTCGGCGATAGTCTCGTCCTGGGGCACCATGCCCAGGAGGGGGAAGTCCAGCGTGTCGACAAACGCCTGCAGGGGCGGCGGCACCGCGCCCGGGAGCCGGTTGACGATCAGGTGGGTGTTCTCGATGTCGATGTCCATTTCGTGGCGGAAAGAAGCGATGCGTTGGGCTGCCACCAGCCCTCGTTGCGTCGGATCAGAGACCACCAACAGGTGCTGGACGTTCCGCGTTGTGCGCCGGCTCAGATGCTCCATCCCCGCTTCGTTGTCGATGACCACGTAGCGGTAGTTCTTGCTGATGCCGTCGATGACCTCGCGCAGGTTGTGGTTCACGGCGCAGTAGCAGCCCTGTCCCTCCGAACGGCCCATGGCGATCAGATCGAAACGCAGACCTTCGGACAGCGCCGACCGGATCTCATAGGCCAGGTATTCATGCTTGCTGACCCCGCCGGGCAGCGCCCCCATGGCTGCCCCACCCGCGGTCAGTGACTGCTTGACCTGTGACAACAGATCCTCGCGGATGTCCCCCACAGTCCATTCCAGGGGCAGGCCCAGCACCATATTCAGATTGCTGCTGGGGTCGGCGTCGATGGCCAGGATGGCGCCCGGCTGGTTTTCGACCAGATAGCGGATGACAAGTGCGGCGATGGTGGTTTTGCCCACCCCGCCTTTCCCGGCGAGAGCGATGGTGATCGGCATGGGTTCAGAAGACAGAGAACAGAAGACAGAGAACAGAAGACAGAGGACGGAGAGCTTGAGGACTGAAGCTAGCCTATTCTGCTGCCAAGCGGTTCATGATGTCAATCGCGGCTTGCCGCAGGGCGGGGACGTGGTCGTAGACCGGGATGCCGAGGCGGTCGGCTTCTTGCACCAGAGAGTCGGCGGGCAGAAGGCCCAGCACTGGCAGGCCCGGACTCTCCGCCGCCAGGAAGGCGGCCTCGCCCTCGTTCCGCACCTTGTTCCCCACCAACCACAGGCGCGTCAGGCCGATATCGTTGGCGAGCTTCTTGATCTGCGCCGCCGTGGCCAGGCTACGCCGCGTCGGCTCCACCACGACGAGCATGGCGTCGACAAAGTCCACGGTGGCGCGCCCCAGGTGCTCGACCCCGGCGTACATGTCCAGGATCAGCACGTCGTCCTTGCGGAAGAGCAGGTGGGTGAAAAGCGTCTTGAGCATGGCGCTCTCCGGACAGATGCAGCCGGAGCCACCTTGCTCCATGCCGCCCATTTCCAGCAGGCGCACACCGCGATGCACGACGCTGAAGCGCTCTGGAATATCATCGACGCGCGGGTTCAGGCTGAAAAAGCCGCCACTGCTGCCGGGCCGGGCGCCGGTGCGCTCCTCGATCAGGTCGTCCATTTCGGAAATCGGCTGCAAACCGGCGCGCAGCTCGGCCGGCAGGCCCAGGGCTTCGGCCAGGCAGGGTGAAGGGTCGGCGTCCGCTGCCAGCACCTGCCGTCCGGCGTCGGCGTAAGCCTGGGCCAAGAGGGCCGCGAGGGTCGTCTTTCCGACGCCACCCTTGCCGCTGATTGCGAGCTTCATGCTTGCACCAGGTTCGGGGCCAGGCCCGCCTCGGTGACGATGCGCGGGACGATCTGCTCCCAGCCCACCGCCATGATGTGGAAGCCGTGGACGCCCTGCATGGTTCTGATTTTCGCCATCAGTTCCAGGGCGATGGCAACGCCTTCTTCGGCGGCGCCGTCTCCAGCCGCCTCCATACGCTTCAGCAGCGGCTCGGGGATCGTGACGCCCGGCACCTCGTTGTGCATATATTGCGCCATCTTCAGGCTCTTCAGCGGTGTAATGCCGGCCAGGATGTAGACCTTGTCGAGGACGTCGCGCTTCGCCAGCTCGTTCAACCAGACCTCCAGACCGTCGGGGTCGTAGACCAGGTTGGTCTGGAAGAACTGCGCACCGGCATTCACCTTCTTCTGTTCGCGCAGGGCCTGGAACTTGGGCAGGGAGGCAAAGGGCGAGGCCGCCGCACCCAGGAAGTATTTGGGTGCTTGTTTGATCGCCCGGCCATCCAGGTATTTGCCTTCATCCCGCATGCGCCGCAGGATCCAGATCATTTGCACGGCGTCGAAATCCACGATCTCCATCTTGCTCATCGGTGAAGGTCCCATCCGGGGGCTGTCACCCGAAAGGCAAAGGATGTTGCGGATGCCCAGGGCACTGGCGCCGATGACCTCCGCCTGCAGGTTGGTGCGGGTGCGGTCGCGGGCGGCGATCTGCAGAACCGGCTCGGCCTGATGGCGCAGCGCGAACATGCTGCATGCCAGGCTCGACATGCGCGGCGTGGCCGAGGGCGAGTCGGTGAAGTTGACGGCCGCCACAAAGGGCTTGACCAGGTCGATGTTCTTCTCCAGGGCGCCGGTGGCGGTGCTCATCGGCGGCGCGACCTCGGAGGTGACCACGAACTCACCTGCTTTCAGGCGTCGCTCCAACTCAGAGGCCGGCTCCTCGTAGGCAGGAGCATGGTACAGGGAGTCGCCCTGCCACCAATCGGGCTGGCGCACCGGCCGGAAAACACTGGCCCAGGTTTCGGTGCGCTGGGCAGGGTCGCGCGTGGTCATCCCTCTGGCGAACTTGCCGACGCCGACGTGCTTCACCTGTTCCCAGATGTCGCCCCAGGTCTCGCCGCCGGCCTTGTCCCAGTCCATCGGAGGCAGCACTTCCAGCAGCATCTCCTCGCGTCCCATGCGGAAGGAGCGGTCGTAGATCTTGTACCAGATACAAGGCCGCGTCTCATCGACGTAGCAGGTCTCCGGCGTCGAGCCGCCACAAGGTCCGTTGCGCAGACCCTTAGGGCATTCCATCGGGCAGATGAAGGCGGTTTCCTGCAGCAGGCAGTTGCCACACATGCGGCAGCCAAACAGCGGACCCTTTACGATTTTTTCCGTACGGATGAGCAGCCGCTGTTGGAAGGGCTCTCTCTTGAAGGGGGCGTAGGCCGGTTGCCAGCGGCGACCCGGGGTAAAGCCAGGCATGGTGCAGCTCCTTACGTGGTGTGGGAGAGCTCAGGCGATCAGCCAGCGGTCGCCGTGAAGTTAGGGGTTTCCAGTGCTTACTGGTACAGATAGCCGTCTGCGTAAATGACCTTGTTCAGAAGAATCTGCACGGTCTTCCAGACGGCGCTCTGGTCCGGATCGGTCAAGTCATAATCGTCGGACTGGGGCTCTTCCATGGCGGCGATGCGGTCGGCCAGGGTCAGGTAGCTGCGCGCCAGCGCCGTGCTGTCGTCGCGGGTCTCGACGATGCGGATGACATTCTTCAGCTCCTCATCGAACGGGTCAGCGATCATCATTTGCAGGCCCGCACCCATCAACATGGCGCCGTAGATGCGGTTGATCAGCGACCGGTTCTCCTTGGGAACGGAGTTCGATACGTTAGAAAGACCGACTGAGATCGCCGGCGCCGGATCCCAGGCCACCTGTAGGGTCTGGATGGCGCCGATCAGCTCCGGGCAATACTGCTGGCATCCGGAGACCGTGAGCACCAACGGATCGATGATGAGATCAGAAACAGGAAAGTCGATCTCCAAGGCGCGGGGGATGAGCTGTTCGATGGCGATGTTCACGCGCTCGTCGGCGCTGACCGGGATGCCCGACGCGCCCATGGTCAGAGCGACGAGGCGGGCGTTGTACTTTTTCGCCACCAGCGGCACCCGCTCCAGGCGCTCCGGCTCGGCCGAGGTGGAGTTGATGATGGGCTGCGCCCTGGTCACTTTCTTGAGGCCGGCCTCGATGCCCAGCAGGTTGGTGCTGTCGAAGCTCAGTGGCACATCCACCACGGCTTCGACGGTCTCCACCATCCAAGGGAACACTTCTGCCCAATCGTTCTTGCGCGGCCCGAGGTTCAGGTCCAGTGCTTGCGCGCCATGCTCAACCTGCCGCACGGCCAGATCCTGGAAGAACTTAGCGTCTCTTGCTTTCAGAGCTTCTTTGACCTTATCGGAAATGATATGGATGTTTTCGCCGATGATGTACATGACAGGCTCCTGTGGGAGTGTTGAATTGCGAATTGCGAATTGCGAATTGCGAATTGCGAATTGCGAATTGCGAATTG
>CAZHTZ010000164.1:0-8778 GCA_964535455.1 uncultured Caldilineales bacterium
AAGCGCACCGTACACACGACTTGGGACCGAGGACCTGTGGGACTGCTGACTCTGGCTATCTTGCTGGCCCTGACAGTCAGCGTGCAGCCCTCAGCCCGCGCCACCGGCAACATCATAAAAGTGCCGGACGACTACCCCACCATCCAGGCCGCCATCGACGCGGCCACCACCGGCGACACCATCCTGGTGGCCGAAGGTGTCTATGCCGAAAACCTCTCCATCACGGAGGGCATCACCCTGACTGGCGGTTGGGACCCCACCTTCAGCACCCGACAGCCTGGCGACAGCGCCATCGACGGCCAGGGGCTGGGCCGGGCGATCAGCATCACCTGTGTCACCAGCGATACTGTCGTCACCGTTGATGGCTTCACGGTGGAGGGCGGCAACGCCACGGGGTTAGGAGGAGCGCCGGAGATGCTCAGCGCGACCGCGGAGATCCCCGGCTATGGGATGGAACTCGCTCCCGATCCCCTGACCCCGGCCGAGCACGTGGCCCGGCTGCGGGCGGACCTGGCCGGGGTGGTGGAACGGGGGCTTTACCCGGGCGGATCGGCGGCCTACCGTGCCATGCTGGACAGGGTGCAGCAGCAGATCGCCCGCCTGGAGCAGGCCGGCTCCCAGCCGCAGGCGACCAAGCATCCATCTCAGCAGGGCGCTGACTGTGGCGGAGGCATCTATAGCTGGAACGCCAGCCTCCATCTGCTGAACTCCAAGTTCCAGGGCAACGTCGCCAGCTTGAGCGGCGACGGTTGCGGCGGAGGGGTCTTTGTGGGCCAGTCCCCGCCAGCGGGCGTGCTCATCCGTGGCAACACCCTGCGGCAGAACATCGCCAGCGCAGCGCCCACTGCCCTCGGCCATGGCGGCGGCATGTACGCCGTCCAGACCCCGGGCCTGGTTGTCGCGGGCAACCTCTTCCAGGAGAACGCTGCCATGAGCGCCGGCCTGGTCAGCGTCGGCGAAGGAGGTGGACTTCTTGTAGAGGCCAGTCCCGATGTCGTGGTGCGCGACAATCAGTTTGTGCGCAACTCGGCCAACGGCGGCTGGGAGTCGTACGGCGGTCTGGGCGGCGGTGCGATCCTGCGCTTCGCCGACGGCGCCACCGTGGCCCATAACGAGTTCCGCGAGAACCTGGGGTTCGTGCATGCCCAGGGCGGCGGCGGCGGTCTGGCCGTGGTCAAGTCGGCGCAGGTGGCGGTGTTCGACAACGACGTGACCGGCAACTGGGGGGGTATATTCCAGAGGGATCTAGCCGGCGCAGAAGGCGGCGGGATGGTCCTGTGGAAGACTGACGATATCATTGTCATGGACAATGTCGTCAGCAACAACACCGCCGCGGTATCTGGTGCGCTCTCCGGCTCTGCCTTCGGTGGCGGCCTGGAAGGCGAGGAGTGGCGCCAGGGCCGCGTCGAGCGCAACGTTTTCAGCGGCAATGTGGCCAGCCAGACCGGCATCGGTCGCGGTGGCGGCGCTTCTCTGTGGGGCACGAACGACGTCTGGGTGACCGGCAACGCCTTTACCGGCAATGCGGCCAGCCTTTCGGAGCGGTCCGGGGCTGGCGGCGGCCTGTTCCTGCTCAACACGTCCAACTGCCGGCTCAGGGAGAATGTCTTCCAGGACAACCTGGCCGTGGCCAGCGGTGAGGGTCATGGGGGCGGCCTTTGTGTGTGGAGCGAGCCGCGGAACTCGGACACCACGGTGGACGCCAACCTCTTTCTGGACAACCGCGCCGTTGCAGAACTGGGCGGTCCTAATCCATCGGACGGCGGGGCAGGCTACTTTGACTCCTTTGGCCTGGCCTTCACCAACAACGTGGTGGCAGGCAACAGCGCCGATCTCGGCGGCGGGCTGTATCTGCCCTTCGCCCAGGGAGGCGTGGTGACCAACAACACCCTGGCAGGAAACAGCGATGCCGCCATCCTGGTTGGCCAGTACAACCTGACCCCTATCACCTTCACCAACAACATCGTGGTGAGCCACACCGTGGGCATCAGCGTGGCCCAGGGTGCCGCCGCTATGGTGAGCTATAGTCTGTGGCATGGCAACGGCGCCGACATCGGCGGTGCGGGTGTCATCACACACACCTACCCGGTGATGGGCAGCCCGGCTTTCGTCGACCCGGCCGGCGACAACTATCGTCTGACCCTGGCCTCTGCGGCGCGGGATGCCGGCGACCCTGCCGGGGTACCCCCCGCGCCGAAGCATGACGCCGACGGCGTGCCTCGACCCCAGGGGATGGCTGTGGATCTGGGCGCCTATGAGTGGCGCGGGCACTGGCTCTACCTGCCCCTGGTGTTCAAGTCATTCACCCCGCGCGTGGGCTGGGCCATCGGTTGGGATGAGACCGACGCCGCGGCCATTGTGCATACGGCCGACGGCGGCCTGACCTGGCAGGTGCAGGGCGACTTGTCAGCCTGGACGGGCGTGCACGGCACTGACATCAGTGCGGTGGACGATCAGACGGCGTGGGCGGCCCTGGGCAGCGGCGGCCCAGGCAACTCGTTGGGCGCTATCCTGCACACCACCGACGGGGGCGCCACCTGGGTCACGCAGACCATCCCGGCCGGCCTCGCCGGCGGAATCAAGAGTGTAAAGGGCCTTAGCCGTCACGAAGCCTGGGCCGCCTCACTGGCGGGCACGATCCTGCATACGACCGACGGCGGGACCACCTGGACCATCGTGCCCCATCCCACGGTGCCCATCACCCAGGTGAACCGGATGGACGCTATGGGCGCGCACGTCTGGATCGCCGACGCGTCCGCTACAGGCGCTCTCGCCCACTCGCCGGACGGCGGCCTCACATGGCGGGCAATCTATTTGCCGAACGACAGTCCGCTGACCGTCCATGCCTTCAGCCCGCTGGCCATCTGGGTTTCCGGAAGTGATATCGATCTGAATCCAAGCTTCTACCGGACGGCGGACGGGGGCGATCAGTGGGTCAGGATCAATGAACTAGGTGCACTCGATCACCTGGACGATGTCTGCGCTGCCAGCCCAGACGACGCTTGGGGCGTGGCGAACGGCGATGGCGTAAGCGGCAGGATCTGGCGCGCGCACGTGGCCGCCGATGGGACGCCGGACGCGAAAAACATCACCCCGCCTGAGCTAGGGGGCTACACGCCGGGCGGCGTCACCTGCCTGGACACGCACGTGGCCTGGGTTGTCGCCCAGAAGGGGGTATACCCTGACCCAACCAAGCCTCTGGGCATCATCCTGCACACGGTTGACGGCGAGCACTGGGTGCAGCAGTCCGCGCCCACTCACATCAGGTACTGGAAGGTTTCCTTCGCCGGCGCCCGGCGGTAGTTCCGGGGAGAAGTTCCAAACAATGGAGGTGGATGATGTTTCGCTTAACTATGTTGCTCGTCGTCGCTCTGCTTGTCCTGGCCCTGGGCGCCTGTGGCCCAGCGGCCCCCAAGCAGCTCAATCTGAGCGAGAAGGATGCTGGCAGCACCGTACAACTGCGTGCTGGCGACACGCTGGAGGTGGTGCTGGAGGGCAACCCGACCACAGGCTACCAGTGGGAGGTAGGAGCCGGGGATACGGCCGTCCTCAAGCAGGTGGGTGAGGCGCAGTTCCAGCCTGACACCAGTGCTATCGGCTCCCCCGGTAAGATCACCCTGCGCTTTACAGCCGTGGCTGCTGGTCAGACGGCGCTCAAGCTGATCTACCATCGGTCGTTTGAGAAGGACGTGCCGCCGGTGAAGACCTTTGAGGTGACCGTCGTGGTCAAATAAGGCGTGCATGTGGGGGCGAACCCGTGAACCGCATCGCCCATCTGACCCTGGCCCTAAGCACCGTGGGCCTGCTGGCCCCCGAGCTGCCGGCGCTGGCGGAAGTCACGACCTACGCCCGGCCCATCTTGACGCGCTGTGCAAAAAAAATGGTCTTGCCATCGCCAACAGGGTAAGGAGGATGCCATGAAGACGAACAGAATCATTCTCGTTCTGGCCGCCATCGCCATCGTCGGCGTGGCGGCGATAGCGGCGGTGCTGCTCGTGCCGCAGTGGCTCAAGCCCCCGCTCAACGTCTACCGGCTGGACGACGACTCGGCAGGATACCTGGAAAAGATCAACAACATCGACAACACGAGCATCGTCTCGAACGATCCGAACGTGTACAAGGCCGAGTACGAGGCCGGGTTCATCCAGGGCCGGCTGCAGAAAGACTCGATCATCGCCGCGCGTGATAATAGTTGGGACAGTGCGTACTTGACCGACCCATCGCACTCGTATCCCAAACAAATCCCGCCATCGCAGGACGAGCTGGCACTCGCGCAGCGTACGCTCAAGTTCAATTGGGAGTACACGCTCGGCTACATCCGCCAGCAGGGTAACTCGGACGTCGGCAAGAACCTGCGCCGGCTGATGTACCGGCTCGTGGGCATCTATCACGGCGCGGTCAAGGACCAGCCGCGGGCGTTGGCGTTTGACGACCAGTGGATGCCGGCATTTTCAGATGCAGAGATGGCGGTGGGCTATGAAACGCCCGCGCTCACGTTCCTGGACCTGTACTTCGTCAACGCCTTTGCGGACGTGCTCTACGTCCTGCCCGATTACGCACCGCCAGTGGCGATGCTGGCCCCGCCCTCCATCGAGAGCGCCAGGGTGGACCGGCCGAGCAAGTGCTCCGCCTTTGTCGTACGGACGCCGGATGACATCTATCTCGCGCACAACAGCTGGAACTCGTTCCTGGATCAGAGCCAGGCGCTCACGCTGTGGATCAACGGCGATTTCATGACCGCGAACATCGCCGGGCCGGGATACCTCAGCTCGGGCGTTGATTTCGGCTACACCAACAAGGGCCTCATCTTCAACGAGACCACCCATCGCTACTCGTACAACGAGCCAAAAGCGAACGCACTCTGGATGTTCTGGCGCGCCACGCTGGCGGAGCAATTCGCCACCTCGCTCGACGAGTTCTTCCGATATGTGTCGCTCGAACCATCGGGCACGTACATGAACGGCTACATGGTCGTGGATGCCAAGACGAAGGAAATCGGCCTGGTGGAAATGTCGTACAAGAGCTTCGTCTTCTTCAAACCGGACGGCCAGGGTGGGATCGCGGTCACGACCAAGCCTGATGGGCTGAACAAGGCATACGACCCGGAAATGGTTCAACCCGATGTTCTGCTCGGCATCAACTACCCCGCGTCGCAGCAGATCCGCGACGACCTCAAGTCGCAAGACAATCGTCCGGCGCGCAAACGGCAGTTCCTGGCGCAGATCGGTGGAGTTAAGGACATCGAATCCGCCAAAGCGCTCATCACCTACACCGATCCCCAGAATCCGCTCTCGATCTACGGACGGTGGGACCTGGGCTACGGCGAGACGCCGGCGCCCAAGACGATTCCCGACGGCTCGGCGGATGCCAAAGCCATCTCCGTTTCGATGATCCAGGGCGTATTCAACCTGAAGGGCGTGCTCGACACGAACTCGCCGGTGAAGGCGTTCTGGATGAAATTTGGCACGCCTTCCATCAACGGCAAGCCGTTCATCTGGAGCGAGTCGCAATGGAAGAGCCAAAAGCTGCGCGATGTGCCGGACGTGGTGGATGGACCGTGGACGTTCTTGAATACCTACATTCGATGAGCCGGTTGAGTGCCTCGGCGACTGCATCGGTGAGATCGGTCAGCACACCGTAGACCAGCCAGGTGGCCCGATAGGCCGGGCGGCGAAGCACTCCCCAGCGTGCAAGCAATGAACGAGGCGTCTGGGGATTGCTTTGCCTTGCGGGCTCGCAGCTCTGGCCACCCACCCATCCCTCGAATTACCCACCGCCGATAGGGCCAGGACCCGCCCTCCGAAATCGGATGGATGTGCGAAGCAGCCAAGATGGGGACGCCTATTGCACGCCATGCTCTGCCACTCGACAAATCTCTACTGGCACCCGGACATCGCTCTGTAGGAAACTCAGCCACGCACGTTGCGCGTCCGACAACTGTTCGCCCGATGACTTCACCTCGACGAGAAGCGGCTGGTCACCTCGCCACGTGAAGAGATCGGGCAGACCCCTCCTGTGGTCATTGAAGTTTTCCAACAGGCGTCGCATGATTCTGACCAGTTGGACAGGCGTCAGCTTCCTCGCACCCCAAATAAGCTCGTCAATGGTGAAACGTTCCCAGTTGACTGGACGACAGGGGAGTCCATGATGTCGCCTAAAGGAATCTCGTAGCTCAGCCTCCGGATTCGGCTTGCGCATGCCAAAGAGCGAAGCCTGGCTCAGTTCGCCTTCGCGCCTAAGTATCAGGTCCTGCCGGCGTGGAAAAAACTGGTCGGAGAAGAGATCCCGGGGCATGTCCTGTAACGGTCCCGGAAACGCGCCCATCTCCGGACTGAACACGCCAGGGAGACGCGCAAACAACACATCCCAGTAGAGCAGGGATGTGATGGTCCACCAGTACTCGTTTTCTGACCATAGGCCTTTGTAGCCGATTTGGTCATAGTGTTCAAGAGCTAACTGCTCAATAGTCACAAGGCGACTGTTCTGGCCTTGATAGAGAGCTTTGCCGCTGGTGCCCGCCTGCTTCATGCCCTCGACCCATCGCACAGGCAGGCCTTGCTCTTCGTTTGGCCGAAGCAGAGGCACTGAAGAAGGTTGCTTGGCAGTCTTCGGCTTAGGACTCACGTTACGTTTTTCGGATTCCTGAGCCATGGCGCTGACTCCCGGAACGATGTTCAAAACAACCATCTGTCCGGCTCCGATTACCAGCTGGCCCCGAGTTGTGAACCCTATGTCGACCACCGATTTGGCAAACTCGATCTCGGCAATCCGCTTACCCCCGGTTGTGGCGATGGCGACCAACCTGTCCATGGAGGCAACGACGAGATCTTGATGAACCGCGCATTTGAAGCGCGCGTACTCCGGAATGGCAATGCGAGCTCGCCGCACTCCGCTCCTGTAAATGATAGCGTTCGTGCCTGATCCGAGAATCCAGTCGCCTGGGCCGTCCAAGAACTCGACATCTGTAATAGTCCCTTCTTCGAATAAGAACCGGTTAACCACGTTCCCACTTTCCAGCAGATACAGCGTCGTACCGGCGGCCACCAGAGCACGCTTGCCGTCAGGGGCAAGGGCAAGCGTGCGAACGGAGTCCGGTCCGCTCGTGATGGAGACGGTCACTCCTTCTACTGTGGATGACGTTCGGTGCTGCGGGATGGCCCAGTTCCAGGCAATCTGACCGCGGTTGGTAAGCACATAGACGTTGTTCCAGCTTGAGAAGATGACCAGGCCATTGCCTGCCTTGACAAGATACGGACATGGCCGCACATAAGGCGAGTCAAAGCTGCCAGTGCTGCCAGGTACAACGTAGGACCAGCGATTCTCACCACGCAACGTCAGGGCGTACAGCTTGCCGTCCCGACACCCTGCGTACAGCAAGTCATCGGCGACCACCATCTGAGAGGGAGCATCTGGCAGGTGCGCAATTGCAATCGGCTCACCCTTGTCGGTGTAGAACCTTAGGGTGGTCTCACAAGCGCCCACAGGCCCACTCTGTTCGTAGGCTATAACTGCTCCTTCAGCCGCCAACACCCCATGCACGGTTTCAGGCATTGGGACACGCCATGCCTGGGCGCTGCTGTCAATGCTCCACGCTGAGAGCGCTGGGCTTTTGCCGCCAGTCGCGACATACGCCGTGTTGCCCCAGACCGCAAGGCTGCCGACTTGTAGAGGCAATTTCACTTGCTGGGCAAGCGAAATATTTGCTGCCCCGAAGCGGACAGAGAAAACCGGAATAACCTTCTTGCTTTCCTCCTTAGGGATACGGCCGAGTTTAGCCAATACTCGTTGCTGGCGCTTACGCAGATCCAGTTCCCATGCTGCTTCGTGCTGGATCTGCAGCGCTTGTTCGATAACCCGCAACTCAGTGTCGTATTCCTTCCGACGTTCCAGGTTGATGAGATACCTGTCGAAGGTGTTTTTGTCGGTGCTCCCGGCCTCAACGGCTTCAGCGTAGAGACGCATGGCCAGGTCTAGATCGCCGGAGCGCTCGACAGCCTGTCCCAGGACTCCGCGTGCAAGCCAATGCTTCTCCGAGTGCTCTTCAGGCGAGATGGCATTGACGGTGCGCTGCAGAAGCGCAATCGCCTCATTGTG
Source organism: uncultured Caldilineales bacterium (assembly GCA_964535455.1). Lineage (GTDB taxonomy): Bacteria > Chloroflexota > Anaerolineae > J102 > J102 > SSF26. Next base: position 8,095 of record CAZHTZ010000164.1, read on the forward strand.
CTGACCATCCCTGGATAGCGCATCGCCCAAGCCGATGAATTCCGCGAAGGCCGTGTCTCTAGCATGATCATGCCCCCGTCTGTCCCAGTCACCGGCGACCGCAAATGCCTCGTCCAGCTCGCCGTAGTCTACCAGCAACGAAATCGCAGAGCTTAGGGTGGCTGGGATGTCAGTGCCAAGTTTGACTGCCTGACGGTAGACGGCGAGTGCTTTGCCATCCTCCCCGGCATCTTCAAACGCAGCGCCAAGTCGGCCGAGCGCGAAGAATACGCCTTCTCGGTCACCAGCTTTTTCGTAGGCACGGATCGCCTGTTTGAAAGCGCGTTCGGCATCGGCAAGACGGCCCGAGGCTGCGAGTTCCTCTGCTTTGGCAACATAGTCATATGCGTCAGGCACTTTTGCCTCCTTCAGTCAATCACTTGTAGGGGCTGATGAAACCGCAGAGGTGTCCTCGTTGAACAATCGCGCGATGCTATCGCGCATATCGCTCGTAAATATCTCGGTAACGTTCCGGGTCACCAGCGCGGGCGATGGCCTCGATCAAGGACAGTGCAGTCTCGCGCGACGCCTCGTGTTGAGCGGCGGTCTCAATGATCTTGCGCTCGTGGTCCTTGGTGTAGTAGTGCTGGGGGTATGTCGTCAGGTCATAAAGCAGACGATAGAGTTGAATGGCGCGCAGGGGCT
>CAZHTZ010000165.1:0-8608 GCA_964535455.1 uncultured Caldilineales bacterium
ATGTCGCCGTCAAGACGCAATGGCGACGAAATCAAGCAGATCTGCGGAGTTTGGGGTACGCGGTGCGTGATACGTAGTGCGAAATGCGAAATGCGAAATGCGTAAGATTCGACACGTATTCTGTGTTACGGGTGACGTATTGCATGGTGGCGCCGCTGGCAAGGCTGAGTGGCTCTACCCGTCTTGCCACCTCGGCAAGCTGGTCGTAGTCCAGGACGGCCAGTGCTCGTGCCAGGTATTCGTTGACTACCTTGCCGTCGGAGATGAGGATGGTGCGGTCCACGCGGCGGGCCTGATCGGCATCGTGTGTGACGATGACGATCGTCTTGCCGCCCGCTGCCAGTTGTGCGAACAAGGCGAAAAGGGCGTCCGCGGTCTTGGAGTCGAGATTGCCGGTGGGCTCATCGGCCACGATCAGCGGCGGGTCACAGGCCAGGGCGCGGGCGATGGCGGCGCGCTGCTGTTGCCCACCCGACACGGCCCCCGGCAGTTTATCGGCCTGGCTGCCCAGGTCGACCTGTTCGAGCAGGTGCAGAGCGCGCTCGCGGCGGGACGTACGGGAATACAGGCCGTTGAGCTCCATCGGCAGGATCAGGTTCTCCAGTAGGGTCAGGGTGGATAGGAGCTGGAAGAACTGGAAGACGATGCCGAGATGACGCCCACGCCAGCGCGCCATTGCCGTTTCGTCGAGGGTGGGCAGCGAGACGCCGCCGATCGTGACCTCGCCCTTGGTAGGCCGGTCGATGCCGGTGAGCATGTTGATGAACGTAGACTTGCCGCTGCCTGACTTGCCGATGACGCCGACGAACTCACCGGGAAAAATGCGCAGGTCGATTCCGCCGAGCGCAGTGAATAAACCGGCCGGCGTGTGATAGGTCTTCGTCAGGCCCGCGACTTCGATAAGGAGCGTGGGGCCGTGCGAGGTCGCCAAGTATACTTGGTCCGCGGGCGGAGTTGGTAGGGCCATGAACGCTTTCCCGCTGGCTGAGGATTTCGGGTATGATAGGTTCTCTGCATCAATCATCCAAGTTGCTGCTGTGGAGTTACCCTTTTTGTGAAGTCACCGCCGCTGGTGTTGGAGCAACGACTGTGGAGCCAGGGCAAGGTCGTCGCCGGTCTAGATGAGGCCGGGCGTGGCGCCTGGGCGGGGCCGGTGGTGGCGGCAGCGGTGCTCCTGCCTCCCCAACCGGAGCGGCTGCTGGCCGAATTGGCGGGTGTGGACGATTCCAAGCGGCTGCGGCCCGCGGAACGAGAGCGGCTGGACACCTGCATTCGTCGTGTCGCTGCGGTTGGAGTTGGGATCAGCCCGGCGACGGAGATCGACGCCGCCGGCATTCTGCCGGCGACCATGCAGTCCATGCAGGCGGCGATCGCCGCCTTGCCGCGGCCGCCGGACTTCCTGCTCATCGACCACATCCCTTATGCGCTGGGCGACCTGCCTCAGCAGCGGCTGGTGCGCGGGGAAAGCGAGTCGCTGTCGATTGCGGCTGCCTCTATTGTCGCCAAGGTGTTCCGCGACCGCCTTATGCAGGTGTTGGACGGCGAGTATCCCGGCTATGGCTTCGGCCAACATAAGGGCTACGGTACGCCCGCCCACCGGCAGGCGCTCGACCGACTGGGTCCCAGCCTGGTGCATCGGTGCACCTGGGCGCCTCTTATCCAGCTCAGGCTGCCGGCTTGTAGGGGCGACCGGCCGGTCGCCCCTACCGGCCGGTCGCCCCTACGGCCGGGGGCGTAACGGGATGACGGACGCGACCAAGGGTCTGGGCGCACTGGGCGAGCAGTTGGCCGTGACGGCGCTGGAACGGGCGGGGCTGCGGGTGCTGGCGCGAAACTGGCGCTGCCCGCACGGCGAGATCGATATCGTGGCCATCGAGGGCGACCTTGTTGTCATTGTGGAGGTGAAAACCCGGCGCGGCCGCCAGGCCGGCACTCCGGAACAAGGGGTGACCCCGGCTAAACAGCGCAAGCTCTGCGTCCTGGCCCAGGCCTACTGTGATGCAACCGGGTGGGAGGGTCTGGTCCGCATCGACGTGGTCGGTGTGGAACTCGACCACGCCGGACACTTGCTCCGTGTCAGTCATTGGCGCGAGGCGGTGGGCTGCTGGTGAAGCCGCTGCTCGTGCTCGTCGGCCCCACGGCGGTGGGGAAGACGGCGCTGTCGCTGGAACTGGCAGCGTCCCTTAACGGCGAGATCGTCTCGGCCGATTCGCGCCAGGTGTACGTGGGCATGGACATCGGTACGGCCAAGGCGACCTCCGAAGAACGTCAACTCGTCCCCCATCATTTGATTGACATAAAAAGGCCAGATGAAGCCATTTCCCTGGGCGAGTATCTGGACCTGGCCTACGCCGCCATCGACGACATCCACCGCCGCGGACGCTTGCCGCTGCTGGTAGGTGGAACTGGGCAATACGTAGCAGCGGTCGTAGAGGGCTGGCAGGTGCCGGAGGTGCAGGCACGGCCGGAGCTGCGGGCGGAATTCGAGGCCCTGGCGGCGGCGGAGGGCAAGGAAGCCGTCTATGCCCGTCTCGTGGAGGTGGATCCGGACAGCGCCGCTCGCATCGACCCTCGCAACCTGCGCCGGGTGATTCGGGCTTTGGAGGTCACGCTGGCGGCGGGGAAGCCGTTCAGCGAGCTGCGGGCCAAACGGCCTCCGCCCTATCGCATCACCCAAATCGGGCTCACGCGACCCCGGCCCACGCTCTATGAGCGCGCCGATGCCCGCATCGAGCACATTTTTGCAGCCGGCTTCGTGGCAGAGGTCGAGCGGCTTCTGGCCGCAGGCTGCACGCCGGACCTGTCAAGTTTTGGCAGCTTGGGCTACCGTGAGGTGGCGGGCTATCTGGCAGGCGAGTACCATCTGGAGGCGGCGAAGGAGCTGTTGCGCCGCCACACCCGCCGGTTCATCCGCCGCCAGTACAACTGGTTCTCCCTGGGCAACCCCGCCATCGCCTGGTTTGACCTGGAGGAACGGACGCCGCAGGACGTGCTGCGCCACGCCCGCCAGGTCTGCGATCTCTAGGCCGCTGGGGACGCGGGGTCTCTCGCTAGCCGAACATCGCCTGGTGAATCTGGCGCGTCACGCCCTCAGGGTCCTCGGACTGCCAGACACGGCGACCGATGGCGACGCCTGCCGCGCCTGCTTGCAAGGCTCCTTCCACCAGTGCGAGCGTGGAGGTGTCAGGAATGGTCTTAGGCCCCCCGGCGACGATGATGGGCAAGGGCACCGCCTGCACGATCTCGGCGAACTGGGCGACATCGCCGCAGTAGTTGGTCTTGATGACGTCGGCGCCGATCTCCATGCCAATGCGGGCGGCATGGGCGATGGCGATGGCGTCGAAGGACTTGTCGCCGGGCGGCATCATCTCGGCGATGACCGGCATTTCATATGGCTCGCACGCCTGAATCAGGCCGGCCAGCCAACGGTAGATGTCGACGTCACCCTCGCGGCCAAAGAAGACCGAAACCGCCACAGCGTCGGCATCCATGCGCAGCGCCGTTTCCAGTTGGGCGATCGGTGTCTCTTGAGTGCCGCGCTCGCTCAGCCCTGCGGTCATGCTAACACGCAGGACGAGGCCGATTTCTGGTCTGAGGGCCGGCGCTGCCGCTCGCAGGAAGCCAGGAGAGGCCAGGATGGCGTTGGCGCCTCCGGCGACGACCTGTTCGACGATCATACGGGGCCGGTCCAACCCCTTGACGGGTCCCAACCAGCCGCCGTGGTCGAGGGGTGAAAGCAGGCAGCGCTTTTTCTCTCCCACAAACAAGCGGCTCATGCGTCTGGCTTTTCCGAACATGGATGACTCCTTCTTTATTGGTCAGCGATGAAAGCAGTTTCGTTTTGTGATAGCTTTTGATCAGCGAACTCCGCCAGGAGGCGGTAGGTGCGGTACTGCACTTCGTAGCGCTCGTCTTGTGGATGGGCATCGAACTCGACGGGCGCGGCGAAGGTTCGTTCCAAGGCCCGGTCGAAGGCGCCGTCGCTTCCCAGGGCAAGGCAGGCATAGGCATACAAGGCTCTGGTGACAGTCTCCTGTCCGGCATAGATGCGCACAGGCAGCCGGCACACATCGGAGAACAACTGTGGCCAACCGGGGATAGAGGCGCCACCGCCTGCCAAGGCGATGGAATGTGGTGCGGCGCCCAACTCGGCGAAGATGTCGTTCAGATAGCGAAGGCTGAACGCCACCCCTTCCAGCACGGCTCGCAGAAGATGGGCGCGGCGATGGGCAAGCGTCAGCCCGTAGAACGCTCCTCGCAGACCGTCGTTCCAGAAGGGGCTGCGCTCACCCGACAGAAAGGGAAGAAACAATAGTCCATCGGCGCCAGGAGGAATGGCGAGGGCCTGCTGGATGGCTTGTGCAAAGGGGACCTGATCTTCATAGAGCGCCTGCCATGCCCACTGCACTGCCGCGCCTGTGGTGGACGACACGCCGCCCAGCAAGCGATAGGGGAGCAAAGGGTACACGTACAGCCGGTCAGTGTGGTCCGTCACTATCTGGTCCGGCGCCAGCGGGCAAAAGACCATCGACGAGCTGCCAAGGCTGCACGTCACTTGGCCCAGGATGGGCGGCGCACCCGCAATCAGGGCGAGCACATCGCCTGCGCCCACGATGACCTTGACATCTGCCTTCAGCCCGAAACGTGCAGCCAGGTGGGGAAGCAGGCTGCCGCCGTCTTCGTGGGGCCAGCGCAGCGGCGGCAGAAGCGCGGGGTCCAGACCGATCAGCTCCAGACGCGAGGCGGCCCATGTGAGAGTCTGCCAGTCCAATAGCGCAGCGCCACCTGCCTCGGTGTAATCCGTCAGTCGCTCGCCTGTCAGGCGAAATCGCAGGTAGTCCTTTGGCCACAGCACACAGGCGCTGCGCTGCACGACCTCCGGCATGTGGCGGGCGAGCCAGTACAACTTGGGCAGAGTATAGGTCGAGTTGAGATGATACGGAGGGAGTCGCAAGCGCGCCTGCAGCTCGGCCGTCTCGGCTGTCGCCCGGCGATCGAGCCAGAGGATGGTGGGAGGGACCACGGCTCCCGCTTCGTCGAGCAGCACTGCCGTGTGCATTTGCCCGGTCAGGGCCAACGCCTGCACCGCCTCAAGCCCCGGCAGCGCCTGGCGCAGCTCGACCATTGCCAGCTCGAATGCCTGCCACCAGGCTTGCGGGTCGGCTTCCGCCCAGCCTGGCTGCGGCGTGGCGTAGGCATAGCGCTGCGTGGAGGTCGCCAGTGTCTGCCCATCGCGTTCGTACACGACCGCCTTGAGGGCAGACGTGCCGACGTCTACAGCCAGGATGTAAGGGCTCGCAGTCATTACCTCTAACCTTGCGGGGTTGGCTCGCCATTCACCTCGATCATGATCTTGTGACCGGTGCGGTTCTTGACCATGTCGAAGCCCTGAGCGAGCTGTTCCAGCGGCAAGATATGGCTGACAAGCGCTTCCGTCTTGACTTCTCCTGCTTCAATCAGGGTCAGGGCCCGGTGCATGTTTTCGGGCGTGCTGTCTGCGGAGCCGGTGATGTTCCATTCGCCGTAGTGAATCTGGTTGGGATCCAGGTGCACCTGGTCTTTGGGGTAGATGCCGGCGAAGATGTTAAGCCGTCCGCCCGGAGCCAGATAGCGCACGACCTCTTCCACCATGCGCGCCGACCCCACGGTGAGAGCGATAGCGTCAACGCCCCAAGAGTCGGTCACGCCCTTGATGAACTGGCCCAGATCGGTTTCGTTCGGGTTGATCGTCCAGTCAGCGCCCAGGGAGCGTGCCTTCTCCAGCCGAGAATCGAGCGGGTCGGAGGCGATCACGCGGGCGCCAAATGCACGGGCGACCTGCATATGCATCAGCCCAATCGGTCCCAGACCGACGACCAACTCCACCTCGCCGGGGTAGAGGCGCAACATGTCCTGACCGCGTAACACACAGGCCAGCGGCTCCATCAGCGCCGCCGCCTTCAGGCTGGTGCTGGGATGCAGGGTGTGGACGTTACGCTGCGGCACACAAACATAGTCGGCATAGCCACCGCCGTATTGCAGGAACGTGGGACGGAGACAGCGGTTGGCGCGGCCGCTGCGGCAGGCCCTGCACGTGCCGCACTTGATGATCATGTCGGGAGCGACCGGCTGGCCGAGCTCCAGGTGCTTGACATTTTTTCCCACCATCGCTACCGTGCCCACCACTTCATGGCCGAGGATGCGCGGGAAGGCAACAGCGGACGAAAGGCCGGAGTAGGCGCGCACGTCCCAGGGGCAGATGGCGGTATAGGCAACCTTCACAAGCACGTCGTCATCACTCACGGCGTGAATCGGAACCTGACGCAGCTCCAGTTGTTGGGGCCGTTCGCACCACATGGCGCGCATGGTTTCAGATGGCATAACTGTCCTCAATGGTTTGGAGTCCGCAACTGTTCAAGTATCGAGAGATAGGACCCGATGCCAGGCGAATGCACCGAGCCAGTTTGACAGGGGCTTTCCGCGCACATAGATGGCGCTAATGTCGGCCTGTGTGGCGCGGTGCACAATGGCGCTCACCGGGTCATGCTGATAGCGAAGGTGGGGCTGTTCGAGATCGAAGACCAGGAAGCTGGCCTCTTTTCCGGGGGCCAGGCTGCCCAGACCGCCGTCCAGCTTCAAGGCGCGGGCGCCCTCGATGGTGGCCGCCTTGAGTATTGTGCGGGCGTCTACGACGGTGGGGTCGTGCGCCAGGCCGCGTGCCAGCCTCGAGGCGAAATCCATCTCACGCAGCATGTCGGGCGCGACGAACATGACATTGTCGGTGCCAAGAGCGAAGCGTACGCCCGCCCGCTTCCAGGCTGCCAGGTCGGGAAAGCCATTGCCCAGGGTGCCGTTGCAGCGCGGGCAGCTCACGCACGCGACGTTGTCGCGTGCGACCCGCTCCAGGTCGTCGTAGGTGGCGTGCACCAGATGAACCAGCAGGTCCGGGCGCCAGTCCAGCACACGAGCCACCTGTGTGCGGCCGGTGCGGCACACTGACTCCTGTTGGGCGGTCCAGCTTTCGGCGGCATGGACGGCGAACAGTTTGTCGGGGTACTGAGCTCGCAAACGGCAGAGCAGCTCCACCGGATACGACTCCACGTCCCGCACGCCCAGCCCGTCGCAATCGGCCAGGATGGCGTGGGCCTGGGCCTCCTGCTCGCCGGCCGGGACTCCTTCGTCCATGCGCCCCAGCGTCACGGCCCGAAGCGGTAATCCCTCTGCTGCCCGTTGCAAGGCGCAAACGCCCGCCAAGCCTTGTTCACGAAAATCACCACAGGCAATGATGCCGCTTTGGAGCATGTCAACGATACCCGTTCGCATCATGCCGGTCAGGGTCTCAGCATCGACACTGGCAAGAAAGCGGTGTTTGAGGCCGTGGGGCGGCACGACCGCCTGCTCAATGCGCAGACCCATGCCCAATTCCTTGGCGCCCGTGTCACCCAAATGCGTGTGCGCATCGACGAACATCGGGCAGATCAGCTTGCCGCGCACGTCGACGACACGGGCACCCGGGATGCTCTCGCCGATGACGAGCACCCGGCCGTCTTGCACACACAGGGTTGACTTCTCCCGCACCTCCATCTCATCGCCGGCGATGACGACGCCGCCAGAAAAGGCCAACACCTCGGGGGACGAGCGCTCGGCGTCCATCTCAGCCTTTTGTCGCTCCCATCGTGATCCCCTGAATGAAATAGCGGTTCAGGAAGAGCGAGATGATGAGGGCAGGTAGGATGGCGAAGATAGACATCACCGCCATGATGCCCCAACTGATCTCTACGGCGCTGAAGGACGCCAGAATGCCCAGCGGGATGGTCTTGGTTTTGGGCGAGGTCAGCATCAAGGCGAAGAGAAAGTCGTTCCAGCTAAAGATGATGACGTACAGGGCAGAAGCGACGATGCCCGGCAGGGAGAGCGGCAGGGCCACTCGCAAAAAGGCGATGAAGTGCGAGGCGCCGTCCACAAGCGCTGCTTCCTCCATCTCCTTGGGCACGTCGGCGAAATAGCTGCGCATCATCCAGACCACGAACGAAGCATCGAAGACGGTGTCCAGCATGATCAGGGCGGCGTAGCTGCCAAGCAGGTGGATGTCACGCATGATCAGGTAGAAGGGGATCAGCATGGCAACCGGCGGCACCATCAGAAGGAGGAGAAAGAAGTAGGAGGACAGGTTGAGGATGCGGGAGCCTGAGCGGGCAATGGCATAGCCGGCCGGCACGCCGAGGGCCAGAGAAAGTGCGGTCGTGCCCGCAGAAATGATGATGCTGTTGAGGAGGAACTGACCCGTCTTCGAGTTGGCGAGAACCGTCTGGAAGTTGCGTAAGGTAAAGTCGAAAAAGAGCCATTTCGGAGGGATCGCAAAGGCATCGCGTCCGAATTTGAAGGCCGTGCTGATCAGCCAGAAGATCGGCAGCATGAAGAAGAGGATGGCCAGGATGGCGAAGATCGCCAGAACGCCTTTTTCGAATTTGCCCTGCTTATACATTGCGCTGGCCAACTTTTGGCCTTCCGATGGCCACGGTTCGCACAGCTGCTGTCTTTCCAGCCCCCGGACGTAAATAACGGAGCACCCGGCACTGCCCCAAAACAAGACATTAACGACCGCACACGCCCAACCACGCTCCACAAA
>CAZHTZ010000166.1:0-2722 GCA_964535455.1 uncultured Caldilineales bacterium
CACACCCGCCCCCCCTCACCCCCCACTCCTCACTCCTCACTCCTCTCCCCTCCCATGCTCAAAGTAATGTCCCTCATGAAGCGCAGCGACGACATGACCCTCGACGAATTCCGCCACTGGGCCCAGGTAGACCACCCCCTCCTCGGCAAAAAGCTCCCCGGCATGCGCAGCTACCGTATGAGCGTCGTGATCGAAGAAAACCCTGACTGGCCCTTCGACGCCGTCTCCGAATTCTTCTTCGACGACAAAGACGCCATGGTCGCTGCCTTCGCCACACCCGCCGGCAAAGCCGCCGGTGAAGACGCCGCCGCTCACTGCTCCCGCCGTGTGCGCCTGCTGACAGAAGAACACGTCATCCTGCCCTAGAATCAGCCAGTGTTCCACGTTGCAGGTTTCACGTTGCACGTTCTATCCAGTGGACAAGCAACCTTCAACCTTCAACCCGCAACCTTCAACCCTTCATGAAAGACATCCTCCCCTACGTCGACGCCTGGCGCCAACAGCACGAACCCATGGCCATCGCCACCGTGGTGGACACATGGGGTTCGGCGCCGCGGCCCATCGGGTCCAAGCTCGCCGCCACCCGGAGCGGCAGCTTCGCCGGATCCGTCAGCGCCGGTTGTGTCGAAGGCGCCGTCCTCGAGGAGAGCGCCGTGGTGATCGAGACCGGCGCATCCAGGCTCCTCACCTACGGCGTCGCCGATGACACCGCCTGGGACGTGGGGCTGGCGTGCGGCGGCACCATCCGCATCCTCGTCGAGCCGTTCGCCGCCTGGGAGGGCGTCTACGATATCCTCCGCCAGCGTCTGGAGCAACGCGAGCCGATGGCCATCGTCAGCGTGCTGGCTGGCCTTCCGGCTGCATCGCAGGTGGGCAAGCTCATCGTCCGGCCTGACGGCAGCACCGCCGGCAGTCTTGACCTTCAAGACCAGCGCCAGGCGGCGGTCGCCGCCGCCCTGGCGCAGCTTGTCCAGGGCGCAGGGGCCATCCTCGAGTTGGACGATGGTCTCACCGTCTTCGTCGAGGTCTACCCGCGCGCCCGCCGCCTCATCATTGTGGGCGCCGTGCACATCGCCGCGCCCCTGATCGGCATGGCGAATTTCGCCGGCTTCGACACCATCGTGGTCGATCCCCGGCCTGTCTTCGCCACCCGTGAGCGATTTCCCCAGGCCACCGAAATAATCTGCGGCTGGCCCGACGACGTCCTACCCGGTCTGGACCTGGACGAAACTGCCTTCGTGGTGGTTCTGACCCATGACCCCAAGGTCGACGACCCGGCGCTGCGTGTGGCCCTGACCTCGGATGCGGCCTACGTGGGTGCGCTCGGCAGCAAGCGCACCAATCGCCTGCGCATCGAGCGCCTGCGCGACGGTGGGCTTGGCGAAGCAGCCCTTGGCGAAGCCGCCCTCTCCCGCCTGCATGCACCCATCGGCCTCGATCTGGGCGGGCGTTCACCCGGTGAGATCGCCGTCAGCATCTTGGCCGAGGTTGTCCAGGTCAGCAGCCAGTCCCACTCCTCAAGGCCTTGCTAGGCGCCATGTTCACCTCCATCGAGTCCCTGCAGTCGCAGCTCCTTCAGCACCACTACGTCGCCGGCCGCGGCCTTTCCACCGTCATCTTTCTGGCCGCCCGCTTGCGCAAACCACTCTTCCTGGAAGGGGAACCGGGGGTGGGGAAGACCGAGGTAGCCAAGGTGCTTAGCAGCATCCTCGGCGCCCGTCTCATCCGCCTGCAGTGCTACGAGGGCCTGGATGTGCACAACGCTGTCTATGAATGGGCCTATTCCCGCCAGATTCTGCATTTGCTCATCCTCGAATCCGGCGGCGCCTCTCGACAGGAGATGGAGCGCGACCTCTACAGCCGCGAGTTCCTGGTGGCGCGGCCGCTCTTGCAGGCGATCGAAGCCCCGGTCGCGCCACCCGTTTTGCTCATCGACGAGATCGACCGCGCCGACGAGGAATTCGAGAGCTATCTGCTGGAGGTTCTGTCCGACTACCAGATCACGATCCCTGAGATCGGCACCATCGACGCCACGCACCCCCCGCTGGTGGTCATTACCTCCAACCGCACGCGCGAGGTGCACGACGCCCTCAAGCGCCGCTGCCTCTATCATTGGATCGACTATCCCGACTTCGATACCGAATACCAGATCGTGCTGCTCAAGGCGCCTGGTATCTCGAAGCGGCTGGCTCGTCAGGTGGTGACGGCGGTGCAGGAACTCCGTCGCGCCGACCTCTACAAGCCCCCCGGCATTGCCGAAACCCTGGATTGGGCCGGCGCTTTGCAGGTGATGGAAAGGGACACGCTGGACGAGAACCTGATCGGTGACACCCTGGGCGTCCTGCTCAAACACCAGGAAGACATCCAGCTCAGCCAGGGAAAGCTGGCCCGTGACCTGGCGCGACTCGCTCATGAGCGATCCTGAGCGAATCGAAGGGGAATTCGCTCACCGTCTGCTCACGTTCGGCCGGCTGCTGCGCGAGGCGGGGGTGCGCGTCAGCACCCAGCAGGTCACTGACCTTGCTCACGGGCTGACCTATATCGACCTTGCCCGTCAGGAAGACGTCTTCCATGCAATGCGTTGTTTTCTGGTGCACAGCCCCGAAGAGCGCGGCCTCTTCGACCGCCTGTTCGACCTCTACTGGCTCCACCGCCTCACCTTTGAGCTGGGGACCCAGTCCGAACCTGCGACCGTAAGGGAGCGGCCTGACCCACAACCCGA
>CAZHTZ010000166.1:2822-8443 GCA_964535455.1 uncultured Caldilineales bacterium
CGACATCAGCGGCTCGATGGAGCGCTACTCCCGTCTCTTCCTCTATATGATGTTCGCCCTGGTGCAGGGCTCTGAGCGCATCGAGACTTTCGTCTTCGGCACCCGGCTCACCCGCATTACCCCGGCCCTGCGCCACGACAACCTGGATGTGGCCTTGAGCCGCACGGCAAAGAGTGTCGTCGATTGGTCGGGTGGAACGCGGATCGGCGAATCGCTGCGCACCTTCAACTACGTCTGGGCGCGTCGGGTTCTAGGGCATGGCGCCGTCGTCCTCATCATCAGCGACGGCTGGGACCGGGGGGATCGCGCCCTCCTGGACCGCGAGATCCGCCGCTTGCGCCGCCAAACCCCGCGCCTGATCTGGCTCAACCCGCTCTCGGGCAAGCCAGACTACCAGCCCCTGGTGCGCGGCATCGAGACCATCCTCCCCAACGTCGACGAATTCCTGCCCTTGCACAACCTCGAGACGGTGGCGCAACTGGCCGCTAAGCTGGGAACCATCCGACCCGCAAATCCGAACCGCGACCGTAAGGGAGCGGCCCGACCCGCAAGCGGCCCGAACCGAGGGTAAGGGAGCAGCCCCCACTTCTGGCCATCATTTGCCGCCAGGTTGCGGGGATTGCAGAAGGCGAAAATCGGTCAATAACGGTCAAAATCCCAGATGCGAACTTGACACATCGGATTGTAATGTGATATACCATTTTCAGTGCTAGATATTGCGTGCCGAGTCGACTCGCAACGACCCTTCTACGTTCCGGTTTTCGACCTACCACAACCACTCGACCGGAACGTGTACAGCCGCAAATTCTGCACGATGCAAGCGTGTATCTTTTTCACAGCATGGTTGTTACCACAGCGTGCCTTTTCTCGCCCTTGTAGGTCTCTGTGGAGCTTCGCGGCCGCCCGCTGCGCGCTCGACTGAGTATATAGTCTGGTGCGCAGCGACAATCGGCTACAGCGCGTTGTAGCGTCTGCTCCGGCTGTTGCTCGCAAACCCCTTTTCTTCTGCCAGCTCATACTGGCAGTGGCGGAGCATGGGCAGAGCATTGGGCCAGAAGGATGATTTGATGAGTCGAGCTTTGGAGTCGGGTAATGGGGCGTTGGCGGGCCTGCGGCTCTATGTGAGCAGGCAGGCGAGCAGTCCGTGGCGCTATGTCGTGGAGCAGGTTCTGTACTTGCTTATTGGATGGATACCTACCGTTGCCGGCATCGGCCTGCGGGCCGTTCTTTACCGCCTCATTCTGCGCATGGATGGGGTAGCGGCGATCGAGTCTGGCGTGCGCCTGCGCTTTGCCGATCACATCACCCTGGGTCGCAACGCCTATCTCGACGAGCGGGTTTACCTCCATGCCTGTCCCCAGGGCATCGCCATCGGCGCTAACACCTTTGTCATGCACGGCGCTCTCCTGCACGTGTACAACTTCCGCAACCTGCCTCACGCCTTCATACGCATCGGCAGCAGCAGCCTGATCGGCGAGTACAACATCCTGCGCGGGCAGGGCGGCATCACCATCGGTGACCGCGTCTACACGGCCCCGAACGTGCAACTGCTGGCTGTCAACCACGTGTACGACGACCCTTCTCGCCCCATGATCGAGCAGGGCATCACCGCCGAGGGCATTGCCGTCGAGGACGACGTCTGGATCGGCGCTGGCGCCATCATTACCGACGGCGTTCGCATCGGCCAGGGCGCGGTCGTCGCCGCCGGCGCCGTTGTGACGACCGACGTCCCACCCCACACCGTGGTGGGCGGCATCCCCGCCCGCGTACTCAAGCAAATCGAAAAGGGGTCGCCGCCCCCCAGAGGCGAAGTACATTTATAGTTCGTTGCACGTTAGCACGTTAGCACGTTTGCACGTTTGCACGTTTATTCATCGCCCGGGAGACCGTACACGCAATACCTGCCACCTGCCACCTGCCACCCGCCACCCGCCACCTGCCACGTGCCACCTGCCACCTGACACCCCAATGACCTCCCTCTCCGTCGTCATCCCTGCCTGGAACGAGCAAGACGGCATCAAGAACATCATCGACCGCGTGCTGGCAATCCGGCCGGGGTTGAGGCAGGCGGGCGTGGCTGACCTCGAGCTTATCGTCGTGGACGACGGCTCCACCGACCGCACGGCCGAGCTGGTCGCCGCCTGTCCCGACGCCCGTCTCATCCGCCACCGCCACAACGGCGGCTATGGCGCCGCCCTCAAGACCGGCTTTGCCGCCGCACGAGGCGAGTATATCGGTTTCCTCGATGCCGACGGCACTTATCCTCCTGAGTACTTCCCGGCCCTGTGCACCGAGGCTCTTTCCACCGGCGCCGACATCGTCATCGGCTCCCGCATGGCCGGGGCCGACAGTCAGATGCCCGCTGTCCGCCGCCTCGGCAACGTCCTTTTTGCCGGCCTGGTCAGCCTGATCAGCGCCCAGCACATCACCGACTCGGCCAGCGGCATGCGTGTCTTCAAGAAGAGCATCCTCGGGCGCCTCTACCCTCTGCCCGATGGTCTCAACCTCACACCGGTCATGAGCACCCGCGCCCTTCACGAACGCCTGACCATGGTTGAGATCCCCATCCCCTACAGCGAGCGGGTGGGACGGTCCAAGCTCAACGTGGTCCATGACGGGGTGCGCTTTGCCCAATCCATCGTGTGGACGGCTCTCAACTACAACCCCGGCCGTCTGTTGGGCATGGTGGGCTTGGTCTGCCTGGCCCTGGCCGCCCTCATTGCCCTGGCCGTGGTGGTCTACCGTGTCCAGGGCGTAACCAACCTCAGCCCCCTGGGAGGCTTCAGCATCTTCGCCGGCATGGTGCTGGCCGTCGCCGGGGTGACGATCACGGCCCTGGGCATCAGTTTCAACTACTTCGTGGCCCTGTTCCACAAGCAGCCCGTTCGCCAGGGGCTCTTTGGGCGGCCGCTGATCCGCCAGAACCTGCACCCCCACTTCGGCTGGGTAGGGCTGCTGGCCTTCCTGGCCGCTGTCGTCCTGGGCGTGACCAGCCTGGTCCTCGGCTCACGCGGCTGGCCGGTGTCGAGGCTTTGGTTCTACTACCTGGCCAGCGCCTCGCTCGCCCTCATCGGCATCCAGCTTATGGTTGCCTGGGTGCAGATGCAGGTGCTCGACGCCCTCCGTCTGCGCGATGAGCAGGTGACCGGTGATCTGCAGGGCCGCCCGGCCTACGAAGGCCTGAGAGACGACACGTTGCAGGTTCCAGGCTTCGCCCTGAAGGGCTCAAGCCCGAAGGGTTGAACGTTGCACGTTTCTCTTCTGGAAAATCTTCCCGCACTTGCGAAACGCATGAATGAACCTCTGTCGCAACGTGACAACGTAAAACGTTCAACATTGAGCGTTCAACCTTCTCCCTCGGCAAACCTCGGCGCCCGCCGCCTGCCGCCGGTGCGCCCTGCGCACTTCCCCGACGCCGGGGCGACGGTTCAGACCCTGACCTCCTCGACCCGGCCCCCCGGCAGCGTGGACGTGATGCTGGTCAATCCGCCCTCGCCCGACGGCGGCATCTGGATCCGCAGCCAGCACCGCGTGGGCCGCCGCAGCCGCGAAAACATGATCTGGCCCCAGGTCAGCCTGGCCCAGATGGCGGCGCTGCTCATGCCCGACTATACCGTCGCCGTGGTCGACGCCATCGCCACGCGCATGACCTGGGAGCAGTTCGAGAAGCTGCTGGACGAGAAGCGCCCCAAGCACTACCTGACTCAAGTGACGGCGCCAACCCTGCGCAACGACATGTACGGCGTCTTCCTCGCCAAGTCCCTGGGCGCCGTGACGATGGCCTTCGGCACACATGTCACGCCCATGACCCTCGAGACGATGCGCCCCTTCCCCGCCCTTGATTTCGTCCTCCGCGGCGAGCCGGAGCTGACCCTGCGCCAGCTGCTCGACACCTTCGAAGGCAAGACCCCCAGCGACCCCCGCGTCGCCCACATGGTGGAGCAGTCAGCGGTTGGCAGGTGGCAGGTGGCTAATCACGAGGAACGTCCAGACGTTCAAACGTTCGAACGTTCAAACGTGCAACCCTTCGGGCTTGAGCCCTTCAGGGCGAAGCCTGCAACCATCCCCGGTCTCGCCTGGCGCGACGGCGACCGCATCGTCATCAACCCCGACCGCCCTTTTATCCCTAACCTCGACGACCTGCCCATCCCGGCCCACCATCTGCTGCCGCTCGACAAGCAGCGCATGCCCATGATCAAGGGGCCGTTCACCTTCATCGTCACCAGCCGCGGCTGTCCGGCGGGCTGCAAGTACTGCATCAAGCATGTCACCTATCAGAACTCCGTACGCGTGCGCTCGCCCCAGAACATCCTGGCCGAGCTGCAGGTGCTGGCGAACCTCGACGTCCACCACATCCACATGTACGCCGACCTCTTCACCGTCAACCGGGACCACGTGGTCGGGCTGTGCAACGCCATCATCGCCTCCGGGCTGAAGGTGGCCTGGACCTGCAACAGCCGCGTCGACTACGTGGACGCGGAGATGCTGCGTTTGATGAGCCAGGCGGGCTGCACCCTGATCTCCTGGGGCATCGAGAGCGCCAACGAAGAGATCCTGAAGCGGGCTCGCAAGGGCTACAAGAAGGAACGCGCCCTCGAGGCCTTGACCTGGTCGCGGGCCGCGGGCATCAAGAACTGGGGCTACTTCATCATCGGCCTCCCCGGCGAGACCGAGGACACCATCCAGGAGACCATCGCCTACAGCAAGATCCTGCCCCTGGACATCGCCCTCTTCCACATCGCCGCCCCCTATCCCGGCACGCCCTTCTTCTATGAGGTGGTCGAAAACAACTGGTTCCGGCCCGGCACCAAGTGGGAAGAGGTGGACATGGACCAATCCACCGTGCTCGACTACGGCAACCTCACCGCCGAACAACTCGAGTACTGGCAGAAGCGGGCCACGCGCGAATGGTCCTTCCGCCCCGGCCCCATCTGGACCTTCGTCAAGGGCCTGAACTCCTGGGAAGGCTTCAAGAGCGCCGTCAGCGTCGGCTGGCAGACGCTGCAGTTTGTGCGCAGTTGAACTTGAAATCGTTGCAGGTTGCAGGTTGCACGTTGCAGGTTGTGACGTAGGGAGGCTGGATCTTCTTGGCGACGATCAAGCATTTTGAGGACATCGAGGCGTGGCAGACCGCGAGGATGTTGACGCAGGCGGTCTACTCTGAGACGAAGTCGGGGGCGTTTGCCCGTGATTTCGGGTTGAAGGATCAGATGCGTCGCGCAGCCGTCTCGATCATGTCCAACGTCGCCGAGGGATTTGAAAGCAGGACAAATGCGCTTTTCATCGATTATCTTGGTCGTGCCAAAGGCTCCGCAGGTGAACTGCGGGCGCAGATGTATGTGGCGCTTGACGCCGGTTACCTGCCGGACTCGCGCTTCCGCGAGCTATGCGAGCTGGCAGGCAAATGCAGCCGCCAACTGAGCAAGCTTATGGCCTATTTGAGATCGCTTCCCAATGCTGACCGGGTCCGGGAAAGTGGCGTTGGGTACAACGGCGTGGAGTACGATGCCTAGTACGCGGACGCTTCACCTTGCTGAGGCCTCGCCCGTTCGCACAAGCCAACGTGTAACTTACGGTTCGTTGATTTTGAAGGGAACCTGACAAAGTACAGTAAGCTTAGG
>CAZHTZ010000167.1:0-497 GCA_964535455.1 uncultured Caldilineales bacterium
CCATTGAGGCCAATTGCCTACCTCCTCATGTGAAGATAAGAACGGGAATGCCCTGCTGAAGATGTTTTCAAGAACGCCCCGCGTATTGATGGACTCGTCATGGGAGAAGGTGAGGAAATCATCTATAAGGTTCTACAAAGTTTTCCGAGGATCGAAAGTTTCCCAGGGTTTTATACAAGGGCTGCTGATCCTTCAATAAGGCGCTTAGCACCTAGGATTGTGGACTTAGATTCTCTGCCGCTGCCCGCATATGATCTAATTGATGTGAGAAGATACGCCGCAGTGTCACCTGAGCTTTATGTGGCAAGCAGTCGCGGCTGTAGATACGATTGCGCCTTTTGCTGCTCACGTGTTCTACTTGGGCGACAGGTCATATTCCGAAGTCACACAAACATGGTGGAGGAGATGGCCCTACTTAGGGACCGCTATGGAATTGATAGTTTTTATTTCTATGATGATAATATTCTTATCTGGCCTGAGTTGGAAGATTTCTGCCG
>CAZHTZ010000167.1:507-8414 GCA_964535455.1 uncultured Caldilineales bacterium
GCCGAAAAATGTCTAACGTTGGTATTCAATGGACTGCTCAAGCCACTATGAACGATTTACATCTGGATATGATTCCGTTGTTGTCGTCTGCCAGATGCTATCGGCTGAGCTTCGGTTTAGAATCAGGTTCTCTTGCTATACAAAAGTATGTTGGAAAAGTTATCAAACCTGATGCGGCGAAGAAAATTGCACGATTGCTTGAGTATGGCATCTCTTCGCGGGTGTTTTTCATAATTGGATTCCCCAATGAAACTATTCACGACATTACGGAGACTGCGAAATATATAGTTGAGCTCCGAGCTTCGGGGTTAGCAGATATAGCGATTTTCCCAGCACGCCCATTCCCTGCAACGAGACTGTTCCAAGATTGTCTTGGTATTCATGGCGACGGTAAACGCGAAAGCATCCTTGAGTTTCAATATTTGGAAGATTACAAGGATCAGTCAGATCCGCGGATCAACGCGAAATTGCATAGATATAACACTATCCCGTCATTTCAGATAAACAGATACTTTGACAGCCTTGAGATCAGAAGAATGATAAAGACTCTGTACGATATTTTCTACAACTACACGCAATTCGTCGGAATGTCCAGCGATGAATTGGCCAGTTATTTACTGTCAAAGAGATGACAGGCATAGCAACTTCGGCTAACTCACGCCCCACGCTAGTAGTCCGTCAAGACTCAAGTGGCGGGTTCGTAGTGGCGACTTTAGTCGCTGATGCCGCACGAAAACGACTGAAGTCGTTACTACCAGCCCATCACATCATCGCTGACGAGCTACTAGGCGGCGGAAGGGACAGCGCGCGGCAAACCAATGGGGTAGCGGCATAACAAGCGGCTGGAGCGGACGCGGCTACCGCGTCGGCCTAGCAAAGGTTCTGGTTAGCAAGCGGGTGTTAGTCGCCAGCGTTCTGGTTACACCCGCCGCGCCGCTCAGCCGCAAGCCGTTATGCTCCCAACTGCCCCCCTCAACCCACTGCCTCAGTCACCTGCAGGTTACACGAATAATGCCGGCACACATACGCGGCAGCCTGGCCCTGGACCAGCGGTTGGTCGCAGAGCAGGGGGAAGAGTGCAGGGGGCGCCGGCGCCGTTAGATTCGCCGGCTGAGCAACCCGTAATCGACCCCGGTCAAGTCGACGGAAACATCCCACAGCCGTCCGGCCGTGGCCTCATCGTAAGATGCTGTGTTTGAATGCACCGTGGTGGGATGGCCGCGCCATTCCTTGAAGTTGTCAGGACCAATGTAGTCGCCGCCCTGCACATCCGGCGCCGTGGCCGCATAAAGGGTGGGCAGGGCGCCCATCTCCTTGCTCTGCGCCAGCAGCCGATTCGCCAACTTCATGCCCCACAATTGCAGGCGCGCCCCCTCCATCTGCGGCCCCACCGTCTGCAGGTTGGTGGCCGCGTAGCCCGGATGCGCCGCCACGCTCATGGCGTTGGCGCCGATGGCCGCAAAGCGGCGCTGCAGCTCGTAGGCGAAGAGCAGGTTCGCCAGCTTGCTCTGGCCGTAGGCTTCCCACTTGCTGTATGAGCGTTGGCGCTGCAGGTCATCGAAGCGTACGCTGCCCATCGTGTGCGCGCTGCTGCTGACGATGACCACACGGGCGCCGGGCGTGTTCAGGATGATGTCGAGCAACAGGCCGGTGAGGGCGAAATGCCCCAGGTGGTTGGTGCCAAACTGCATCTCGAAACCATCGACTGTCTTGCGGTAGGGAATGGCCATGACGCCGGCATTGTTGACAAGCAGGTGCAAACGGTCATGCCCATCCCGAAAGGCGCTGGCGAAAGCGCGCACCGTGGCCAGGTCGGCCAGGTCCAGGCGGATCACCTCCAGCAAACAGGCAGGCGTCCTGGCCCGGATTTGGGCGGCCGTTTCATCGCATTTCTCCAGGTTGCGGGAGGCAATCACCACATGTGCGCCCTTACGAGCCAACGCCAGGGCCGCTTCCAGGCCGATGCCGCTGTTGGCGCCGGTGACAATTGCGACTTTGCCGGTGAGATCGGGCATATCGCCAGACGTCCACTTACTGTTCTTGCTCATGTCATCCTCCAAGGGCGCCATCAAGCACCCGTGACCGCCGCCACTCAAAGTCCGGGCAAGCGGGTTGTTCGGTATTGACCGCGTACCTCGCCGCGACTTCCACCCGCTCTCCATCGACCCGCACGCGGTCGCCCGTGTGAATCTGGCTGATGTCGATCTGATCCACCATGGGGATGTCGGCAATGATGGCGCCGACGGCGGTGATAGCCTCGGAGCTGCTGTTGATCATGGCCAGCGGCGCCGCGCCGGAACGCGCCAGCCGTAGGATGGTGTAGGAACCGACAGTCGACCCCTTGCCGTGCGGAAAGACCAGCACCTTGCCGGCGATGGACTGCCCCTTGAGCGGGTGATCGGGGTCGAGGATGATGCCGGTGTCGGGGTCCACGCCGCCCAGGAAACCGATGGGCGCCGGACTGACCAGGGCTTCGCCCTCGGCCTGACCGCTGCGGATGACACGGCCGGTGAAAGTGAGGATGGGCATAAGAGAAGCGAGAGGCGAGAGACGAGAAGCGAGAGGCGAGAAGCGAGAGGCGAGAAGCGAGAGGCGAGAAGCGAGAGGCGAGAGGCGAGAGGCGAGAGACGAGAGGCGGGTGGCGGGTGGCGGGTAGCGATGGCCAACGTTCAAACGTTTGAACGTTCAAACGTTTTTCCATGCGGTGACGAGGGCGGTGAGGAGAGGCTCGTCCTGGGCGGGGAGGACCGTGCGCGGGTCAAGCAGGACCAGGTCATCCTCGATGCGGGCGATGACGGGTGGGTTGCCGTGGCGCAGGAGCGAAATCAGCCGGTCTGGCTGCGATGATCGCAGCGCCAACAGGGTCGTAGGCAGAGTCTGGCCGGGAAGCGCGCCGCCGCCTATGGCGCTTTGGCCGGGGCGCGATTCGACCAACAGGCCATCGCGCCTGAGAATAGCGACCCAGGACAACGCTCGCTCCTCCAAGACTGCGGGCGTGGCGGCGATCATCTGCCAGATGGGGATCTCTGTGAGGGCTGTGCCCCGGAGATAGGCCAGCAAGGTCGCCTGCAGGGCCGCCAGAGTGGCCTTGTCTACCCGCAGGGCGCGGGTGAGAGGCTGCCGCCGCAATTCGGCGATCAGGTCTTTGGCACCAAGGATGATTCCGGCTTGTGGCCCGCCCAGCAGCTTGTCGCCGCTGAACATCGTGGCAGTGGCGCCTGCGGAGACACTGTCCTGCACCGTGATCTCGTAGGTCAGACCGTAGGGCGTGGTGTCGATGAGCGTTCCGCTGCCCAGGTCGTCGAGTACGGCCGGGGGCGTGCGCTGGGTGCGGGCCAGACCCACCAACTCTTCCAGCGCCACGGTCTCGGTGAACCCCACGATCCGGAAGTTGGACTGGTGGACTTTGAGAAAGGCGGCGGTGTCAGTCGTGAGCGCCGTCTCATAGTCGGCCAACCGCGTCCGGTTGGTGGTCCCTACTTCGACCAGACGGGCGCCGCTCTGCTGCAGGATGTCCGGCACACGGAATCCGCCGCCGATCTCGACCAGTTCTCCGCGCGAAATCACGACTTCGCGGCCGGTGGCTATCGTTCGCAAGACCAGGGTCACGGCGGCGGCGTTATTGTTCACCACCAATGCCGCCTCCGCCCCCGTCAGCTCGCAAAGCAGACGCTCGGCGTGGACGTAGCGACTGCCACGCCCACCCGCCTCCAGATCATATTCCAGGTTGCTGTACCCCGCAGCCACGGCCAGCATGGCTTGTCTCGCTGCTTCCGAAAGGGGCGCCCGGCCCAGGTTGGTGTGGATGACAATGCCGGTGGCATTGATCACGGGCAGCAACGTAGGCGATAGGTCACGGCGGAGCTGTGTCACCAGCCGGGCCGTCAGCGCCGGCAGTTCGGCCGGCTGCTCGCCAGCGGCGATTTCCGTGCGCACCTGATCAAGCAGGCGCCGTCCGGCATCGCGCACCGCTGTCCGCCCGAACTCCGTGAACACCTCTTGCACGTCGGGTTGGTCGAGCAGGCGGTCGAGGCTGGGGAGCTGGCGGTAGGGATTCATGCACAAGGGCTACGCCGGCAGCCGCGGTTGCAGCAGAGAAAAAAGAAGCCGCTGGCCCTGCGCCAGAAACCTGGCGAGCCATGCGGCGCAAAGTGGGCGAAACAGGACTCGAACCCGTGACTTCTTCCTTGTAAGGGAAGCGCTCTAGCCAACTGAGCTATTCGCCCGGACAGGAACTGCGGATGACCGCAGCGCCAACGGTCTGCAGAGAGGCTGGCTCTCTGCGGGAGGGAACCAGGCCTGTGAACATCATGTTTTGTGGCGGAAGGTGATGCGTCCACGCGTGAGGTCATACGGTGACAGCTCGACGGTAACTTTGTCACCAAGCAGGATGCGGATGTAGTAAACTCGCATCTTGCCGGAGATGTGCGCCAGCACCTCGTGGCCATTTTCGAGGCGGACACGGAACATGGTGTTGGGCAGCGCCTCGATCACCGTGCCTTCAACTTCGATAGTATCTTTCTGCTTTTTGCCAGGGGATGATTGTCTGGATTGCGTTCGGGACAAGTGGGTTTCTCCTTGCCAGGCTGGATAGAACAAACATGCGGCTGCGCCCATGTGCGCAGTCAAATGATAAGTTTAGCACAAATAGGCGAATTTGACCAACGTTTCGTGCGTTTCTGTTGCCCCACCCCGATGACGTGGTGCATCACTGTCCCTTATCGCCACCGCCGTGCTCGCGCAGCACAAGGAAGGCGCCCTAGTCCGGCAGGTCCTCTTCGTCCAACAATACCGGCCGGCCGGAGCGCCTGTCCTCTTCCGGGCCGACGACGCCTGCTGCCTCCAGATTCTCCATCAGCCGGGCGGCGCGTGGATACCCGACGCCCATGAGACGCTGCAAGCCAGACACGCTGATGGACTGTCGCCCGCGCAGCTTGTCGATGGCTTGCTGCAGCAAGTCGTCGGCCGTTGCCTGCTCAACCATGAGCTGGCTCCAGGGATAGCGCGGCTGCATGGGGTCATGAGGCGCGGCCGGGTAGTTGCTCTGCCACCAGTGTGCCAGGGCGTCGATTTCGGCGTCACTGACAAAACAGCCCTGGATGCGGCGCAGCTTGGCGCTGTCTGCCGTCATCAGCAAGCCATCCCCACGCCCCAGAAGCTTCTCGGCGCCGGGCGTGTCGAGCACAACACGCGAGTCGATTTGGCTGGTGACGGCAAATGCCAGCCGGGCCGGAAAGTTGGCCTTGATCAGCCCCGTGACCACATCGACCGAGGGACGCTGGGTGGCGATGATGAGGTGGATGCCGGTGGCGCGGGACATCTGCGCCAGGCGCACAAGCTTGGCTTCGATCGTATCGGGCGCCACCATCATCAGGTCGGCCAGCTCGTCAATCACAAGGACAATGTAGGGTAGCCGTTCCTTTGGGGTCATTATCTCGTTATAGCTGGTTATGTTGCGCACCCCAGCCTGATTGAAGAGGCGATAGCGGTCGTCCATCTGCACAAGCAGCCAGCTCAGGGCGCCGTTGGCATGTTCGGGGTCGGTAACCACCGGCGCCACCAGATGCGGTAGGCCGTTGTAGCCCGGAAGCTCAACGCGCTTGGGATCAACCAGAAGGAGCCGGAGTGTGGTGGGCAGGTTGTTGAAGAGCAGGCCGCAGATGATGCCGTTCAGGGCAACCGATTTGCCCGATCCTGTGGCGCCGGCGATGAGCAGATGAGGCAGCTTGTGCAGATCGACAATCACGCCTGCGCCGCTGACGTCGCGACCCAAGGGGATGGCCAGTGGAGCGCCGACTTTGGCGAACTCGTTGTCCTTGAGCAGTTTGCGCAGGCTGACCAGAGAGGTATGCGGGTTGGGCACTTCGATGCCTACATAGGGCTTTCCGGGCACCGGCGCCTCGATGCGCACCGGGCTGGCCGACAGGGCCAGCGCCAGGTCATCGGCCAGTGCGACGATCTGGCCCACGCGGACACGTGTGACTTTGTCATTGCGCTGGTAGGTGCCGGGCACGATGCCAAACTGCGTTACCGTGGGCCCTACATTGATCTCCGTCACCTTGACCGGAATGTCGAAACTTCGCAGCGTGTCCTCGATAATGGCGGCCTGGATGGCGGCCTGTTCGTTCTGCGAACCACTACGTTCCTCGGTATTGAGCAAGTTGAGCGGAGGAAGTTTCCGGCGATCCGGCGCGGCTTCCTTCACAGGAGTTGGCTGCTCCTGCTTCCACGCCTGCGCCGGCTGCTTGCGCAGGCGCTTCTTGATGCCGGACTGCGGTGCAGACGGTTGGGGGTCGAGCGCTGGCTCTGAGGTTGGCGTCTCAGTAGCAGCGGGAGCCGTCGCCGTGCGTGTTCGCGCCGGTCGTTTCTTCGCAGGCAACTCCGCTGGCTGGCTGCGTTCCTGCGCAGGCTGCCACTCTTCCTCAGTAACGCCCAGTGATCTGTCTGGCAGCAACCGTCGCAGGTTCAGCTTGCGCAGCGGCGTGAACACGAAGAACACGACGAGACCGACGAGCGCAACCGCCAGCAGCACCACCCACGCCATCGGCACGTTCAGGTTCTGGACAAGGAGTCGAGACAGCGCCCAGCCCACGTAGCCACCGCCGCGGCCGGCGCGAGCCGCAGCATAACCGTTAGTGCCGAAGTGCAGATGGGCCATCGCCAGCCCGGCCACAAAGACCAGCTCAAATCCGAGTAGGGCCTCGGGATACCAGTCCTGGCCAAGCAGCGATCCAAGCAAGTCCCGAAAAGTCAGGAACAGCCCCACGAACAGCAGCAGGCCGGCGAACGGGATCGCACCCCACCCCAGCAAAGAACGCAAGTACGGACTGCCCCGCGGCGAAACGAATAGATCGATCAGCGCCAGGGCGCCCGCACCTAAAAGGATGAGACCCAGGGTCTGGTACTTGTTGCCAAGAGCGGCGCGAGTGGGGGAAGACACGTCGCTTCACTCCGAAGAGGCGAGTGGGCCTGAGAGTACTCAGGTATGGCCTGAGCGTACTCAGGGGGAAGGCCTCAGCGCAGCCCCTCAGGTACGGCCGTTGCCTGAGGGGGAAGGTCCAACCGCTGCCGTGTCCGGGTTGGGAGCGGGACCGGCGGCGAGGGCAGGCTCTAACGCCAGGTTTTCGGCGGGCGTCGTGCTGCCCTCTAGTTCAGCCAGGGTGCGAGCAACCTCCGTGATGGCGACGCGTTGCTTGCGATAGAGATCCGATTCGCTCATGGCCAAACGGTCGGAAACCTCCCGCACACGCTTACCCTGGATGAATTTCAGATCAAGGATATTGTACAACAACCATTCGGAAGTCGTCATCTGGCGCTCACCAGGGGGTCGCTGGCGTTCGATGGCCATCTGCAGCACCGCCCGCAGCGTACGTGTGGGCGAATCGTCGAAGTCGGCCAGGCGCTGGCGTACAATGCGCAGATCGAGAAGCGGGCTATCGCTCAGCTTGGGCCCGCCCCAGAAGTGGCTCAGTGCATCTCGCACCCACTCCGTGAATTCTGGCGCCTCGGTGATAACCTCGCTCTCGCCTTCGGAAGGAAGGACCACATAGGGCACGGTCCCGCGCAGCGCCTGCATCACCTCGATATCGGGGAGGATGGGGCGTAGCGCCTCGAAAACGTCAAGTTGCAGGCGGCGATCCTCCACCGCAATCTCGGCGCGGCGAAGGAGGTG
The DNA here is from genome assembly GCA_964535455.1 of uncultured Caldilineales bacterium. Classification (GTDB taxonomy): domain Bacteria; phylum Chloroflexota; class Anaerolineae; order J102; family J102; genus SSF26. The sequence goes on from CAZHTZ010000167.1 coordinate 8,180, forward strand.
GTTGATGACAGCGCCGGTCTCGTAATCGAGCGCTTCCAGGCTGCGGTCGGGCTGGCGCATCCCCACGATGCCCATGGGCGTGTCATCGTGGCGATTGATGAGCGTGCGTATGACATAGCCATCGACGTCATGGAAGCTGCTGTCTGGGATCTCGGCGGTGAGCAGCCGTTGGACTTCGGGCAGGGACAGCGCCTGCCGGGCGAACCCCTCGCTGCCCACGACGGCTTCGAGCCGG
>CAZHTZ010000168.1:0-8367 GCA_964535455.1 uncultured Caldilineales bacterium
GTGCGGCGGCGGTGGGGACCGCCTGGGGCGATGCCATGGCCAGCAGCCGCGGTGACCGCCCGTCGCTGGTGCTCAAGAACCAGGAAGGGATGATCATCGAGCGCAGGCAGCAGGTGGTTGCGGCCTCGCCTGAGCGTGTCTATGCCACCTTCACTGCGCTCGGCGGGGAAGAGGGCTGGCTCTACTTGAACTGGTTTTGGCGAGTTCGCGGGTGGGCCGACCGTCTCGTCGGGGGTGTAGGCCTTCGCCGCGGGCGCCGCCATCCCACCGAGGTGCGCGTCGGTGACGCCGTCGACTTCTGGCGGGTGGAGAGCGTCGAGCCTGGGCGCCAACTGCGTCTACGGGCCGAGATGAAGGTGCCCGGCCGCGCCTGGCTCCAATTCGAGGTAAGGCCACACGACGGCGGCCGCACTTCGCTAACGCAGACAGCCTTCTTTGCACCTAAGGGGCTGCTTGGACTGGTCTACTGGTACCTCCTTTATCCCGTGCACGGCTACATCTTCTCGGGTCTCATCCAGAGAGTGGCGCAGAAGGCGGAAGCAGGCTTACCGAACAACGCCACGAAGATATAGACATATCTTGGATCTATATATTGATAAAATATGAACAGCGTGCTATGGTAAGTATCTACGCACTCCCCTACTGGAATCCATCTCACTCTAATGTGCCTGTCATTCGGCGCACAATGTAAGAAGGCTCCAACCCAAGCAGCCTTTCGATATCTGAGTACAAATGACATCACAACCACAGGTGCGCCGCCGTTCTCATGGAACCTGACCTCAACTCCCATCCCGCCCCCGACTTCAGCCTGCAGACGTTCGAAGGGCAGCCGTTCACCCTCTCCACCTTTTGCGCTCGCAAGCACGTGGTCCTGGTATTCAACCGGGGCTTCTTGTGACCACACTGCCGCCGGCACATGGCGCAGTTGCGCCAAGACTATCAGGAATTCACCCGTCGCAACGCCGAAATCGTGGTCGTCGGTCCGGAGGATGCCCGTTCCTTTGCCTACTACTGGGAACGTGAGCAGCTCCCTTTCATCGGACTGCCTGACCCAGAGCATCAGGTAGCCGACCTGTACGGACAGCAGATCAAGTTGCTCAAGTTCGGACGCATGCCTGCTCTGGCAGTGGTGGATAGCCTCGGTCAGATTCGCTACCGCCACTACGGCAGCTCGATGAGCGACATTCCACCCAACCAGGAGATCCTGGCGGTTCTCGACGAGCTCAATCAAGCGGCCGGTGCGGCCACCCCGCCGATGCCAACGCTGGCATCTCACCCCAGTTCTTAGGAGACACCCGACCATGGCTCAGCACGATCCCCTGGTCATGATGCGCGTTCCCGTCGACAGCAGTAGTCACCACCACATGCTGCCTTTCTTCGGCAAGGTGTACGTCGCTTACGTGCCATGCGTGGTTCGTTTCGCGACGACGCCCGCACTCGCGGCGAGTTCATGGCGCTGGTCAGGCCGTAGCGGTCTTAAGTGCCCCAGGCTGCAGAGCCCTGACCGTTCTTCCTACACGGGGCTTTGTGCTAGGATGCACAGATATGCTGACCCAACCTGGCCCCATCGTCCTTTTCGGCTCCGGCGAAACCTCGACCACGGGACGCACGGTCTTCGAGTGGCTGCTGCGGCAGCTTCCTCCATCGCCCCGTATTGCCATCCTCGAGACGCCCGCCGGCTTCCAACCCAACTCGGCGCTGGTTGCCCAGGAGATCGCCGATTTCCTGGCCCACAGGCTGCGCAACTTTCATCCTGACACTGTGGTCGTGCCCGCTCGCAAGCGAGGCACGCCACTGAGTCCGGACGAGCCGGAGGTGGTTGCCCCGCTGTGCCGGGCGGATGCCATTTTCCTGGGGCCGGGCAGCCCAACCTACGCGGTCTCCCAGTTACGGAATACGTTGGCGTGGGAATTCCTTCTGGGCCGGCACCTCCAGGGCGCAGCGGTGATCTTCGCCAGCGCTGCAGCCATCGCCGCAGGTGCGTGTACGCTACCCGTCTACGAGATCTACAAGGTGGGAACGGAGCTCCACTGGCAGGCAGGGCTCGACTTCTTCAGCGTTTATGGCCTGGCGCTGACTATCATTCCCCATTGGAACAACCGCGAAGGTGGAGAAAAGTTGGACACAAGCCACTGCTTCATGGGTCGCGAGCGCTTCAATGAGCTTGTTGGCTTGCTGCCCCCAGGCGCCCTCTGCGTCGGCATCGATGAGCACACCGCCCTGGTGCTGCAGCCATCCACTGGAGTCGGGCGCGTCCAGGGAAAAGGTAGCGTCACACTCTTGCAGGATGGTTATCCTCGCGTTCTGCCCAACGGGTCGAGCTTTCATCTCGCCGAACTAGGGGCTTTTCACTTACCCACGACCGGGCGCGGGTTGCCCTTTGACGCCTGGGGCAGCCTGGAGGCCCCTGAGCCTGCTACTGCCAGGCCGCCCGTCGAGGTCGTGGAGTGGGTTGCGGAGCGAGAGGGGGCGCGTATGATCCATGACTGGGCGGCCGCCGACGCCCTGCGCCGGCGTATTCACGCCCATGGCTGGCAGGTGCGAGATACTTGCGCCGGACCTGAGCTGGCGCCGTTGGTGGACAGAGGTGAGAAACGAGAAGCGAGAAACGACCGCTGACGGCTGAGCGCCTTTCTCCGGCGACCTGTGGTCGCCGGAGGCTGTCTCTTCCACAGAGCCGGCGAAACTGGGAAAGACGTGACGTGATGGCGGCCGTCTGAAGACGCCTGGACCCGTGCTATAATGGGGGCCACCGGCCTCCATGGTTCACCCCAGGACCATGCCAAGGGAGGCCATCCTGGCCGAATGTCCCTGACCGCGCCTGCGTGTGGTGTGCGACGATGACAGCACCCTTGGAACTTTCCTTTGGCAAATACCGGGTCACTCGCCTGGTGGGTCGTGGCGGGATGGCCGAGGTCTACGAAGGCGTGCATCCCGATTTGGGCCGGCGTGTGGCCATCAAGGTGGTGCTCCCGCAGCTGGCGGAGACCCAGGGCTTTGAGGAGCGCTTCCGTCGTGAGGCGAGGTTGGTGGCCTCGCTCCGGCATCCCCACATCGTTCAACTGTATGACTTCGATGTAGTTGACGGTCGGGCCTACATGGTGATGGAGTACCTGGACGGTGGCACGCTGGGCGACCGGCTGCAGGCCATGAAGCAGCGTGGAGACCTCCTGCCTTTGGCCGAAACCGCCCGCATCCTCGACGCCATCGCCGGCGCCCTGGATTACGCGCACGGCCAGGGCGTGGTCCACCGCGACATCAAGCCGGGCAACGTTCTCTTCACAGTCGATGACCAGCCGGTGCTTTCCGATTTTGGCATCGCCTATCTGGAAGAGGGAGCCGTTCGCCTGACGGCCACTGGCGGCATCGTCGGCAGCCCGGCCTACATGGCGCCCGAGCAGGCGACCGGGCAACCGCTGGATGCAAGAACTGACCTTTATGCCCTGGGGGTGGTGCTATATGAGATGGCAACCGGTCGTGTGCCTTTCGAAGGCAAGACTCCCACTGTGGTCTTACTGAAGCAGGTGCAAGAGCCACCCCCGCCTCCCACCGACCTGAACCCAAACCTGCCCAAGTCCGTCGCCGCGGTGATCCTGCGCGCGCTGGCCAAGAACCCGGACGATCGCTTCCCTACGGCCGGCGCTTTGGCGCAGGCCTTTGGCGCTGCTCTGGCGGCTGAGGCGAGCGAAGTCGGGGGTCCTCATCGTGCCGGTGCTGAGAAGGCGCCGGACGAGGTAGGCGCGGCGCCGGGCCCGGCTGCAGGTCCACCACTTGCGTCTGCACAAGAAGAGCAGCCAGGGTGGTTGACGCGCGTGATCAATGCCGCCGGCGTGGTGGCGCCGCTGGTCGGCGCCGATCCGAAGGGTGAGCGTCCCTCCCGTCAAGACCGCCGCGCCCGGCTGGCGGCGCTGTTGGGCGCCATCGCCATCTTTGTGTCGCTCATCAACTTCGTCAATGGGGTCTTTGATCTCGTCAATGTCTCTGAGTGGCCGCTGGCCCGCGCCTGGCCTTTTGTCATCGCGGCGTTATTCATCGCAGGGGTGGGTCTGTCGATCTACACGATCAGGACGGCGTCTACCCGCCGCCGGCGTTGGCAAGCGGCGGTGCTGCTGGGCGCTGTGGTGTTGGCCGCCCTCACATGGGGTGGTTGGACGGCGTATCAACGCTTCAAACCAGCCGCTGGGTTTCTCGTCACTGTCAACCAATTCGACGGCAGCCAGGCGTCGGCAAAGCTTGACATCGCCCGCAGCATCAGCGATGGCCTGCGCAGCGAGCTGCGCGACGTGCATGAGGCCATCGCCGTAGAGCGCACGAACGCGCCCGTCGAAGACGAGATGCAAGCGCGCAAATTGGGCGAGAGCCGTAAGTCCACACTGGTGATATGGGGCTGGTACGACGACCAGCGTTTCCGCTCATCCGTCGAGCTGATCAAGGTGCCCGACTTGAGACAACAGGGGCTGACTCTGCACCTTACAAACTCCGTGGCTGCAGCGCTGGCGCCGGACACGGCTCCCAGGTCGCCTGCACAAGTGACGCCGGCTAACCTCTCCCGCTACACGAGCATCCCTGCCAACATGCAGCGGCTGGATTTCGAGCTGGACCATGCCTCTCGACAAATGGCGTATGTGTCCGAGGCCATCCTGGGCGTAGGCATGTACAGCAACGAAGCCTATGATGAGGCGCTGGCTCTCTTCGACAAGGCGCTTGCCAACGCCGACGAGCAGGGCGCCAGCTTCCTGGGCGAGGAGAAGGTGTATTTTCACCGCGCTATGGCGCTTTTCGCCCTGGGGCGTGTGGACGAGGCCGTCCCCGATCTGGAGAAGGCTATCGAGCTCAAGCCCGACCTGTACGAGGCCCATCACAATCTGGCCCTGGCCTATGCACAGACATGCAACCCCAGCCTTCGCCTCGACCGCGCCATTGCCGAGGCTGAGACGGCGGTGCGACTACGCCCTGACGAAGCCGAGGCCCACCGCCTGCAGGCCGACCTCTACCATCGTGCAGGACGCGAGGCTGACGCCGAAGCTGCCTTGAAAGCTGCCATCACCCGCAATCCCGGCGATGCCCTGAGCTACCAGTTGCTCGGCGACGTGTATGCCAGCCAGGGAAACTCGGCCGCCAGCCAGGAGGCCTACGCCCAGGCGCTGGCCCTGACGCCGGAATCCGGCGCCGGCGTGGATCCTGTGTCCTCGGCACTGCAACGCGGCGACGTGCTGGTGGGCGCCGGCCGCTACACCGAGGCCATCACTGCCTACGAATCGGCCGGCGCCGCCGCTCCCGACCGATCCGAGCCACTCCGTGGCCTTGGCAACGCCTACTATTGGCAGGGCGACACTGACAAGGCTATCGCTGCCTACCAGACTTGGGAGGAGATGGCGCCCATGGACGCCGCTGCTCCGCTGCTCCTGGGGTTGGCCCTGGCCAACACCGGCCAAACCGACCGCGCCATCGCCGCCCTCGAGACAGCGTCGAAACTGGCTAAGTGCGACCCGGCCCCCGGCCTTGTCCTGGCAGGGCTCTACTGGCAGCAGGAGGACTACGACCGGGCCACGCAGGCGTACGAGGCGGCCCTTGCCATTGACCCTGCAAACGCCGATGCACAATACGTGTTGGGCAGCACCTATTTCCTGCAAGACAAACCGGACAAGGCGCTTTCACCCCTGCAGCAGGCGGTGCGCCTGCGCCCGGATTTTGTGGAGGCGAATCGCAGCCTCGGCCAGATCTACTTCCAGAAACAGCGCTGGGCCGAGGCGGCGCAGGCTTATGAACGCCTGGCTGCCCTGGCGCCTGGCGATGCCAACGCCCTCGCCTTTCTAGGCGACGCCTATTCGCTGTTGGGACGGCGCCAAGACGCTGCCGGCGCCTACCAGAGGTCGCTGCAAGTTGAGGACAATGCGGCCACCCGCGCCCTGCTGGGAATGGTCAAGGTGCAGTTGGGCGATCTGACCGGGGCTGAGGCAGACTACCGGCAGGCTCTTGCCCTCGAGCCAGGCAGCGCCGCCACTCAGGAGGCGATGGGAAATCTCTTGCTGCAGTTGGGGCGTCCCGAAGAGGCCGTGACCGCCTTTCGGAAGGCAATTGCGCTGGGCGAGACCGCACTCCGCTACGTCCGGCTTGCCACGGCGCTGGGGCGGCTGGGACGAATGAGTGAGGCCATCACCGCTGTCGAATCCGCTATCGCCCTCGACCCCAGCGACGCTTCCGCTCGCTTCCAGTTAGGTGAGTTGTATGCCCGCCAGGGCGACCTTCCCCAGGCGCAGCAGGCCTATCAGGCGGCTATCGACCGGGATGACCACAACGCCCAGGCGCAGTTTGCGCTTGCCGTTGTTGCCTATAAGCAGTGCAGCCCCAGCTCCGCCCTCCAGGCGCAAAGCCGGGCCACAGCCCTCGCCGCGGGCGCCAGCGTCTACCGGGCCTTCCAGGCTGGTCTGCTCGAGGCGCTAGGTCGCAGCGAGGAGGCACTTGCGATCTACCAGGCGCTGGCCGACGCTCCTGCTGCCGACATGTTTGCCCACAACGCCGCCGGCAACCGTTTCTTCTGGCAAGGCCAGTATGATGAAGCGGCGCGGCAGTTTGAGCGCATTCTTGCCCAGGATGCCCCGCCGGATTTTGCGGCCTTCCTGGCGCACAACGGTCTGGGCAGGGTGAACCTGGCCCAGGGCAAGTTCCTGCCGGCCCGGTCCGAGTTTGAGCAGGCGTTGGCTGCCTTTCCGGCAGGGGGCGCCGACCCGCAGATGGCCCTGGGGGACGTTGCCCTCAGAGAAGGCGACGTGGCCGCTGCCCTCGCCGCCTATGATCGGGTGACGGACTTGCTCCCCGCCTATCAAGCGATCTATGCCGTCGATGAAGCGACGCTGCTGGAAGTCGGGTTGCAGGTGCGCCGGGCCCTTGCGCTCGATCGTTCCGGTGATGCCGAGGCCGCCCAGGCGGCGCGCAAGCAGGCCCTGAGCCTGGCCCAGGGGGTCGTGGACAAGGTGCCCCGATCACCTCTCGGGCACTTGGCGCTGGGGTTGGCTTACCGGGCGGCTGGAGAGACTGACCTGGCCGACGCCGCTTTTGCCACCGCAGCCCAGTGCGACCAGACCCTGAAAGGGATATCGACTGTACTGGAAGACTACCTGCGGGCGTTGGCGCCTTGAAGCGATTCCCCAAGGGCGACCCGCCAGTCGGCCTGTCAGTCAAGAAGGACGGCAGCAACCCCTATCCCTTGAAGCGATTCCCCAAGGGCGACCCGCCAGTCGCCCCTACCCGCCACCCGCCACCCGCCACTCAGCGGGCGATTCGTGAATCGCCCCTACAATGCCAACTGACCCCAGGTGCGGAACATGACGACGCTGAGATAATGGGGTTGACCGATCTTCAGGTCTTCGTTGACGGCGCTGACGGCTAGCTCAAGGATGTCATCGTCGTAGGGGTGCTGTCCCAACAGGCCAAGGTGCTTCCGGAACTGGGCCGCACTGACGCTTAGCCGCCGTGTGGTGGCCGGTTTGGCCTTGAGAATGGCGACGGCAATGTCGGCCAACCGGATCGCCAGCTCACGCTGCTGCTCTTTGTTCAGCGAGCCAACCGGGCGCGAAGCATCCTGGAATTCGATATAGACGCTGTTCGCAAGGTTGAAACGCGTCCAATTCTCCCAGGTATAGTCGGTGCCGCTGTGAACGAAGCGCCCCAAGGGGATTGCATCGAAGTCGACACATTCCTCCAAAACCGGCGGTCTATTGGCGCTTCCTCGCTTCGCCGGCGCGGCGCGGCGCAGCCCTGCAAGCAGACGTGAAACCGTCAGTGCACTGACTGCCAAAGCGAACAACCCAACAAAGGTGCCTTCGAACAGCGAGAAGGCCGCAAGTTGGCTTAGAACCCAACCAATGCCAATGCTAGCGCCGAGGATAGAAGCCAGGGTCAACATTAGCACCAGTGCGATCAGAAGGAGGGGGGAAAGGAGAGCCATGTGGCGCATCCTTCGAATCGTATGGAGCGTTGCGTTGTATGGTGCGGTCACGAAAGACAACCGTATTACGCAAAGCATGCCATTTGTTGGTCTAAATGTCAAATCCGATACATATAGCTACTCCAACTCCCTTCCTGCCCCCTGCTCCATGCCCCCAGCAGCGACACCTTGATCACCGCCACCTCACCCCAGCGCCGTGTCAGAGGCCCTGTCAGTATAACCTGAACCAGGGCGGACATCAGACCGATGACCGCCAGAACCATGCCCACTTGTTGGGCATCGTAGCCGAAGCGCTCAAGGCAGTAAAGGTTGATGCCGTCCACGGCTACCTGACCCACCGCTCCTACTGGGCGCAGGGGCTTTTTCAGCAGATCCAAATTTGGTAAAGACAGGGTAAAATAGGGGAACGACTTGCAGGA
>CAZHTZ010000169.1:0-8357 GCA_964535455.1 uncultured Caldilineales bacterium
GGAGTAGCCAAAGGTGGCACCCTCGCGAGGTTCGACGGGGGTCAACACCGCCTGTTGCCCCCAGCGGCGCACTGATCGGACGAAGACGTATACCGCGCCAGCCCCGGGCATGGTATCGCCGGGCGTCCCGTCCTCGAGCGGCGCGCCGACGACCGCCGTGTCGCCATCGATCGCGACGTCCCATCCCATCGCCCGCGTGGCGCGCGACGCCTTCAAATAGGCCTGCTGCGTGTAACGCGGCGCAGCCTCGGCGCCGACTGCGGCGAGCCCCATCCTCAATCCAAGCACGAGCGCGGCTCCGGCACCACCCGCGCGGCAAGCACGACCCTTCGCCATGACAGACCCCCTGGGTTGTCCCGTTCATCCAACGGTTACAACCGGAGGCGGGTGGGAACGTGACGCCGCTGCAGAGGCGGCAGCGTGATTCCGCGCTCGCCATGTCACTTTCCTCCGTGACTCCAACGAGCCCACAGCGGTCAACCGGGGGCGTGCACCTGCGACGGCTGGCTGGGCGCGACACATCGGGGCTGCCGCTGAGGCGTTGGGCCAGGGCCTTGACGTAGCCGTTGTCGGACTTGACGAAGCTGCGCACGTCGTCACGGAATTTGCCGTTCCATTCCTTCCAGGCGTCGCCGACGAAGGCGCCGACCTGGTAAAGACCGGCGGCATCCCAGGCCTCGGCAATCAGCTTGGCGCCGGCCAAAATTGGGTCCGAGTCGATCTCCCAGATCAGCGGTGGGTTGGGGAGTGGATCGCCATACGCGCCCCGTGTCAGCACCGAAGCCAGGTCAAAACGAAAGCCATCGACGTGCATCTCCTGCGTCCAGTAGCGCAGGCTGTCCAGGATGAGATGGCGCACCACAGCATGGCCGGCGTTGAAAGTGTTGCCACAGCCTGTGTAGTCGGCGTAGCGGGACTTGTCAGCAGGATCCAGGATGTAGTAGGCGCTGTTGGCGAGACCCCGAAAACAAAGAGTGGCGCCCTGGCCGAAGGCCTCGGCCGTGTGGTTATAGACGACGTCGAGGATCACCTCGATGCCTGCCCTGTGCAGCGCCTTGACCATGTCGCGGAACTCGTCGAGGACGCCGAGAGGGTCCTGGCGGGAGCTGTAGGCCGTGTGCGGGGCAAAGAAGGCGATGGGCTGATAGCCCCAGTAATTGGTTAGACCCTCCGGCGCCGTCGAGGGGTCGAACTGGTAAACCGGTAGAAGCTCAACGGCCGTAATGCCCAGGTCTTGCAGGTAGGGAATCTTGTCAATCAGCCCGGCGTAGGTGCCGCGCTTGTCCGGGGCGACGCCAGAACTGGCGTGGCGCGTGAAGCCGCCGACGTGCAGCTCATAGATCACCGTGGCGGCGAAAGACCGTCGCAGCGGCCTGTCGCCCTCCCAGTCATAGGTGTTCGTGCCGGCAACGACGCTCTTCATGGCTGTGGCGGCATTGTCACCCGGCCGGCCGGCCGCTTCCCGGCTGTAACCGGCCGGCACGGCGACAGCGCGACCGTAGGGGTCCAGAAGCACCTTGTCTGGGTCATAGCGCAGGCCCAGCTCCGGTGCGTCGGGGCCGATGGCGCGGTAGGCGTAGATCTGGCCCGGCGCCAGGCCCGGCACGAATACGTGCCAGTAGTGGTAGGTGCGGTTTTGCAGCGCATCCAGCCGCAGCACCTGCGCAGGCCAAGAGTCATCGGCCCGGTCGAACAGGAGCAACTCCACTGCCTCCGCCTTATCGGCAAAGATACTGAAGTTGACACCACCAATGAGGGGGGTGGCGCCCAAAGGGTACGGTGAGCCGTGATGAGAGCTGGTAGGCATCGTCAAGAACTCCTGATTGTGCAATGGCGTGATCAACTGCCGAGGATGACCCAAATACGTGGACACCAGACGTCGTCAAGCTCTCTCGTCCAACGCCGCGAGCGGTCATCAAGCCCACCTATGTTACAGCCAACTGATCCCCAGCCGCCAAGTCAGGCACCGGCCCTCACAACCTTGGCGCTGCGCCTGACCGGTGACCAGGCGCAGCGCTCCAACGGAAACAGCTTACACGACGATGCCGATCAGGCCCAGCAGCCAGGTGATGACCCAGCCGACCACCCCGATGCCGATCGCACCGACGATGGCTCCGGCGAACCCATTGACGGTGAACCCGGGCAGCAACCTGCCGCTGATCAGAAGGATGACGGCGGCGATAAGCAGATTGACGATGGCGCCCAGGAAGCCACCGCCGATGGAGATGCCCAAGGCGCCGAGCAGCCAGGAGATGACTGCACCGACCAGGGCAATGACGACGGCGGCGATAAGGGCGCTGCCGAACCCTTTGACCGAGAGCCCAAGGTTGAGCCTGCTCACGATCAAGATGACGACGGCGGCGACGACAAAGTAGACCAGGAAGGAAATGAAGAGACCCATGGAGAATGCTCCTTGTGAGGTGTGCACGCCGCCGTGGGGCAGGCGACGCGCTCTGCCCGCTGTTTTGCGCGAGCAGAGAGAACATAACGGTAAGACGATGATTCACTTCGGTCGCGGCGGCGGTCACGCTCCTTGTGGCGCCGGCGAACGGAATCAGGAGCAGGTGCGGCGCCCGAACAACCTGCTGCTCCCGTCCTGGTCGAGCTTGCGAGCATCGACCCTTCGATCGGTCCTGTTCAACCCGGGATTTCTCCCGTGCTGTCAGGCACTCAAGCTACATTAGTTTCGTCCAAAAAGCAAACAAATGCTTGACAAGGCCTTTCACTGACCTCCGGGAAGTCGTAACTGCTCAGGTATCATCTGAATCGGACACGGAAAAACACTGATTCTCACGGATTCGCAAGCTCTTTCGATTATTCTCACAACAATCCGTGTTTTCCGTGTTCATCCGTGTCCCGTTTAGGAAGTGGCTGAGTTGTTACGTCCACGGTCTGGACAGACATAAACGGGCCCCTGACCGTCTGGTCAGGCTTTGACCGTCTTGTCAGGCTTTGACCGTCTTGGTCAGGGCCTCAAAAGCCGGCATTCGCCAAACCACGACGTTCGACTATAATTCAATGCTATGGGCGCGCGTTTTGCACAACGATCTCTTCTAGCGCAGGTGGGCGTGCTGGGCCTGCTTTTGGTCCTGGCGGGTTGCACGGTCATGCCGTCGTCCACACCGGCAGCCGGAACTTCGAAGGGGCCAGAATACGGCATCTACTGGTATGGGAAGGAAGATGCCTCCCAGAAGGCCATACCCGGCCAGCCCAACCCTTACTACGACCCGACCAGGCCGACGATGCTCTTTATCCACGGCTGGCAGCCCGACCAGGCCTATACCTTTCGCACGCTGATGTGGAAGTATGAGGATGCCACGACAGGGGAGACCACGACTTTCGACCTGGCGGCGCCCTGGGTCGATGCCGGGTGGAACATCGGCGTCTTCGATTGGGGACCCTTCGCCGACGAGAGCCTGGTGCTGGAAGCCGAGGCTAAGATCTGGACCGCCCGAGGCCCCAGGGGCATGCGCTGGCGCGACCGCGACGGCAACTATCAGACGGTGGGTGCACCTCAAGTCAGCGCCTCAGAGCTGCTGTATCGCAACTACATGGAAGTACTCGCAGACTACCGGGGTCCGGTGATTCGCATCGCCGGTCACTCCATGGGCAATCAGATGGCGACGGCGCTGGTGCTGCATCTTCTGGAGACCCTGGGGCGGGAGGAGGTCTCGCCGCACCTGCTGCCCGTTCGACTGACGCTCCTCGACCCCTATTGGTCCCCACCGGCACGGGATTTTCTCAACCAGGCCAGCACCGGCGACGTGGTGCGACGGGGAATCCAGGAGACCATTCTGCCCCATGGCATCCTGGTTGAATGGTTTCGCTCCTCGTCGCTCACCGATGGTACGATCATCAGCGACGGCAACGAAGCTCTGCAGTCATCGGTTGTCTTCAGCGAGATGCAACCCCTTTTCTGCCCGCTTACGAAGCAGGTCTGCAAGCACCAGGCATCGTGGCAGCAGTATCTGTTATCGTTTGGGGCTGCTCCCCCTCCCGAGTGCGAGCGTGCGAGTGAAGGCGCCCTCTGCGTGGCGACCGGGCGGGTGGCGGCCCTGGCAAGCACCCCCAACAACCGCCTGGCCGAGATGCTGGCCGAGGACGCCACCTGGATACAGGCGATCGGGCCGGATGGCGTCGATGGCCGCCTGACGCCGGTCACCAGCGATGACTGGTATGAGCGGGTCCCCGCCTCGGCGGCGAGTCCCTAACCGGTCAGTGGCCCGTTGAAAAATCTCAAGTATCGTTGAGACAGCCTGAGATTCTTCACTCCCTGCGGTCGTTCAGAATGACAGGACGGGTGAACGGGATGATCTGCACAAACTGCCAGACCCCCAACCGCCAGGAAGCGCGATTCTGCAAGCGCTGCGGATTCTGGCTGGCGCCGAGCTGCCCGTTCTGCAAGGCCATGCTGCCGGAAGCGGCCCTGTACTGTGATCAGTGTGGCCGTCAGATTGCGGGCCAGCCGGCGCTAGCAGCGCATCCGTTTCCCACGGTAGCAGACGCCCAGCCCGCATGGACCGAGTGGGCGGGGCGAGATCTGGCAGGGCCAGAGTCGGCAGGGCCAGAGTCGGTGGGGTCCACTCTGGCGCCACCCTCTCAGGCGCCGGTGAACACCGCTCCTTCGCCAGCCGCGCCCCTTCTGGCGGCGACGAAGCCCGCGACTGCCCCGCCGCCCCAGGCGGCCGTATCCCAGCTCGAGCAGTTCGTGCCCAAGGAGCTTCTGACCAAGCTCGACGCGGCGCGGGCCAGCGGCGAGATGGTAGGTGAACGCCGCGTCGTCACCATGCTCTTTTGTGACGTGAAAGGCTCGACCGCGGCGGCGGAACATCTCGACCCCGAGGATTGGACCGAGATCATCAACGGCGCCTTCGAGCACATGATCCGGCCCGTCTACAAATACGAAGGCACCCTGGCGCGGCTGATGGGCGACGCCATCCTGGCGTTTTTCGGCGCACCCATTTCTCATGAGGACGACCCGCAGCGGGCGATTTTGGCGGGCCTGGACATCGTGACAGCCATTGCCCCTTATCGTGAGCAAATGAAACTGAAGTGGGGCATTGACTTGAACATCAGGGTAGGCATCAACACCGGCCTTGTGGTCGTGGGCGCCGTCGGCTCCGATCTGCGCATGGAGTACTCTGCGCTGGGCGACGCCGTCAACCTGGCCTCGCGCATGGAGCAGACGGCGCAACCCGGCACCGTCCAGATCGCTCACGACACCTACCGGTCGGTGAAAGATATGTTTGAGTTCGAAGCCCTGGGAGGCATCGAGGTCAAGGGCAAGGCCGAGCCGGTGCCCTCCTACCGCGTGCTCGGGCGCAAAACGCAGATGGGTCGCCAGCGCGGCATCGAGGGCCTGCACGCCGAGATGGTCGGCCGCGAGGCAGAGCTGCTGGCGCTGCGCAATGTCATCACCGATGTGAAGCAGGGGGTCGGGCGGATCGTGTGCGTGCTGGGCGAGGCCGGCCTGGGCAAGAGCCGCCTGATTGTTGAGGCCCACAAGGTGTTCAAAGACCTGGTGGGAAGCGGCGGCAACTGGTATGAAACCGGCAGCCTCTCCTACGAAACCAGCCAGGCCTACGGCTTGTTCCAGCGCCTGATCAGGCGCGTCCACGGGATCAACTACGATGATCCGTCGCCCGTGGTGCGAGAGAAATTGGCGGCCTGGGTGGACAGTCTACCGGAGCAGCGACGGCCTCGAGCCATGCAGGTTTTTGCGGCTCTGTTCGGACTTGAGAACGAAGGGCCGCCGTTGGACGGCGATACGTTCAAGCGCGAGTTGGTCGAAGTGATGGTCGAGTGGTGGCGAACGGGTTTTGCCGATCGGCCAACCGTGCTCGTGTTCGACGACATGCACTGGGGTGACGCCGTCTCGATCGAGCTTCTCCGGCATCTGTTGTCACTGACCGAGGAACTGCCACTGGTCTTGTTGTGCGCTTTGCGCAGCGAGCGGCTGGCGCCGGCGTGGCAGCTCAAGACCGTGGCCGACGAGGAGTTCCGGCACCGTTACACCGAACTTACCCTGCGTCCGCTCTCGGAGGCCGAGAGCAACGAACTCCTCAGCCGTCTTCTGGCCATCGCCGATCTTCCCGACCGCTTGCGGGCGAGTGTTCTTGAGAAGTCGGGCGGCAACCCCTTCTTCATCGAGGAAGTCGTGCGGACGTTGATCGACAGTGGCGCCGTCGTTGCCGAAGAGCGGATGGTCGACGGCGCCGCGCGGCGGTACTGGCGAGCGACGAGTGAGGGCGCCGAGTTCGCCATCCCGGACAACCTGCAGTCGCTCTTGGCCGCGCGCATGGACCGATTGGAGGAGGCAACACGCGGCACCCTGCAGGTAGCATCGGTCATCGGCCGGTCTTTCTATCAGCGGGTGTTAAGGGCTGTGGATGAAGCCGGCCCGGAGTTGGACAGACGTTTGGGGACGCTGGTGCGGCTGGACCTGATCCGTGAGGCGGCGCGGGTGCCGGAGGTGGAATACGCGTTTCGTAACCCGCTGACGCAGGAAGCCGTTTACAAGACGATCCTGTTGAAACGGCGGCGGGCCTTTCATGGCCGGGTAGGGGAGGCGATCGAAGGACTGTACCGGGACCGGATGGAAGGGTTTTTCGGCCTGCTGGCGCACCACTTCACCCTGGCCGGGCAGCGTGAGAAAGCGATTGCCTACTCCCGATTGGCATCACAGCAGGCAGTCGCGCTCTATGCTTACGACGAGGCTCTCCAGAATCTGAACGCAGCGCTCGCCCTGATGGATGTAGGGGAACAAAGTGAAATTCACAGGCTCCTACTGGAGGAGTCTGGGGATGTCTATCAACTTCTGCGCGACCTTCCCCAGGCCATCGCGCTGTATGGGCAGGCCCTTGATCTCTGGCGCATTCTGGCAGCCGGCAGTCACCCGGCTGCAGATGCCCTTGCCGCCGTGCGTCTGCATCGCAAGATCGTGCAATTGGCCACTGAGGCCAAATGGAACATGCGAGTGGAGGATTATCGCCAGACGCGTGAAGCGACGCTGGCGTCGCGGGACAGCCTGGAACAAAGTCTTGAGGCCATGGCGGACGAGCCACCACATGCCGAGGCCGTACGCGGTCTGGCCGTGCTGTCTTTCGATGCCTGGCGCAACCAGATGCCGCCCGATTGGGAGAAGGCGCAGCATTTCGCCCAATTGGCCGTCGACAGGGCTGAGCAACTGGATCATCCCGTGGTCCTTTCGCGGGCGTTGGGGGCGCTGGCGAACGTCCTGGATGGGCGCAGCCGCTTACGCGACCACCTGTTGGTAGCGCAGAGACGGCTTGAGGTCAGCCAGGATGTCCGCGTCGACGATGCCGGAGAACGCATCGACGCCTTGAGCGGCGCCGGCATAGCCCTGATGTACGTCGGCGAGTATGAGCAGGCAATGGCGTCCTTGCGGGATGCAGAAACGCTTGCAGCCAAAGTCCAGGCGATCGGCCAGCAAACGGTCGCCCTCGGGCTGCAAGGGCAGTGCTGGTTCCGGTTGGATCGATGGGAGCAGGTACTGGCTACGGAAGAGAAGTGGCGCGACCTCGAACGACGCTACAGCCGCAGTCGCGTCGGCGCCACCTGCTTCTTTGTGGCGCTGAGCGCCAGCGTCCACGCGTTGCGTGGCGACATGGAGCAAGCAAGCCTCTATGCCAAAGAATCGTACGATTACATGGTCTCGGTGTCTGGTGCAATGACAGAATGGCAGCGAAACCAGTTTTACTGACGGTCGTTGCCGCTCAAGGCAAAGGGCGAGTTCGCCCTTGTCATGGAGGGCATGGAGTCATTACTGGACAAGGCGGGGCAGCCGGTGAGCAATGGCACGATGGCGCACGACCACGACGTCTATATGACGGCGGCCGACACGGCCGTGGAGATGCGCGACGAAACTGCATTGCGTATCTACACTCCGCTGCTCGAGGATCTGGCCGAACGCGATGGGCACAGGCTCTATCTCGCCATTGCCCAGCGTGCGGACGGCGTGGCCCGGCGGCTGGCGGGGGACTACGCCGGAGCTGAAGAGCGGCTTCACCTGGCTCTTGAGGTCTTCGAGCGACTGGGCACGCGTTGGCAGGCGGGCCGGACGCTGTTCGAGTTGGGAGAGACGGCCCTGGCGGCGGATGGCGACAGGGTCGCTCAAATCGGAGCGGCGCGAGCGTACTTGAGCCAGGCGCTGGACGCGTTCGAAGCCATGCAGGCCAGGCCGAACGCCGAGCGGACGCGGGCCGTGCTGGCGTCACTGGTGTGATGCCAATCGGAGAACGTGATGCTGCACTGGCGCTACTCAGAACACAGAACTCCCATTATCTTTAGTTTCCGGTAAAACGAGAGCAGCTTGAGTCGCCGCAAACGGGCGATTG
>CAZHTZ010000170.1:0-8276 GCA_964535455.1 uncultured Caldilineales bacterium
CCGTGGTGGAAGCTCACCCACGTCGCCCCACCCACGGCATTGATCAAAGCATTGAGGATGGGCCAATCGCTGACGGCATCGGAGCCATCTAGCATGCCCTCCGTTTCGCGATTGGGGCTGGCGACGGAACCGGCGTCCAGGTGGTCGCGACCGATGGCGAGCGGTGCGCTCACTTCGCCCCGGGCCACCAGGTCGTTGAAGAGCAGACCGGCCCGGGCCCGCTCGCCATAGCCCAGCCAGCAGATGCGCGCCGGCAGGCCCTGGAACTTGACCTTTTGCTGCGCCATACGAATCCAGCGCACCAGGGCCTCGTTCTCCGGGAAGAGTTCGCAGATGGCGTCATCCGTGCGGTAGATGTCCTGCGGGTCGCCCGAGAGTGCCACTCAGCGGAAAGGTCCTTTACCCAGGCAGAAGAGGGGCCGGATGAAGGCGGGAACGAAGCCGGGGTAGCTGAAGGCGTCCTTGACGCCGGCGTCGTA
Source organism: uncultured Caldilineales bacterium (assembly GCA_964535455.1). Classification (GTDB taxonomy): domain Bacteria; phylum Chloroflexota; class Anaerolineae; order J102; family J102; genus SSF26. The sequence goes on from CAZHTZ010000170.1 coordinate 480, forward strand.
GGCCATCTGGCGCAGGTTGTTGCCGTAGTCAAAGACCACGGCGCCGCGGCGCTGGAACGCCAGCATGGCCTCCACGTGCCGGGCCATGGCCACCATGGCCCGGTGTTTGAAGGTTTCCGGGTCGCGTTCGCGCAGGCTCCTGGCTTCAGCGAAGCTCATGCCCGGCGGGTAGTAGTACAAGGGGTCGTGGGCGCTGGTCTGATCTGTCACCACGTCCGGCGCTACCCCGCGTGCTACCAATTCGGGAAGCACATCCGCGGCATTGCCAATGAGGCCGATGGAAAGCGGCTCCTGGCGTTGCCGCGCCTCCTGCACCCGTGTCATCGCCTCTTCGAGGTCGTCCGTGATCTGGTCCAGATAGGCCGTCTCCAGACGACGCTGCGCCCGCTGGGCGTCGACCTCGATGACCAGGGCGACGCCTTCGTTCATGGTGACGGCCAACGGCTGGGCGCCGCCCATCTCGCCCAATCCGGCTGTGAGCACGAACTTGCCCTTGAGTGACGGCCAGCCCTGCTGCATGGCCAACGCCGCCAGCGTCTCGTAGGTGCCCTGCAAGATGCCCTGGGTGCCGATGTAGATCCAGGAGCCAGCAGTCATCTGGCCGTACATCATCAAGCCTTTGCGATCAAGCTCGTCGAACACCTCCCAAGTTGCCCACTTAGGTACCAGGTTGCTGTTGGCGATAAGCACGCGCGGGGCGTCTTCGTGTGTGCGAAAGACGGCCACGGGCTTCCCGGATTGCACCAGCAGCGTCTCATCAGGCTCCAGCTTGCGCAGGCTCTCAAGAATGGCGTCAAAACACATCCAGTTGCGAGCAGCCTTGCCGCGGCCGCCATAGACGATGAGGTTCTCGGGGTCGCCCGCAACTTCTGGGTCCAGGTTGTGCTGGATCATGCGGTAGGCGGCTTCGATCAGCCAGTTCTTGCAGGTGAGCTGGGTGCCGCGCGGGGGATGGACGATGCGTGCGTGAGTCATGGTTGTGCTCCTATTCAGGCTGGCTCAGGGTGGTGGGTCAGGACCATCCGGCGGGAAGCCCATGGGCGATCTGGCGGATACGGCGATAGTGGTCGGTCTCAGCTGCCCAGTGGTCATTGTCCCATCCCAGGGCAGGCTGCACAAGAGACGGCAGCGACAATCCACCTGCGGTGGCATCCAAACCGCCGTCGGGCAAAAGGATGCCACAGCGGAGCCGGCGCAGGAGCAAATCGTCCAGGTGGAGGACGCCTTCGTTTTGGGCCGCCCACGCAAGCTCCGCCCAAAGATAGGGAGTACCGGGAATGGTTGTGAGCCACTCGGCCGGGGCTGCCGCGATCTGTGGCGCGGCGGCGCCATAGCGGTCCCGTAGACGGCGAGCCAGGCGGCCGTCGATGCCGGGAAGAGGCTGGCGGCTGTCTGTCGCTTCCAGGACAGGGAGGTCGTCGCCCGGCTTTGCCCACTCGGGTCGGAGGCTCTGGGCAGCTTTGAGAACATCCAGCGCCACCAGACGAAACGTGGTCAGCTTGCCGCCTGTCACGTTAAGCATGCCGTCTTCGTGCCAGATGACGTGGTCGCGCGATTCCTGCGAGGGATCCTGCTTGCCGGAGTCGACGACCGGGCGCACGCCGGCCTGGGTCGACAACACGTCGGCAGGGGTCAGCTCGAACTCTGGAAAGAAGGTCTGTGCCGCAGCCAGGAGGTAGCTGGCTTCGTCAGCAGCGATGGCAGGCTCGCGATCAAGGGGGTCGGCGTGATCGACATCCGTCGTGCCCAGCAGGGTGACGCCTTCCCACGGTAAGGCGAACACGGGGCGGCCATCCTGCGGATGGAGCATGGAGACAGCCTGATAGACTGGGAAGCGTTCGCAGCGGAAGAAGAGGTGGCTGCCGCGCAAGGGGCGCAGGCGCGGCGCCTCCTTGTTCTGGTCACTCCATTGGCTCGCCCAGGCGCCCGTGGCATTGATCACCAGGTCCGCCAGGACTTCTGCTTCTCGCCCGTTGTTCTCATCTTGCAATCGCACACCAACCACCTGGCCGTTGACCCGCACCAACCCGACGACGCGGGCGTAGTTCAGGGCGGCGGCGCGACCGTGGCCAGCCAGGAGGGCATCGTGGACAACTCGCAGCACCAGGCGGGCGTCATCCGTCTGGGCGTCGCCATAGAGGTAGCCCTTGAGCAACCGGCGCTGTGTCAGTCCGGGCGCCAGCATCAGCAGGTCGACCGGCGCCAGCTCATCATAGCTGCCCGCGCTCCGGGCCATGCGCGTGTAAAGGCCAAGGCCAAACTCGATCGTGCGTGCGCCCGGACTATCGCCTTCGTAGATCGGATAGATGAAGTTGAGCGGCGTCACCAGACCCGGTGCGGTGGTCAGCAGTCGCTGGCGCTCATGCACGCTCTCCCAGGTCAGCCTGAGTTGGATGTGCCTCAGGTAGCGCAGGCCGCCGTGCACCAGCTTCGACGAGCGACTCGAGGTGCCTGACGCAAAGTCGTTTTGTTCGAGCAGCAGCACAGCCAGGCCCATACGGGCCGCCAGAGCCAGAATGCCGGCGCCGGTGATGCCCCCGCCGATGACAACCACGTCCCAGGGCTCGTGCAGCTTGTCCCAGGTGTCGGAGCGCCAACCCGCCGCCCACGGTGACTGATACGGCGTCATGATCGCACCCGTGCGACCAGCTTCCCAGGGTTCATGATCCCGTCCGGATCGAAGGCGCCGATGACGTCCGCGAGCGCCTGCATGCCCAGCTCGCCTTTCTCTGCGGGCAGGTAGGACAGGTGGTCCGTGCCCACGCCGTGCTGGTGGCTGATGGTGCCGCCATAGGCGACGATGACCCTGCTGGCGGCCTCTTTTAGGGTTTGCCAGCGTGCCAAGGTTTGTTCGGCTGTGGGCGCAATGCGAAACAGGTAGGTCACATAGATGCCGGCGCCTGTGGGATAGAGATGTGATAAGTGGCCAAAGGCGTGCACGCGCTCTCCCATGGGGTTCAGCCCCGTGCGCAGCGCTTGCACGATGCCGGCATGGGCGGCGGGCACTGTCGACCAGGGCAGTGCGGTCTCAAGGGTGTCCACGGCGTAGCCCCATTCCCAAAGGGTGTTGCGCAGATAGGGAGTGCGGAAACGGCTCTTGCGCCACTCGCTGCCCATCATGCGCCCCATGGAAGCCCCCGCCTGTGCCCCTGTTAGATCTATCAAGTCCTGCTTGGCACGCCTGGCGGTCTCTTCTGTGCCGGTCACGGCGAACAACAGCATGCACTTGTCACTGCCGGCCCCGCGGCGGCGCAGCAGTCGCTCGACCACGCCGATAACATGTTCGTGCCCGGCAAGCACCAGGGTGGTGGCGGTTTCGACGGCGTCGCTGAGCCTTAGCATCGCCACGGGGATGCGGGCCTGGACGATGTTGCGCACGGCCGTCAACCCCTGCTCCCAATCAGGGAAGAAAACGGCATGGAAACTTTCGTGTTCAGGCAGCCGGCGGATGCGCACCGTGGCCTGCGAGATGATGCCCATTCGGCCTTCGGAGCCCAGCACCAGGTGCCGGAGGTCCGGTCCCGCAGCCGATGCGGGGAAAGGGGGCAGAACCAGCCTGCCGGTGGGAGCGATCATCGCACCGCCGGCGAAAAGGTCCTCGATGCGTCCATAGTACAGGGATTGCTGCCCGCTGGAACGAGTGGCAATCCAACCGCCCAGGGTGGAGCACTCGAACGACTGCGGAAAGTGGCCCAGTGTGTAGCCACGTGCGCGCAATTGCGCTTCCAGATGGGGTCCTGTGACGCCGGCCCCAAAGGTGGCCAGCAGGTCCGTCTCGTCCAGCTTGTGGAGCCGTGCAATGCGACCCAGGTCGACTGTCAGCACCGGCGCGTCGCCGGGTTGCGGGTTGATGTGGCCGACGACGCTGGTGCCACCACCGTAGGGAATGATCCGGATGCCAGCGCCGCGGGCGAAAGCGATCAAGTCCGTTAGGGTCTGATCGGATGTGGGGTAGGCCACGCCATCGGGAAAGCGGTCCAGGGCGCCGAAGCGCAACGCCACCCAATCGGGCAGGGAATGGCCGCGGGCATGGCGCAGGCGAGGCGCCGGGTCGGTGGTGACGCCGGGGTGTTCGGGAAGGCGGCTGTGGGGGACCATGGCCAGAGCGTCGGTGAAGGACACCGTGCGCGTTGCCTGTGGCGGGCCGATGATATCACCCAGATAGACAAGGGCCGCCTCGGACACATGGGAGTCGATTTCGTCACTGCCCCAGCCGTTCCAGCGTTTCATGGGTTCACTCCAGGGTGAGACCGGGCAAAGGGTGGACTTATTCTATCCAGGTTCCCCGCAGCACCCATTGTTGGGCGCGGCGTACGAAGCGCTTCTCCGACTCGAATGTTAGCAACTGCTCAGCCTCTTCCAGACTCGACGCCCAACGGGGCCGGAAGAGCGTCTCTTCGGAATGCGGGTGGGGAGAATGGGGAGCCGTGCGGAAACCATCGGCCAACCGCATCAGAAAATAGTGCTCCACACGATGGACCCAGCCATCGCCCAACGCAAACTCCGTGCTCCCAGTGCCCAAGTCCGCCACAACCTTCACCGCGCAGTAGCCGCTCTCCTCGCATACCTCACGAACCGCAGCCTGTACGGCGGTTTCGCCCTTCTCGATGTGACCCTTGGGCAGGCGCAGCTCGTTGGAGGGCGTGAGCTGGCGCTCTACCTGCCGCGCCAGCAGGAGGACGCGACCCTCTCCATCCACCACAACGCCCCCAGCAGTATGATAGTGATTCACTTTCCTGACGGCCATGTCGTGGCGACCCCGCTAGGATTGGCTGCGATAGCCTACGGAAAGGCTGACGGCGAAAGGGGAAGCCCTCGCCGCCAGCCTAAATGATTCTTGTGCCTATTTGGCGAATTCGACGGCCCGTGTCTCGCGGATGACCGTGATCTTGATCTGGCCTGGGTATTGCAGGCTGTCCTCCACCTTCTTGGCGATGTTGCGCGCCAGCTCGATGGAGCCGTAGTCGTCCAACGCTTCCGGTCTGACGATGATGCGGACTTCACGACCCGCCTGGATGGCGAAAGCCTGCTGCACACCGTTGAACCCCAAGGCGATATCCTCTAGGGCCGACAGGCGTTTGACGTAGCTTTCCAACGATTCGCGGCGGGCGCCGGGGCGGGCGCCAGAGATGGCGTCAGCCGAAGCCACCAGGATCGCTTCCAGTGACTGGGGTTCGTCTTCGTTGTGGTGAGACGAAATGATGTTGACGACCTTCTCCGGCACGCCGTAACGCCGGGCGATTTCGGCGCCAACCACAGCATGGGGTCCCTCAACCTCGTGACTGACGGCCTTGCCCAGATCATGCAACAGGCCACCCATCTTGGCCGCACGCACGTCGCCGTGCAATTCGGCGGCCAGCAGACCGGCCAGATGGCTGACCTCGATGGCGTGGTAGTACTGGTTCTGACCATAGCTCGTGCGGTACTTGAGCCGGCCGATGAGCTTGAGAAGCTCTGGATGCAGGCCCTGGAAGCCGGTCTGGTAGGCGGCTTCCTCGCCCGCTTCGCGGATGGATCGCTCCACTTCCTCTTGCGCCTTCTCGACTTCCTTCTCGATACGGGCCGGGTGGATGCGGCCGTCCTGGACCAGCTTGAGCAAGGTCAGACGCGCGACTTCACGGCGTACAGGATCGTGGCTCGAAATGATGATGGCCTCCGGCGTGTCGTCCACAACCAGATCGACGCCGGTGACGGCCTCGATGGCGCGGATATTGCGACCCTGCCGGCCGATGATGCGCCCCTTCATTTCGTCCGCAGGCAGCGGCACCGAGCTAACCGTTGTTTCAGCAACGATCTCCGAGGCCAGGCGTTCGATGGCGAGGGTGACGACCTCGCGGGCCTTGCGGTCAGCCGACTCGACGATCTCCGCCTCGACCTGACGGATGGTGCGCGCCATCTCGCCCCTGGCCGAAGTTTCGACGCGCCGGATGAGTTCCTCGCGAGCCTCATCCTGGGTCATGCTGGCGATGCGCTCGATCTCGGCTTGGTACTCGCTTTCGGCCTTTTCAAGCTCGCTGAAGCGCTTGTCGACTTGGGTTTGGCGTTGGTTGAGTTTGTGCTCGCGCTGTTCCTGGTTCTCGGACCGGGTCTCTAGCTGTTCCAGACGGCGCTGGGCGCGTTCTTCCAGGCGGCTGATCTCGCGGCGGCGGCGACTCAACTCGGCTTCGGTTTCGTTGCGGACGGCAAGAGCACTATCCTTGGCTTCCAGCTCGATGCGCAAGGCTTCGTCCCTGGCCTCGGCGACGAGTGCCTCAGCCCGTACTTTGGCTTCCGATAACTTACGTTCGTCCGCGCGTCGCTTCAGCACAGTGCCGAGACCAACGCCCACCGCCAGCCCAATAATCAGGGCCAGGATGATCTCGGATACAAACATGTAGATGGGCATGGCAAGGTATCCTTTAGGGTCAGTTCGTAGATAAGGGGAGGAAAAAACACGAAGAGGGACAACGTGATGAAAGAGGGTGTCCACCGCGGGGTGCTAGGGCTCTGACTCGTCAGCGGCTTGGCCGCCTTGTGTTCGCCAGAGTTCGTCGGTGACCGTGCGGGCCGTGGCGTAGGTAAAGCCGCGACGCTGCAGGTGGCCAACCATCTTTTTGTAGAATTCGTCGTGTGGCAGATGGCGCCAGCGTTCAGCCTTTGTGCGTCCAGCCGCCAAGGCCTGCTCAGTGCTGTCCACAAGGGTAAGGGCTTCGTCGATCACGGTGCGGTCGACGCCTTTTTGCACCAGCTCAAGCCGCAAAGCCTGTGTCCCGCGTGGGCTGAACCGCTGGCGATTGTCGATCCACCAGGTCGCAAAGGCGGTGTCGTCGACGTAGCCCTGTTCCTGCAGTCGCGACATGACTTCGGTCACGACGCCGGCGGGAACGCCCGCACGCAGCAGGTGTGTCTCCACTTCTGCTCGTGAGCGGGGGCGAGGGGCCAGATAGCGGAGCGCCTTGTCGCAGGCTCGCGCCGTCAGGTCGACGCCTTGCATCTCGGCGATCTCAGTGTCGCTGAGCCACTGTCCGACCTTGAGCCGGGCAGCTACCGTATCGGCTACGGCAAGGGCGTAGGCCCCGTCAAGAAAGACATTGACGCGCTGTGGGTTTTGCTTTTGGTAAACGAGGCCGGTGATGACGCCTGCCAACGGTTGACTCCGGGAAACAAAAAGACGCTACAACCTGCGGTCGTAGCGTCCACGGCATCAGCTTGAAGCGACCCAGTTGCCAGAAGGGTCGCCTGCGAGTCACAGGGTTTAGGGCAGGCTGGCGCAAGAGGACCGCCAACTGCCCGGCAACCTTAACTGAAACTGGCGAACGGAACAACTCCGCTGCGTGGATGCTACGATGCCCGTGCGGCGAGAGAGGTCGCCAATCCCTGCTCCAAGGAGCTCAGGGTGACGGCGCTTTCTCCCTTAAGCAGCTGGCGCCAATTGAGGCAGGCCGCTCAAGGCACGGATTTGATTCTCGATCGTCTCGAGAACCACAGGATTGCCCCGCAGGAAGTCTTTGGCGTTTTCGCGCCCCTGGCCCAGACGAGTGCCTTCGTAGGTGTAGAAGGCCCCTCTCTTTTCGATCGCGTTCAACTCCACGCCCAGGTCCAGCACCTCACCGGCTTTAGAGATGCCTTCGCTGAACATAATGTCGAACTCGGCCACGCGGAAAGGCGGCGCCACCTTGTTCTTCTTCACCGTCACTCGCACGCGATTGCCCACCGCTTCGCTGCCCGTTTTCACCGACTCGATGCGACGAATGTCCAGCCGGACCGAGGCGTAGAACTTGAGCGCCATGCCGCCGGTGGTCGTCTCCGGGTTGCCGA
>CAZHTZ010000171.1:0-8078 GCA_964535455.1 uncultured Caldilineales bacterium
CAACATACCCTATCTTACCACAGTTATACCTCTATTTCAGCCCACCTGTACTAGGTCTTTTCGACGACGCCCGGCTGCTGGCGACCTGGCGGCTGGCTGCGGATACGGCGCGCACGGAAGACGAATACGGCCTGCAGGTGCAGGCGTTGCTGGCGCAGCGGGATAGGGCGGAGGAAGCGCTCGAGGGCGCCGTCCTTGCCAGCGTCGTGCCCGGCCTTACCCCCGTCTGGCAGGCGGTCTGTCGCCAGGCGCTGCGCATCGAGCCGCTGGTGGTGGGCGCCGGGCTACGCACGGGGCTGCGCCTCCGCACCGAGAACCCCCGCCAGTTGGGCGCCGACCGCGTGGCCAATGCCGTGGCGGCCAAGGCGCTGTTTGGCGGCCCCACCTGCGTCGTCGACTTCGGCACGACCACGACCTTCGATGCCCTGGCGGCCAACGGCGATTACCTGGGCCACGCCATTGCGCCGGGCCTGGTGATGGCGGCAGCGGCCCTCAGCGCCGGGGCCGCCCAGCTTCCCGAAGTGGCCCTGGCCCGCCCGCAGCAGGTCATCGGCCGGAACACCGTGGAAAGCATGCAGGCGGGGCTGATCTACGGCTATGTGGGGTTAGTGGAGGGGCTGGTCGAGCGCTTCCGGGGCGTGCTGGGCGAGGGCATGCACGTGGTCGCTACCGGCCAGCACGCCGAGCTGATCGCCGCCGAAACGCGGGTCATCGAGCGCGTGGAACCCTGGCTGACGCTGGCAGGGCTGCGGCTCATCTGGGAGATGAACCGCTGACGTCGACCGTAGCCAGCTCGACGTGGTCGTCGCCGTTCGCCAGCGGCAGCCGTACACCGTTGGCCTCGTCGTAAAACCCGGTGATGAGGCGATACGGCCCGGGGGGCAGGTCAGCAGGTAGGGGGAGCACGAAGCTGCTTTCCATGAACTCGCCGGGCTGCCAGAGCTGCGTGGGGTAGGCGCCCAGGCCGGGGAAGGCGTCGTTTTGGGCGATGACGCCACCGTCGGCCGCCAGAAGCTGGTTGAATACCTTGTAGGAGCGAGCGATCGGCCCTGCCGCTTGCCAGTACAGGGTCAGGCGCAGGTCGTCGCCGGGATGCGACGCGGCCGGAGCCAGGTCATATCCCAGCAGATGAATGAGAGGGCTTTCCGCCGGGCCAAAGGCGGCGGCCTGCGGATATCGAATGTCCGGTTGCTGGCTGCGGGGGCGGGGCGAGGTTCGCCAGGCCTGGACGCGGGCGAAGGTTTGCCCCGGCACGACCTGGTCGAGATAGCGATCGCCGTGAGCGTCGAGCCAACTGCGGATGAAACCAGTGGGGTCGTTGACGGTGTCGTAGCCCCGCAGCTCCCAAACGGTGTTGGCGTTGGCGAAGAGTTTGTCCAACCGGGCGGCGGTTTCTTCGTGCGAGATGGCATAGAAATCGCTGGCAGGGTCGCCCCAGCCGATGCCGGGATCGCCGTCCACATGACCGGTGAGGACGACCACCGGTCCCTCGCCAACGCTGGCGGGTGGGTAGTCGCTCAGCCGGCCCAGCCAGCCGATGTCGCCGGGCCAGTAATGCAGCAAGGCCGGGTACAGATAACCGGCGTTGACGAGGATGGCGTCGGACGGTCCGACGTGGTCGTAAAGAAAGCGTACGGCCCCACGCAGATCGTCGGCCGCTTCGTAGGCGTAGCGGTTGTCGAAGTAGTTGCGGTGGCTGGCGCCCGCACCCAGGAGCAGGATGGCCAGCGCCCCGCCGGCCAGGACGAGCCGGGCCGGGCGGACGCGGCCCAGGGGATCGGCGATAGCCGCCAGTCCTGCCGCAAGAAGGACGGGGTAAGCTCCGCTGTACAGGGCAAGGTAGCGCACGTGGTACAGCGGGGTGAAGAGCACGGACACCAGCAGGATCAGCAAGACAGGACCGGCCACCGATGTCCACAGCAGCAGACTGCCCGTGCCCTTGCGGCCGGGTAAGCGGCCGGGCAGGGCAAAAGCCGCCAGGGCGATCGCCAGCCCCAGCAGGCCCAGCGGCCACCAGAGCACCGGGTCCATGGATTGGCCCCCGGCCAGGGCCGTGCTGCCCTCCTGCCAGGCCCTGGCCAGCAGGGTCAGCGGGGCCAGGGCCTCACGCCACGGTGGTACGGGCGGGTCGAAGGCCTGACGCACGGCAATGGGGAGCCAGGGCGCGTACAGGAGCAGGGCCGCCGCCTGGGCTGCCAGCCAGGGTAGCAATTGCCGCCGCCGGTGCACCCACAGCCAGGGCAGTACGAACAGGTTCAGTGCCGCCAGGGTGAAGGCGCTGTAGTACAGCGTCCACAGGCTGAACCCGGCCAGAACAGCATAAGCGATGAGCAGACCGGTTCGGGGCCGGATGAGGTAGCGCCAGACCACGATCAGCGCCAGCATCAGCCAGAACGAGCCCAGGGTGTACATGCGCACTTCCTGGCTGTACCACACGCCCAGGGGCTGGATCGCAGTCAGAAAGGCGGCGAGCAGACCCACCCGCGGTCCATAGGCTTGCAGTCCCAGGTGCGCTGCCAGCGCCACCAGCGCCAACCCAAACCAGAGCGAGAAGAAAGCCAGGATGAAGTCGCTGCTTCCGGCAATGGCGGTCCAGAAGTGTAGAAGGGCGTAGTACAGGGGGGGATGGATGTCCCGCGCCGTATGCGCCCACATCGCTCCCAGGGACTTCGACGCTAGCAGGGCGCTGACCGTCTCGTCGTACCACAAGCTGTAAGCCCCAAGCCGGTACAGCCGCAGGGCGAACCCCAACAGGAGGACGACCAGGAGAATCATGCGCTCACGGGCGCGAAACCGGCTCATGGCGAGGAGTGTACATCAGGGGAAAGGAAGAGGCGAAGAGGCGGGGAGGGATTGCGGATTGCGAAATGCGGATTGCGAAATGCGGATGGCGAAATGCGGATTGCGAAAGGCGTGATGCGTAATCGGAGAGGCGTGGCGTGGGCGTGGTCGGTGGTCGGTCGTCGTCGGTCTCTTGTCTGGCTACGGCCACCTGCCATTGTGCTAGAATGAGGTTGCTCTTTGACAAACCCATCTCGATGTTTCGATTGTTGATACGCGGGCGCGGGAGGCAGCGCGGGACTCTGGCGGCAAAAGAGAGAGTCCACGCGCCCGGCGCCTGAGACGCGAACCCCTTGATCGGAGAACGAACGCTATGACAATGAGTGATCAAACCTGGCTGGAATCACTGAATGAGCGCCAGTACGAGGCTGTTACCTTCCGGGCCGCTCCCCTGCTTGTGCTGGCGGGTCCGGGCAGCGGCAAAACCCGCATTCTTACCCATCGCATCGCCTGGCTGATCCGGGAGAAAGGCGCGCGGCCAGAACATATCCTGGCCGTCACCTTCACCAACCGCGCCGCCGAAGAGATGCGCGAGCGCCTGTTCACCTTGCTGGGCGACCAGGCGGGCCGGGTTTGGATCTATACCTTTCACGCCACGGCAGTACGCATCCTGCGGCGCTTCGGGGCGCGGGTCGACGTCGATCCGAGCTTTTCCATCATCGACGAGGATGAGCAGCGCCATGCCTTGAACAGAATCCTGGGTCAGGAAGACCTCAGCCGCGAGCTCTATCCCCCGGGGCAGATCATCTCCTACCTCAGCCGCCACAAAAGCGCGCTGGCGGACCCGGCGAAACCGCCGAGCGATGCCGATCCCGTCCTGGCGGAGATCGCCCGCGCCTATGAAGAGTGGCTCCGGCAGCGCCACGCCCTCGACTTCGATGACCTTATCCGCTATGCCGTCCTTCTGCTGCGTACGGATGAGGAGACGCGCGAGCACTTCGGTCGAACCCTCCGCCATGTCCTGGTGGATGAGTACCAGGACATCAATCTGGCCCAGTACGAGATGCTGAAGCAGCTGGCCCCCTTGGCGAGCAGCGTGACCATCGTGGCCGACGAAGACCAAACCATCTACGGCTGGCGTGGCTCCAAGCCGGAGCTCATCGATGCCTACATCGAGCGCTACCACCCGACCATCGTCAAGCTGGACATCAGCTACCGCTGCCCTCCCAAGATTCTGTTCGGCGCCCAGCGCCTGATCGCACACCAGCGCAGCCAGGATCGGCAGCGTCTGATGCGCAGTCAGAAGGAAGGCGACGCTCCCATCTTTCACTACATCTTCCACAACCTGCAGCAGGAACAGCGCTGGCTGGTCACGCTGATCCAGAAGCTCACCACTGAGCGCGGCTACAAACACGGTGATATCGCCATCCTGTACCGCACGCACAGCCTGGGCGAACCGGCGGAGCAAGCGCTGGTGCAGGCGGGGCTGCCGGTGCAGCGCCTGCGTAAGGAGAGCTTCTTCGACCGGCCGATCACGCGCGAGATCGTGCGTTTCTTGCAGATGGTGCGAGCTCTGAGCGAGGAGAACTTCACGGCTGCAGTCAACTTTCCCTTACGCCAGGTCGACGAGTTGACCATGATCCAGCTTCGCCATCTGGCGGAGGAACGCCGGGTCAGCCTCGTCGACCTGGCGCGGCGTCCCGAGGACTTTGCCGAGATCAGCCCCCTGACGCGGGTGCATCTGCGGCGGTTCATGCAGCTCGTGAGCAGTCTTCCCACCCCCGCGGCGGAGGCGGAGCCTGCGGTCAGCACCCTCTTCGCCCTGCTGGAGCAGTTGAGGTCGCCCTGGCGCAAAGAGGACGTAGCCCTGCTCGTGGGTTTCATGGCCTTTCTGGACCCGGTCGCGGAAGCGGATGTCCTGGCCGAAGCCATCGACGCCGGCCGTCCGTCAGGCATTGTGCATCCGGCGACGGTGGACGGCTACGCCGCCGCCGCCATCCTGCGCCATGTCCTCGCCAAGTATTTGACTGTCGAGGCGCAGACCTGGCCCGTGCCTGACTTCCAGGCTGACCTCCTGCCGGCGGATGGCTGCCTGATCGTGCTTGGCGGGCGTGCCACCTTCGACGGCGATGCTGCCGCCGTCCGCATCGACTTGGACGTGGCGCAGGGACCCTATGCCCTGGCCACGTGCGCCTGGCGCTGCATGCAAAGCCTTCTCGTGGCCTACGAGACCCTCGCCGAAGGTCGATTCGTTCTCTACGATGTGGAAACTACAGGAACGAATGTCCGCCGTGACGAAATCGTCGAGATCGCTGCTGCCGTCTATGAGGATGAGCAGCCATCCGGTGACCCGTTCCATCGGTTCGTCCGGCCCGCGCGCGGGTATATCCCGGCGGCTGCCAGCCAGGTACACAGCATCCGCTTCGAGGATGTGGCGGACGCTCCCCTGATCGAAGCGGTCTTGCCCGTTTTTCTCGATTATGTCGACGACAGCGTGGTCGTTGGGCACAACATCGCCCGCTTCGACAATCGCTTCGTCGACCGCGTCTGCGGTGAGTTGTACAACGGCAAGGGCTTCAACCCGCATTACATCGACACGCTGCGCCTGGCGCGGCGACTGCTTCCCGATGCCGGACGCTACACGCTGGAAAGTCTCCTCGCCAGCCTCGATCTGGGCCATGAGGTCAGGCACCGGGCAGCCGATGATATCGGACGCACCGCCGACCTCTTCTTTGCCCTGACCGACCGCATCCTGGACGACAAGGAGCGCGAGGCGCTGGCGGATGTGCTGCCGTTGGTGGCCTTGGGCACGCTGGCTGCCGGCGTCGAGCTGGTCGACGAGAACCTGGCCTTGCTGAACGGCGCCGCCCGCATGCTGGCTGTGAGCCGTGGCCGCGACCTGCTTGAGGAGGTGTTGGCAGGGCTGCCATCCCACCTGCAAGGACCGGCGCAGGAGTTGGCGCTGCAATTGGCTGCCCATGACGTCCCGGCCACCGGGGAGGACGCCGATTGGATCGAGCTAAAGCAGACTTTCGGCTCACACATAGATGCCCATAAGCGCTACCAGACCGACCCTTCGCTGGCGGGTTTCCTGGACTACCAGGCGTTGCTGACCAGCCAGGACACCTTCGCCCATACCAGGGGTGAGGACCGCGTCACGCTGATGACGCTGCACAACGCCAAGGGCACCGAGTTCCCGGTGGTGATCATCATCGGCGTCGAGCACGAGCATTTGCCGCTGTGGCGGACTCTGAACGACCCGGCGCAGTTGGCGGAAGAGCGCCGGGTGTTCTACGTGGGCATGACCCGCGCCAGCGAGGCCCTGTATCTCTTCTCGGTGCGCGATCGCGATGATGGCTTCATCCGCAACCCCTCCCGCTTCGCCTTCGAGATTCCCCCTGAGAACGTACGCCGTTTCGGTATCGACGCCAACAACCGTATGAGGGAGATGAAGTAAGGGTGGCGGCAAACCCGTGTGTCTCGAGTCAGGTTGCCTCATGCGTATGGCAGGACTATACTTGGGCGCATGGGGATTTGCCTCCGAACCAGTCGCTGGCCATACACGTTCTGGGTCATTGCTCCGATCGGTAAGATGATGCAAACGCAACTCGGATTGTTTGAAGATACGGTTTTGGTTGAAGGTGATCGTCTCAGGATTTCTCGCTCTGGGACCTTTGTCGACAACATGGTCCTGCCTGTTCATCGTTGGTTTCGATACTCTGCTGGTTTTTCGGCAGAATGGGTTGAAGAGCTGTTACAGGCTTGGAATATTGGATCTAGACATACTATTCTTGACCCATTTGCAGGTTCTGGCACTGTTTCGGTTGTGTGTGACACCCAGAGTATCAGGAGTTACAGCGTAGAGGCACATCCGGTAGTTGCGCGGATATGCAAGACAAAACTTCTGTGGACGACTCCGTCCTGGAGGCTTACTGAGTTTGCAGACGCTGTGATGGAGCGAAGCAAGAAGGAAAGTGGTGATCTTTCATCTTATCCTGATCTAATCCAACGCAGCTACGAGAAGAATGCCCTTACTGTTCTAGACAACCTGAAGACTGCTTGGCAACATCTGGACGACGGATCACCTGAATCTGAACTTGTTTGGCTTGCTATTACGGCAATTCTGAGACCAACAGCCAAAGCAGGAACAGCACAATGGCAATACATTCTTCCAAATAAGACAAAAAAGAAAGTAGCTTCGCCAATCATTGCATTTGATCAACAAGTTCGGGTGATGAAATCTGACATTGAATCTATGCAGATGACATCAAATGAATCACGCGCAGTAGTTGTTTCTGGAGATGCGCGGGATTTGAAGATGGCAATTATTGATGGGATTGACGCAGTGATCACGTCACCTCCTTATGCAAATAACTATGACTATGCCGATGCGCTTCGTTTTGAAATGACTTTTTGGGGAGATGTAGCTGGTTGGTATGATATACACGATAAGGTAAGAAAATACCTGATTGTGTCTTCTTCTCAGCACTCTTCCCGCGAGAAGTTAAGACTCGATGATCTACTTGCGTCTAGCGCTGTCTCACCAATTAGACATGAACTAACCGAAGTTACCACAACCTTGGCGCGGGTTCGTGAGAACTACGGTGGCAAGAAGCATTACCACACGATGCTCGCTGCGTATTGTCGAGACATTTCTCTTGTAATGCAGCAGTTGCGTCAAGTTTGCAATGGTGGCGCACATATGTGTTGGGTGATTGGTGATTCTGCTCCTTATGGAGTGTACAGTCCGATTGAGAGATGGATTGGTGAACTTGCACTTGCTGCAGGATTTCGAGAGTATCGCTTTGAAAAGCTGCGGGATAGGAACACCAAGTGGAAAAATCGCAAACACCGGGTTCCGCTCAAAGAAGGATTGCTCTGGATTGAGGGATAAAGATGGCTGAATCAGCAGCTCATAGGTTCGGGCAAGTAATCGGCGGTCTTCTTGAGTCGGTGGTACGACCACAACTGGAATCGTTTTGTCGGCAAAAGACCCTCTATCTTGACTATCAAGACAAGGACCGACCTGCTCGCAAAGGACGTAAGGTTACTTGGGAGGACCAATACGGCAACGTTCATGATCTCGACTTCGTCATCGAGCGTGATGGAACGGATCACACTGTCGGTCGTCCTGTAGCTTTCATTGAAGTAGCGTGGCGACGTTACACAAAACACTCCCGCAATAAAGCGCAGGAGATCCAGGGCGCGATCCTTCCACTTGCGGAAACCTTCAGATGGAACAATCTTTAGTTTCCGGTAAAACGAGAGCAGCTTGAGTCGCCGCAAACGGGCGATTG
>CAZHTZ010000172.1:0-8069 GCA_964535455.1 uncultured Caldilineales bacterium
AGCGACTAAAGTCGCCACTACGAACCCGCCACTTGAGTCTTGACGGACTACTAGTTCGCAGATCGGAAAACCCGATCTCTTTGAACGAGGTCGCGCAGGCTACCCCCTCTTTTCGGACTTCTCGCCTATCTACCTCACTCTACCCAATAGTGAGATCGCTGCTTCACGCCCTGATACCGAGGCTGTGTTACCTCCGCTGGTGGTCTTGCCTACCGTTCGTGTCATTGGCGAGCGTTCAACCGAACTTGAGTTTCAGGTTCAGACGAGTCGCCCAATGACACTGCGCGGGCAGCGCATTTTCTTCCCCGGCTGGCAAGTGTATGTCGATGGAGAGCCGGTTCGCACCTACCCGAGCGGTGCAATGGGTCTCGTGACAGCTGAAGTACCGCCAGGCAATCATGTGGTGTCGATGCGTTTCCAAGACACACTTATACGCCGGATGGCCCTATTCGTGTCTGGGATTTCGATCCTGCTCGTCCTGATCTTGGCTTTTCGCCGGTCACGAAAGAGGCGGCTCCTGGTGGGCACGTTACTCGTCGCTTTCGTACTCGGAATCCTCTTCTGGCGCTTTCAGGCGAGTAGGGATGTGCGCAGTCCTGTTCCCTATACCGTCGATTTCCAAGACGGATTGCATCTGGTGGGCTACGACCTACCCAAGGTTGACTGGAAGTCCGGTGAAACCATCGAACTACGCCTCTACTGGTTGGCAGAAAAAACGCCAGATACCGACTACGCCGTCTTCTTACACCTGACGCCTTTGGATGACTCCGGCAAGGTGGCACAGCACGATGGACCACCTATCCTGGGATACAGTCCAACCTCCCGTTGGGAGCCTGGTGAGGTGATCGTAGACGAACAGCAGTTGCATCTCGACAAGACGATCCCTCCAGGTAGATATCGCCTCTTGTTTGGGCTCTATAAACCCGATACCGTAGAGAATCTACGTGTTCGGGAGGCGCCCTTGGTTCTGCCAGGTGATAGGGTGGTCTTGACCGAAGTCGAGGTCAGCAATGAATGACCGCATAGGCCGGTGGCGTCCCTGGTTCGAACTTCTTGGTCTCGCATTCTTGTTGCTGGCCGCGATTGCAGTTCGCCTTTACAGGCTGCACACAATGCCTATAGCTGGCCCCTTTGTTGACGCTGGGTGACGGCCTACTTGTCAACGATCAACCTGACCAGTTGATACATCGAGCAGCTTGAGCGGCGTCTCGATAGCGTTGTTGTCCCCGGTGCTGGAGGGAACAGGTGCGCCGGAGGCCGGGTCATACACCACCAGCACCAGGGAATAGATTCCCGCTGGTGTTCCCCTGGGCGGTCTGAGCACAAAGTAGCCGTCTTTGATGTCGCCTTCGGCCCAAGCTGTCGCTGGCAGCAGCGGGCCAATAGGGTCATCGTCAGTCTGGGCCAGGAGGTTTCCGGCTTGATCGAGCAGACGCACTGATACTTTGTAGTCTAAATGGGGCTGCGTTGTGGTCCGCCACTTGAGGCGCACCGGAACCAGCGTGCCGCCGTTGGGGTCTGGCATGGGGGCGCCGACAGCGACACCGTCAAGCCAGAATCCTTCGCCAAAACGAATGCTCAATTCACGCCCATCGATAGCGGTCACTCTGGCCGGGTTACGGTAGTGGCACAAGGTCACGTCCAGCCAGTCGACACAGTAGTCCCGGTAAGCGACTGCTCGGAGGTACTTAGGCAGAAACTCGCCTGGGTCGACCTCTGCCTGCCCCGCCAGGACAAGCCACAGTCCCTCTCGCGTCTCCAGTGCTTCCTGAACTTGTTGGGCGATATCCTCCGGGACGATCGGTCCCGCATTCACCGGCCAAAAATCGGGCAGATCGCTCTTGGGCACAGGTTCGTAGGCGAGATCAGGATCAGCATAGTACTTGAATAACAGGTTCTGTCTTGGCCCCTCGAGCAGTATGAGCTCACCGTTCCTGGCATGCTGCGAAAGGAAAGCAGCCATTTCCCGGTATTCGCTTTTCTCATAGTTGAGCGCATAGTAAATCATCCCTGATACGAGCGGAAAGGCCGTGATCAGAAACACTACAGTTCCGGCCCACCGCCGCCGGCGCCAGGTCTGCACGGTCGCTAACGCCAGGAAGACGAACAGGAAAGGACCTACAAAGAGCAGATAACGGGTTGGCACACCGCCAAGCGCGGCCGCGGTGAAGGCGACGGGCAGCAGTGCAGCCAGAACGGGAACCCAGCCATTGGGGCGCCGCCAGGCCAAGACCATGCCCATAAGGGCGACCGGCACGACTAGCAGCGATGCCATCGCCGGCGAAGGCTGGTAGACCACCGAGCCGAAGAGCAGGTCCTTCCACAACCCAACCGGGAACTGCATGAGAGTCGCTGGATCGCTGGTGTGCGTTCTTGCCAACGACTTCAATGTGACACGGAAGCCAGGAGCCAAGACCATCCAGAGAATCAATGGCGCCACAGCCAGCAGCCAAATCAGTACAAGCGCCCTCCCTCGTCGCCAGGGACGCTGATCGAGGAGAGCCTTCGCAAACAAGATGGCCACGACAGCCAGGAGCATGACTGAGTAGTAGTGTATGCCCAGCATGGCCCAGGCAATCCCAAGAAATGCGGCAATACGACCCACGGTCAGGCGCTCTGTAAGCATCACTGACACGAGCAACAAGGCCAGCGCCAGCGCAACAACCAGGGAGTACATGCGCGCCTCCTGGCTGTAGAGGATCATCACCGGCGCCGCCGCCATCAGTGCCGCCGCCAGGATGCGCACCGCGGCATCATCTGGCCAGAGGCGCCTCACAAAGCGCCAAAGCAAGGGGACAGCAACCGTACCAGCCAGGGCCGGGAGGAAGCGTAGGGCCATTGGACTTTGTCCCACAACCTGTCCCCAGGCATGCATGAGCAATTGCCAGAACGGAGGGTGCTCATAGGCGGAGCGCCAATGGAAGATGATGATGTCCGACGGCCTTGCCTGGGCCATGAGGGCTGTCGCAGCTTCATCGTACCAAAGTCCCTTGCTGTCAATGGCCCAGACACGCATGGCAAAGGCGACTCCGGTCATGAACGCCAGCGCCAGGCGTTCGGCGATTGGGCTCAGGGTGGTGCGAGAGATCGAGTCAGGTTCCGAGGTCATTGGCCGCCTGTTTACACTCCCGACCTGTTGATGGACGGGAGATCAATGTACCAGTGATGCTGTGACGGCGCAATTTGCGTGTGCCTGAATTCCGAACAAAAGCCAATACATCTTAGTCATTCTTGCGGCGGCGGCGAGCGCTGTTGCGTAAAAAGAACGCCGGCCCCCTTGCGGAAGGCCGGCGTTCTTTGATTGTAGAGGGGGTGGGGCTAGCCGAGAATTGCTTCCAGCGACTCGCCCGTGGGCTCGTTCTCGTCGCTCACCTGGCGGCTGACTACCTCGAAGATAAGGGCCTTCTTGTCGCCGTCGCGAGTGAGTCGCACCACGTCGCCGGCCCGGACTTCCTGCGCCAGCAGGCGTTCGCTCATGGGGTCATCCACATGCTCCTGGATGGCCCGTCGCAGCGGCCGCGCCCCAAACTTGGGGTCGTAGCCGATTTCGCCCAGGAATATCTTGGCCGTGTCGGTGACGTCGAGCTTGATCTCGTGCTCGGCAAGCTGCGTATGCACACGCTGCAGCTCCAGGTCGACGATGCGCTTGATCGCCTCCTGATCAAGGGCATGGAATACCATGATGCCGTCGAGGCGGTTGATGAACTCGGGCCGGAAGGTGCGCTCCAGCGCCTCCATGACCCGCTTCTTCATGTCCTCATAGTCGCTTTCCTTGCGCTTGTCGTCGTCTGTGATGGCGAAGCCCAGGCGGGCGCCGTGCCGGATCAGCGAGGCGCCGACGTTCGAGGTCATGATGATGATCGAGTTGCGGAAGTCCACGCGCCGACCCTTGGCATCGGAGAGATGGCCGTCCTCCATGATCTGCAGGAGGATGTTGAGCGCTTCCGGGTGGGCTTTCTCGATCTCGTCGAGCAGGATGACACAATAGGGGCGACGGCGTACGGCTTCGGTCAATTGGCCGCCCTCATCATAGCCCACGTATCCTGGCGGTGCGCCTACCAACCGACTGACGTTGTGCCGCTCCATGAACTCGGACATGTCCAGCTTGATCAGCGCGTCCGGCGAGCCGAAAAGGAACTCGGCCAGGTTCTTGGCCATGTAGGTCTTGCCCACGCCGGTGGGACCCAGGAAGATGAAGGAGCCGATGGGGCGTTTGGGGTCTTTCAGGCCGGCGCGGGCGCGGCGCACTGCCCGGGCAATGGCTTTGATCGGCTCTTCCTGGTCGATGACGCGCAGCCGCAGGTACTCCTCCATCTTCAACAGGCGTTCGCTTTCCTCGCCGGTGATGCGCTTGACGGGAATGCCCGTCCACATCGCCACCACTTCAGCAATGTCGTCGGGCTGGACGATGGGCCGCTCGGCGGTCTCCCAACTGGCCCGCATCTGTTCGAGCTGGTTTTGCAGCTCGACCTCGCGGTAGCGCAGGTCAATGGCCTGGTCATAGCGCTGCTGGGCCAGCGCCTCTTCCTTTTCTCGCTGCAACGACTTGAGGTCACGGAAGGTGGCGCGCAGGCTGGCGGCCAACGGAGTCTTGTACATGCGCACCCGGGAGGAGGCTTCGTCGATGAGATCGATGGCCTTGTCGGGCATGAAGCGGTCAGGGACGTAGCGAGCAGCCAGATGTGCGGCTGAGCGCAGGGCTTCGTCGCTGATGCTCAGACGGTGGTGCTCTTCGTACTTATAGCGGACGCCGCGCAGGATCTCGATGGTGTCGTCGATGGACGGCTCTTGCACAAACACCGGCTGGAACCGGCGTTCGAGGGCGGCGTCGCGTTCGATGTGCTTGCGGTACTCGTCCAGGGTGGTGGCGCCGATGACCTGAATTTCGCCGCGGCTGAGTGCTGGTTTCAGGATGTTGGCGGCGTCGACGCTGCTGCCGGCGGCGCCGGCGCCCACGAGCATATGCACCTCGTCGATGAACAGGATCGCCTTGGAGTTGGTGATCTCCTCGATCACCTTCTTCAGCCGCTCCTCGAACTGGCCGCGGTACATGGTCCCCGCTACCAGCGAGCCCACATCCAACATCAACATCCGCTTGTTCAACAACGGCTCCGGTACGTCACCCAGGACGATGCGCTGGGCCAATCCCTCGACGATGGCAGTCTTGCCGACGCCCGGCTCGCCAATCAGGGCGGGGTTGTTCTTGGTGCGCCGGCACATGATCTGCACGACACGCTCGATCTCGTTCTCGCGGCCGATGACCGGGTCCAACTTGCCTTCGGCGGCGCGGGCGGTGAGGTCCAGGCCAAGCTGATCCACCAGGGGCGTGTCGCTCTCCGGCTTCTTGCTGCCTGCCTCGACGGGCTCGCGCTGCGCCTGCAGGATGGAGCGCGCGGTCTGCGTACGCACCCGATCCAGGCTGACACCCAAACCGCGCAGCACGTTGACGGCAATCCCTTCTCCTTCTCGCACCAGTCCCAACAGCAGGTGTTCGGTGCCGATATAGTGGTGGCCCATCAGCCTGGCCTCATCCACCGCCAACTCGATCACGCGTTTCGTACGGGGGGCCAAGGTGGGTTTGCCAAAGGGCGGGCGCTCGCCGCGTCCCACCGTGCGTTCCACGGCCCGCACCACCTGGGCCGGGTCCACACCCAATTCCATCAGTACCTTCGATGCCACCCCGTTCTCTTCTCGCACAAGGCCCAAGAGCAGGTGCTCGGTGCCAATGTAGTTATGATTCAGCCGTTGCGCCTCTTCCTGAGCGAGCTGCAACACCCGGCGCGCTTTCTTAGTAAACCGATCGAATTTGTCTGTCATGGCTGTTGTCCTCGGGGTTGAGAAGCGGATTGCCGTTTGTACAATTCCCATGTCCATTATAGCAAACAGGGATGGGCAACCAGTAACGCCTAATCCGGTCTAGCCCGCTCGCTTGCCGTCAGGCCGTAGAGAAAAAAAGAAGGGGCTGGCCCATCTCATTAGACGGTGCCAGCCCCCCAACTATTACGGGGTTTTCGACGCCAGGTCGCTTAGACCACCGACGCTTCCTCGGCCTCGGCCTCGACGTCGGCCATCATTTCGGCGTCTGCTTCCAACTCGGTCTCGGCCATTGAACCGGCGCCGGCCATCATTTCAGCGTCTGCTTCTAACTCGGCCTCGGCCATTGAACCGGCGCCGGCCTCCAACTCTGCATCCGCCGCCATTTCGGCGTCGGCCATGGCTGCGGCCATCGACGTCTGGTCGTCTTCCATCAGATCGTCGGTCTCTTCCGCAGCCCAGTCGATGATAGCATAGCTGTCTTCGCCTGCGCGTTTCAGGCTCAGGCCCATGCGGCGCTTGTCAGGATCGATCTTGATGACGCGAAGCATGAGCTTCTGGCCTTCGTGCACGACTTCCTTGGGATGGTTGATGCGCTGGTCGGAAAGCTCGCTGATGTGGATCAGACCTTCGAGCTTGCCGTCCACCCGGGCAAAGGCGCCAAAGCTCGTCAGGCGGGTGATCTCAGCATCCACGAGTTGGCCGATGGCATACTGCTCGTGGACGACGCTCCAGGGTTCGGGCAAAAGCTGGCGCATGCTGAGGCCGATGCGCCGCCGTTCGCGGTCGACGCTGATGACCTTCACCGTGACCTCGTCGCTGACCCTGACGACCTCACTGGGATCCTGCACGCGGCCCCAGGACAGCTCGGAAAGATGGATCAGACCGTCAGCTCCGCCAAGATCGACAAAGGCGCCGAAGGACGCCAGGCTGCTGATCATGCCGTTGCGCACATCGCCCACCTGCAAATCCGTCAGCAACTTCGCCTTCTGCTTGCGGCGCCAATCGCGCATGGCCTGGCGTTCCGACAGGATGAGGCGGTTGCGGGTGCGGTCGAGCTCGATGACCTTGAGCTGGAGTTTCTTGCCGACCAGGCTGGCGAAACGATCCTCATCGTCGTCGTCCTTCTTGCCTTCATCGCTGACAAGCTGCGAGGCTGGAACAAACCCGCGGGCCTTGCCGACAAAGACGATGACGCCGCCCTTGTTGTAGCCGTTGACTTCGCCCTCAAACACCTGCTGCGACTCGAGCAGGTCTTCGGCATGCTTCCAGTCGTACTCCTGGAGGGCTCGGGACAGGGACAGGGTGGCATGACCTTCGCGGCTTTCAGGGCGCACGACCTGCGCGTAGATCTTGTCGCCGGTTTTCAGACCATTGCGGATCTCGGCATCCACTCGTTCCAGATCGCGGGCGGGGATGACTCCCTCCGATTTGGAGCCGATGTCGACGAGAATCTCATTGTCGTTGATGCCGACAATGGTGCCCTCGACGGTGTCGCCCACTTCCAGCTCGCGCAGGTCGTACGGATTCTCGCTGAGCAGCAGTTCCATGGGATGGATGGCTGGTGCGCGAGCGATCTCGACCTCGCTGGTAGTCAACTGCTGGACAGGGCTCACCTCTTGGCCTGGAGTGACTGGTGAGTGTTCAGGGGTGTTCATAGAATGAGAGCCTTCTCCTCCGAATGATTAGGCTGCAAAGTATACCTTGGGCAAAGTCAAATACGCAAGACAAGCGGATGCAACCCGCAGGGAAAACGTCAGATTAGGCTGCCAAAGCGACCGCTTCGATCTCGACCAGGGCGCCCAGGGGCAGGCCGGCGACGGCGACGGTGGTGCGAGCAGGCGGGGCGGCGGTGAAAGCCGCCCCATAGATGGCGTTCACCGTGGCGAAATGGCTCATGTCGGTCAGGAACATGGTGGTCTTGACGATGTGGTCCATGCCGGAGCCGGCCGCGGCCAGGATGGCGGCCAGGTTTGCCATCACCTGCCTGGCCTGCGCTTCCAGGCCCTCGGCCAGCTTGCCGGTGGCAGGATCAAGACCCACCTGCCCGGCGGTGAAGATGAAGTGGCCGGCGCGGACACCCTGGGAATAGGGGCCGACAGGCGCGGGAGCAGCGTTGGTGTGGAGGATGTCGCGGTTCATGGGTGTCTCGTGGTGTGGAAGGGTGGAATGCGAACGGTGGTGTATGGCCGGACGGCAGGCTTAGCACCGTAGAAAGTAGTAGTACGCGTACGGGCGGCCGATCTCGTCGCAGA
>CAZHTZ010000173.1:0-7992 GCA_964535455.1 uncultured Caldilineales bacterium
CGACTCAAGATGCTGCCATTATACCATTGGCCTGTTTAGGCCCGCATGTACTAGCCCAAGAGTTACGAGACTGGCTTCCGAGCAGGCGGCACACAGATGTCGCTTTGCCGATCGGGGAATCGACCTTGAATCCCGGCATAGAAGCGCCGGATGACCTCGAAGTCGCTGACGATATCGCCGGATGGCTGCAAGAAGCCGCCAATGCCCACTTCCTTACGGGGATAGTCGGCGTAGCCGAAAACCATGGGCACCCGGGCGCCCAGGGCAATATGGTAGAAACCGGTCTTCCAGTGCGATTCCGCCCTGCGGGTCCCTTCAGGACAGATAGCCAGACGCAACACGTCCTGCTCTGCGAATGCCCGCACCATCTGGTCCACGAAGCCGCTCCGGCTATGGCGCTGTACGGGGAGAGCGTGGAGCGCCGTGAGAAGGCGCCGAGTGGGCCAGCGGAAAGCCTCGCCTTTCAAAACCCAACGCAGATCGACGCCTGCACCCATCAGCAGGAAGGCCACCAGCACATCGCTGATAGAAGTGTGGTGGGCGCCAATGATGACGCACCGGGGTGGCACATCGACGCTGATATCCACCGTCCATCCGACCTGGGTCGCAAGAGCGAGAGTGGTGCGTTGCCACAGCGCCGGCTGCGGGGAATTCGGCAGTGCGTATTCGATCATGTCCCAGCATCCTTCTACTACAGTGCTAACGATCCTGCCTCGTCCGCCAGGGCGGCTTGACTGCCTGCCACACAAGCAACCAGGGTAGCAATCAGCACAGGACGCTATTGGGTTTCTGCCTATCATCCGCAGCAAGACAATAAGCTTACGGTTCCTGACCCCTCCTGTCAAACAGGCTACCTGGTCGATCGCGTCAGGCGGGCCTCCCGGAGGTCTTTGCTCAGTTTTCGCCAGAGGTGGCTGCACGCTGCAACCGACGTTCGATCCAGAGATCCAGGAGCACGGATCCCAGGGTGACCAAGCCAAAGACCATGTACGTGTACTCGTAGGCGAGTCGGAACTGGCCGATCATGTTGTCGACCACGATGATGACCAGTGTGCCGAGGAAGATGCCAACCATGCTGCCCCGACCACCTTGCAGCGCAGTGCCGCCGACCACGGCCGCCACCACCGCGCGCAGCTCCCAGCCTACACCCATGTGTACCGAGAAGGCCGTCAGGCGAGTCGTCTGCAGCACGGCGGCAAAGGCGCTCAGCGTACCTACGAGCGCAAAACAGAGGATCTTGACGCGTCCGGTCTTGATACCCATGGCTCGCGCTGCCTGGACGTTGTCGCCAGTGGCGAAAATCCAGTTGCCGAACCGCCCGCGGTTCAGCACGAAGTAGAGGAGGATGGCTATGAGCACGAACCAGATGGCCTGCACCGGAATAACGCCGGCGACCTTCCCGGTGAACATTTGCAGGAAGACCGGATAGACACTCACCGACACCGTGCGAATCGTGCCACCGGACAGGATTTCGGTGAGTCCGCGATACGTCAGCATGGTACCCAAGGTGGCGACGAAGGAGACGATATGGCCCCGTACGACAATCAGGCCGTTCAGTGTTCCCAGGAGTGCACCGCACACCAGGGCGACCAGGGCTGCCACGAAGGGATTGGCACTGGCCTCGAGCACGACCGTAAAGACAAAGGCGCAAAGGACAAGAATGGAGCCAACGGACAGGTCGAATTCACCCGCGATCATGAGCACGCCGACGCCCAGCGCCATCACGCCGAACTCCAACCCCAATGCCAGCAGTATCGTGACGTTGGCAATGCCGACGAATGTATGATGGGGTGTGAGTATGGCAGAGCCCACGACCAGAAGCAGAAGCACCGCCAGCACCCCGGCGTTCCGGAAGCGCAGGAGCAGGTCCGTGCCCTTACGCCTCATCATCCCACCTGTCATTGCTGATTCGGCCATGGCTGCTACTCTCCGTAGGTGCCCCGTACGATGATGTCAGACAGGTCGTCGACGTTGGTGTCCTCAGTGGCGATGTCAGCCAGCTTGGCCCCGTGCGCCATGATCATAATGCGGTCGGCCACGTCGAACACGTGGTGCAGCGTATGACTGATGAATATAACGGCGACACCTTCGTTTTTCAGATGCCGCACGAATTCCAGCACCTCACGCACCTCTTTGACCGCAAGCGCAATGGTGGGCTCGTCCAAAACGACGAGCTTCGCCTTGAAATGGATGACGCGTGCGATCGCTACGCCCTGCCGCTGCCCGCCGGAGAGGGTGGCTACCAGCGTGTCCGGCGAGCGCAGCTTGAGGCCCAGGCTGGCAAGCGCCTTCATACTCTGCTCGGCCATGGCCTTCTGGTCCATAAGGCCCAGGAAGGTGGTCGGCTCGCGACCCATGAAGATATTCCGGGCGATACTCAGGTGCGGGGCCAGCGCTTGCTCCTGGTACACGGTCTCGATGCCGAGCGTCCGGGCGTCGTGCGGGGACTGGAGCCTGACCTCTTTGCCTTCCCAGGTGATCTGGCCCTCTTCGGCCGCGTGATAGCCGGAGATGACCTTGATGAGCGTCGACTTGCCGGCGCCGTTGTCGCCGCACAGACCGACGACCTCTCCCCGCTTGATCTCGAAGTCGACGCCGCGCAGGGCGTGCACCCTGCCAAACCACTTCTGTATTCCTGTCAGTTGGAGCAGGGGCTGCGAGTTGTTCAGGATTGCTGACATGTCTTCTCCATCTTGCCTGAGAATCGCACAGGTGCCAGGCAGACCAGGGCTATTGGTCTGCAAACTGGGGGTTGGTCATGTTGCTCAGGATGACAAACAGGATGACGGCGATGCCGATGAAGGTGTTGATGCCGAAAACCGGCACCTGCATTAGGATCAGGCCGTTGTCGATAATCTGGATGATGAAAACGCCCAGGGCGATCCCCAGCATATTGCCGACGCCCCCTCGCAACGAGACGCCTCCGACCACGACTGCGGCGATGGCCCGCAAATCGAAGCCGATCCCCTGCGTGGCGGCGAACGACCCCAGTCGCGCTGCCTGCATGACAGCAGCGAAAGCGCACAGCGCTCCCAGGATCATGAAACAGGTCATCTTTGTGAACGGCACTCGCACGCCCATGGCGCGGGCGGCATCGACATTGCTGCCAGTCGCAAAGATCCAGTTTCCGAACTTGCCAAGGTGTAGGAGGATACCCAGCACAATCGCCAGCCCCAGGTACCACAAGAACTGAACAGGAACCGGTCCGACTTGCCCGGTCAACATCTGTGCAAAAGGCGAGTCAGGGGGAATATAGGGCAGGATGCTGATCGGCATCAAGCCACTCTGTACGTAGAGGAAACCACGCCAGAACATCATGGTGCTGAGCGTGACAATGAACGACGGCAGGCCCGTGCGGACCACAATGACGCCGTTGAGCAGACACAAGAGAGCTCCACAGGGCAACACTATCAGGAAGGCCAGAAACGGATTGACTCCGGCGATCAGAAGCTGGGCGAAGATGTACGAGGTAAGAGGCAGCACCGCGGCGACCGACAGATCGAACTCCCCGGCAATCATCAGCACCCCAACGCCTAGGGCCACGACACCCAGGTCAGGCGTAAGCTTGGCCATGGCGGCAAGATTCCTGGGATCGAGAAAGCGATGCCCCGGGGAAAGGAGCCAGAAGATCAAGATTGCAAGCAGGAAGACAAGGGGCGTGCTCAGTGTGCTGAGATGGATGCGATCCGATCGAAGGCGTGGCAGTGCTGTGCTTCGCATTTCTCTTCCCTCCCCAGGTTGACAGTGGGGGCAGGCCTGCGGCCTGCCCCCAGGTGGGCGCCCGTTTGGGCAGCAGCTTGGCTTAGCGGTACTTACCCGAGTACTTCTCGATCACGCCGAGGTTGTCCTTGGTGATCAGAAAGCCGCCGGTGTCGATGGCGGGCGTGAGACCGTACTTTTGGAAGAGGTACAGGGTCGAAATGGCGTGGTAGCCCTGCAGATATTGCTGCTGGTCGATGGAAGCGATGAGGTAGCCGTCCTTCAGGCCTTGTACAGTGCCGGGGGCGGCGTCAAAGCCACCCGCCCACACCTCGCCCGGCTTCTTGCCGGCGTTCTTGAGGGCAGTCGAAAGGCGATCCGTAACGATGCCGCCAGCGCCGAACATGAAGTTGGTGTCGGGATTAGCCAGAAGGTAGGCAGTCTCGCGCTGCTCGTTGGTGGTCATCTCGATGCCACCGCCGTCGATGATGTCCAACTCGCCAGGAACCCCGAATTCCTGCATGGCCTGCTTGAGGCCCGCCGACCGGACCTGGGCGTAGGCAGCCGTCGGCACCTCGGCGGCGAAGCCAACCTTGGCCTTGCTCAGATCGACCCCTGCAGCTTTGGCGTCGCCGAAAACCTTGGCTCCCAGCATGTAGCCGGCGCGCACCTCATTTTGGCCGATGTAGGCGAGACGTTTGTTGCCGACAGGTCCCTTGGTGTCATCGTTATTGATGCCGATGACCGGAATGCCTGCGGCCAGGGCATCCTCAACGGGCTTATCCCAGGCGTCGTCGTTGTTGATGACCAGGGCGATGCCGTCGGGCTTGGTGGCCACCGCTTCCTGGAACTTCTTCTGCTGATTGGCGAGGTCGCTGCCGGCCAGGTCGATCTCCGCCTTCACGCCATAGACCGCGGCGGCGTCGATCATGCCTTGCTTGACAACGGCCCAGAAGGGATCGTCGCCACCGTGGGTCACCAAGCGGAAGTAGAGCTGCTCTTCGGCTGCAGGCTTGGCAACGGTTGCGGCCGGAGCGGCCGCAGGCGCGCAGGCAGCGATGGCGATGGCGATGATGCTCACGCACACAGCTACGGCGATGAAGCGAACGAGGTTACGACGGGTAGATTTGGAATACATGGCACAAGTCTCCTCTGTTGTTGATGGTTCAAACGCAAGATGTGGTTGAGAAAGCCAAGCCGGGATCAGATCATCTACACCTCCGTATCGAAAATGCGCAGGCAATCCGGAAACGCCTGGGGCGACCGGGCAGGGTCATAGCCTCTCGGCCTCCTCTCGGGCGATCTGGCACCAGCGGATCACGTTCTGCGGATTGCCGCCGATCGTGTGGTTGTCCTTCATGATTGCCTCCACGCGACATCCAAGCGTCTCTGCGAAGGTCTTACGCAGCCCTGCGCGGATGCGATCTTCATCAAGGGCGTCCGTTGCGAGGGCGGCAGGGTTGGGCTTCCATGAGAAGACGAAGGCGTCCCCAAGCCTTTCTGCCATCTGGGGCACGCTCGCCCAGGCAGAAACCGACACACGGCGCAGCCGCGGAATCTGCATGACGATATGCCAGCGTGAATCGAGCGGCTCGCAGCAACCATAGCAGTTCAGCCCGAAACGTTCGAGAATGGGCAATTGGTAGGGGAAAACGAACTCTGAGAACATCTGTGGTGAGACGCCGACCGTTTCCTGGCTTTCGGCGAAACCCCACATATCGCGAAGGCGCACCTTTCCGCCCAAATCGGGCGCGGGCAGCTCGGTGGACCACCCCAACCCGCCGGAACCGACATAGGACCCGTCATTATTGAGGCTGAGAAGATCCTCCTCTTCCAGGCGATCGAGCAGGGCCAGCGTGCCATCACGCATCATGGTCATGAGCCGATGCATCAGGTTCGGGTTGTCGACCAGATCGTACATCATTTGTGTCAGGCCCCGCAAGAACGCCACTCGCATCGTCATGCCCAGGCTCCACCACCAGTTCGTCCTGACTCGGACGGTCAGCAGGTCGCCCAGGATAGCCTGGGCCAGATCGACCAGATGCTGCGTGGCCTCTCGATCGACTTGCACCTTGGGATAGTGCAGGCTTGCCAGGTCGTCTTCCGACTTGATCGGTGCATCCCAACGGTATGAGCCGCCGTGGTCGCCACCGATGATGGTCTCCTTCAAGCCCCATTCCTCCAGACCGCCGGAATGAACGTGGAAGACATTGAAGTAGGGCTCGATTGTGTAATCGTCGCCCATCTGAACGCCCCAGAAGACCTCTTTGCGCAGATGCATCTCCCACCAACGCCCGAGCTGCCCCCGGCACTCAAGCTGGTCAGGAAGGATAATCTCGTTCCAGCCGTTCTCAGGGTCGCAGAAGATGACGGGGCGCGTCGCCTCCAGCGCGTTATGCCGGCGCCAGAGTTCACGTTTCTCCGCCTCGATCGGGCGTGAAGCGAGGTCGGCTACCTGTCCGGCCAGGCGGCGAAGCGTCTCTCGCTCCGCCCTGGTGATGACAAAAGAGGCGCGATCCTGCAACGCCTGGACAACCGTGGCATCGTACCGTGTCTGGACGGTGGCGATGTCGCCAGGTACGCTGGAGGAACTGACAGCGTTGTCATCCATAATACAAAAACGAATCTCTCCTTCTCCTTCTTCATGACGGCAACGCCTCATCGCTATGCAAAAAGAAGAGAGGGACCGAAGTGCAAGACCCACTGACTCGAACGGTGTAGGCACACCGGGAATGCTCAGGAGGTAACTGTACGGAGTATTATACCCATATTGTCAAGAATGGTGTCGTCCCCGGCGAAGGGTAGCAGCACCCATACCGCCAACGGCGATCAGCGGCCGCCGGCCTTTACCCAAGTACCCATCTGTCGCCGCAGCCGGAACCGACCGCACCAACACGGTGCTGTGCTTTGGCTCTGGTTCTGCCTCTCTGAACTCCGCTGCGCGACCGAGTTACCCGGGCCCGGCCAGCAGTGCACCCGGCTCCGCCAGTTGCAGCATGAGCCACGTCTGCTCCGGAAGCGCGGTCAAGTTCAGGTAGTAGCTTGCCTGGCAGCCGAAAAAGGGCGGTGGCGCCGACATCACATGGACATAGTACGTGGCGTCAACCGGCGACCGCCATGCCACGGCGCTGCCCGGCGCCCGGTCCGGCTCGTCGTCGTTTCGCGCCAGCAGCGTCTCCCCATCTGCAGCCAGGAGCTCCAAGACGGTATCGGGACCGTAAGTCGCCACATCGGTGGAAACTGCAAATATCTGGCCCGCCGCCGCCTCGATGCGCACGAAGTCCTGATCGCCGGCCACGTGGAACGTGCGCAACTGCTGCGCACCGAACGGCAGATCGCGAGCCATCGCCACCGTGTCGTCCAATTCGTAAGAATCCGCACAGGGTGGCAGAGCCGTGGGGGTCGCCGTGGGCGTGACCGTGGCGGTGGGGGTGATTGTGACGGTAGGCGTCCACGTCGGAGAGGGGGTCGCCGTCGGCGTCGGCGTGGCCGAGGCTGTCGGCGTCGGGGTCGGGGTCTCGGTCGGAGTCGGGGTCAGCGTCGAAGTGGCTGATGGCGTGGGCGAGGGGATGCAGACCACCGGAACACCGGCGGGTGTAAAGCCTTCGTCATCCGTGACCAGGAGCACGTCGATGCTTGCGTCCGGCTCGCGTGTCTGGAAGGCCAACGTGTGTTGGCCTGCGGCCCAGGCGAAGGGTGTCTCGGGCTGCCGGTCGACGTGGACGATCTCCCAGGCCCAAACCCACTGGTCCTGCACAGGCTGGATCTCGTAGTGGAAGGGCTCGGTTCCGTCGACCGATACGAAGAAGGAGTTTTTCTTGTAGGAAGTCCCCTTGACCCGCGCCCAGACCCAGTAGTCGTCCGCAGTAGGAACCACGACCGTGTACACGACGCCTGTGTTGGACCATTCGATGACCGTCTGCGCATAGGCGCACTCGGAACTGTCCGCCCCAGACACCACCGCCAGCGCCGGGTCCAGGGCTGCCGACTCTGCTTCCTGGATCCAGCGGAAGCGGTCGGTCGTCGGCGTGACCGTGGGGGTGTGCGTGGGGGTGCTCGTCGGCGTGGCCGTGGGCGTGCGGGTCGCGGTGGCCGTCGGCGTGGCCGTCGGCGTGGCCGTGGGCGTGGGGGTTAGCGTGGGCGTCGGCGTGGCCGTAGACGTTGGCGTGGGCGTGGGGGTGCCGGTGGGGGTCGCCGTGGGCGTGGTAGTCGGGGTGGGCGACACAGTGGGTGAGGGTGTCACCGTCGGCGTCCGTGTCGTGCAGGGCCTGGCTCAGCTGGGTGGGAGAGTCC
>CAZHTZ010000174.1:0-6176 GCA_964535455.1 uncultured Caldilineales bacterium
AATCGGGGCAGGCTACGGCGGCGGCCGGGACGACGCTGGTGGCTTCGGCGGACGAGGGGAAGTTGAGGACGGGAAACATGAGTGTCACCGAGACCCATGAGCGCAGGCCATTGTCATTCAGCAGCTTGCGTACTTCCTTGGTATCGTACTTCTCCGGCTCACCGCTGATTTCGATGCTCTCGTAGCCGTAGCGGGCCAGACGCCGGATGGTGACCTCAATCGGCTCGGCTCGCATCCAGTTGTGCATGGAAAGATGCATGGGATATGTCTCCTTGGACGTAAAAGGTTGAACGTTGAACGTTGAACGTTGAAGGTCTCGAAGTTGAAGGTTGAAAGTGCGCCCTGGTGAGCAACAACTTACAACCTTCAACCTGCAACCTTTAACTCAAATGATCGGCCAGCAATTCATAGAGTCCCCGCACCTGCAGGCCGTAGCGCGGGGCCAGCGGCGTGAGCAGCGCCAGATCGCCGGGCGCTTCCGTGACAACCACATGAGCACCGGCCGACTTGGCATCTTCGAGACGGGCTGCGGCCAGCATCATCGCCACATACGGGAAGGTAAACGGCAGCGCCGTGGCGCCGGCCGGGTGGGCGCGTTCCTTTCGCCAGAACAGCTCGCACCGCGGTCCGGACATCACTGCATCCAATAGCCGCCGCGGCGCCTCCCACCTTCCCTCCATGCGCACCGTGTGCGTAGGGTCCAGATAGGCGTAAGGCGGCGCCTCGCTTTCGCCCACGCTTTCGTGCGCCTCCGCCCCCCCGCCTCCCAGCTTCAGCATACCTGCGTCTATCTGAGCTGCCAGGAAAGCCGTCACCTCCTGCACGACCACTTCCGCAGGCCAGGTCACGCCCAGCCGCTCGCCGTACAGTCGGGAAAAGGCAAAAGCATCGCCCGGCGCCAGCACCAACAGGCGTTTGACGCCGCTGGTGGTCAGATCGTCCAGGGTCGCCTGGGCCAGAGCCTGCGCCCGGTCCGGCAAACCCAGCGAGCTTGCCAGGTAGCCGTTGTTGCGGCCCTTGCCGATGAGCACCGGGTCGACACCGGCGGCATACAGCAGCTTGAGCGCCGCTTCCAGGGCCTGCGGCCAGCGATAGACAGCCTCGTCGCCCACATAGAGGCCAATCTCGCCCGTGCCGCTTGGGCGGGACGGCGCTTGCTTCTCGAACGGATTGCCCCATTCCGCCAGCATGGCGTCCACGCGATACACACCCGCTGGGGCCTGTCCGAGCGCCGCCACTTCGGCCCTTGCCGCAGCAATGGCATCGGGCAAAGGCTGGTCGGTCACGCAGTGGGCCTGGCAGGTGCCGCAGTCGGCGCAGTGGTACAGCGCCGCCGCCGTGTCGGCGTTCCACGTCAGCAAGCCCCGCTGCACGGAAGCAATGGTCATCCCCCAACCGTGCGGCGTGAGCGTCTCCAGCATGAGCACGTGGCCCACGGGGCAGACGTGCCGGCACATCAGGCAATAACGGCAGTTGTCGGTCGTCGAACCGGTGTTGGGTGCTTCGAGTTGCATTTCAGAACCCCGTTTTGCCTGGATTCATGATGTGGTTGGGATCGATGGTCTGCTTGAGCCGCAAGATGAACGGCCAGGCATCGCCATACTGCCGGCGCATGAAGCGCGCCAGCTTCAGACCCACACCGTGGTGTTCATTGATCATGCCCCCGTTCTCCATCGCTGCGGTCATGGCCGTGTTCCAGATGCGGTTGTGAAGCTGCAGCGCCTCTTCGGCATCGGCGGGAGGTTCCTCCATGATGAAACGCGAGTACAACATGACGCCCCAGTGGAACCAGTGCGAGAAGTGGCCGATATATTGGACGTTCCACTTCTTGTAGCCATCCTCGACCGCTTTCTTCTGCGCCCAATAGAGCTTCTCGATCTTGTCGTAGGTTGTCACCGTCTCCGTGGTGCCGTACATCCAGGGCAGGTGCAGGCCCTTGGGCGGGTAGTAGAAGTCGTAGCGATGATTCCACCAGCGTTCGCCCGGCTCCCGTCCCAGGTCGCGCGCCCCCAACCCGGTGCATATCGCCATCGCCTTCTGCTCCTGCAGGGCGGCGATGTCGGCGTCGCCGTCGAAGCCGATCACCATGTACGCGCCCTCAAGATCGAGTCCAAGCACCCGCCGCACTTGCGAGATCGTGGAGTGCTGGTCGTAGAGGCGAATGACCAGAGGATTCAGCCGCCGGGTCATCATCAGCCGGCCTGCCTCCAGGGCGTTGCCGAGGTTCTCGAACAACACCGCCCGCAGCAGCCGCGCCTCCGGCAGGTAGTCCGCCTGCATGGTGGCTTCGGTGATGACGCCAAAGGTGCCTTCGGCGCCGAGGAAGAGCCGCTGCCAATCCGGCCCCGAGGCGTGCTGGGGCACAGGCGGCGTGCGAATGATCTCGCCTGTGGGCAACACGATCTGCATCGCCAGCACCATATCCTCGGCCTTGCCGTACTTGGTGCTGATGGTGCCGGTGCCGCGGGGAGCCAGATAGCCGCCCAGCGTGGCGCAGTTGGCCGACGCCGGATAGTGCGGCAGCGTCAGTCCTTTTTCGTTCAGCACCCACTCCAGCTGCGTGCCGTTGATGCCGGCCTGCGCCGTGATCGTCAGCGACTTCTCATCGATCTCGATCACCTTGTTCAGCCGCTTCAGGTCCATCATGATGCCACCGAAGATCGGCAGGGCGCCACCCTGCGTGCCGGAACCGCCGCCCCAGGGAACGACCGGGATGCGATACTTGTTCGCCACCAGCATGATCTCGGCGATCTGCTCTGGCGAGGCCGGATGGACGATGTAGTCGGGCGGCATCAAGGGCTGGCCGCGGTCCAACCACATCTGCGGCATCCACGACCAGTCGGTGGAGTAGACGAGCTTGGAGTTCTCGT
The DNA here is from genome assembly GCA_964535455.1 of uncultured Caldilineales bacterium. Classification (GTDB taxonomy): domain Bacteria; phylum Chloroflexota; class Anaerolineae; order J102; family J102; genus SSF26. The sequence continues at coordinate 2,871 of CAZHTZ010000174.1, forward strand.
CGGTGCGGATATACTCCGCACCGACGATCTCCTCCAACTCAGAGCGGATCATCTCACTGCGAAACTGCGTACGATTCATGAAGGGCCTCAAGATCCAATGCTTCAGAAGTTTCAGGTCAATAACGTGCTTAGGTTGTGTCTATGCCTGTGCGCTTGTGTCGCTCTCGTCCGAAACCGAATAGGGCTTCCTTGGCTCAGCCACGTTAGGCTGGTAGGTGCTCTGAGCAACATTCTGCAGCCGCTCAATGAGCCACACGTTAACCAACGTCTCAACTGCGATTCCCTTTGCCCGCGCTCGCTGCTCCAATTCCTGCGCGAGTTCGGGCAGAATGGCGACACGGACCGCCCGCGGCTCTGGAGTCTCGAAATGAAGCCATTCTCCCCCTTCCTCCATCAAATCAGCTGTGTCGAGACTGTCCCAGAATTCCGCCTCTTCCTCATAGGAAGTGAATTCGGGGATTCGTATGTTGCTCATCTTCGCGCTTTCCTGAGAAGTTGCTTCTCACGAGTGGTCATGTCACGGGCCGTGATGGGTCTGTAGAGTGTGTCCGTCACGCTCTCGAGTACGACAAACAGCTATCGCCCATCTGCGGTTTGACCATAGAGTCGGTAGCGACGGCTTCCTTCACGTTGCGCCAGATGCAGGGGGTCCTCACAGGCCTCCCATACTTCTTCTGGATCCACGTCATGACGGGTAATGTGCTCAATGCGGTAGTCATCCCACAACAAGCGGCCGATGCGCATGGGTTATCCAAGAAGACTGCTCAGTATCAGCCAATCCAGCTCCTCATAGTCCCTGCTTGCCCGCAGGGCTTCCACCTGCACCCGGTCGAGCGAACGTGAAAGCTCGACCAGCCGCAGGAACAGCGCCAGGCTGTTGCGCAAATGCTTGGTCGCAACCTCGGCCGGCTGCGTGCGGAGCGCCTTGACGTCCAGGCCGACGATGCCGATCTCCCAGTAGCGGTTCTCGTCCAGCACCCACACCTGGTTGAAGGCCCGCCTCAGGTCCACGGCGCCGAACGAACGATCCTGGTCGAATTTGAGGCCGTTCTGGTCGTTGAGGTGGACGCCCCACAGCTTGTCGAAAGCCAGGCCGAATGCCATCTCGTCGGAAGGGTCGAGCCCGGCCAGAATGGCATGGGCCGACTCAACGAGGGTGCCGACGCGGGACGGGTCGCTGGCCTGGAACCCCAGCGCCAGAGCGTGGCCGGTCGTGGGAAGGTAGGCCATATCCATCGGCTCGTTGGGCTTGGCCTCGATGGCGATGCGCAGGTCTTTGTCGTAGGCCAGGAGCATGTTGACGGTGTCCAGCAGCAGGTGCGTGGCCTTAACCGCGTCCTTGGCTTCGCGGAGATACGTGCCCTCGCGCGCCAGCCACAGCACCATCAGGTTCGTGCCCATCTCGCGGGCGATGTCCGCCGTCCTCTTGACGCGGTCCCGGGCGTAGCCGCGTATGGCGGCATCGTTCGCGGTGAAGGCGCCATCGATCGTGCTGGGGTGCTCCCATAGCCGCGGGGCCACGAACTCCGCCACCAGGCCGTGGTCGGCCAGCAGTTGCCGCATGGCCCGCGCCTCTTTGGCGATGGCCGCGGCTGATTTGCCGTCCAGGTCGGGCACGGCGTCGTCGTCGTGGAACTGCATGGCGTCGAAACCCAGGTCTTTGAGCGTCGCCAGCTTGGTCGCAAATGGGACGCTTGGCCGCACCATGGGTCCGAACGGATCGGCCCCTTCATGAATGTTCCAGGGACCAAAAGAGAAGCGATAGCCGTATTTTTCCATTTCAAACCTCCGAATTTCTATGACTGGTCTTTGGCTGTTTACTTGCTTGATGATTCCAGTGCTGCCATTTCAAGCAGACTTCTTAACTCGTCACCGTTTGCCGAAACGGTGACATGGGTGATGGCGTGGCTAGTTCGCTAGATCAGCGATAGCTCGAAACTCCGGCGCCAGGGCCGGATACAGGGCTTGATAACGAGGATAGTAGCGCTGGTAAGTCGTGGTATCTGCGGAGGGAAGGGTCTGCCCGGTGATGGTGATGGCGGCACTGCAGGCAACGTCCACGTCCTTCCAGATGCCCGCGCCCACACCCGCCAGCAGGGCGGCGCCAAAGGCAGCGCCCTCGGTCGTGTTCACCGTCACCAACTCGACGCCGAGCACGTCAGCCATGATCTGCCGCCACAGCCCGCTCTTGGCCCCGCCGCCGGAGATGCGCACCTGCCTGATTTCGCCCAGCCCGGCATTCTGGATCAGTGTGAAGCTGTCCTTGATGCCGTAGGCCACGCCTTCGAGCACGGCCCGCGTCATATGCGGCCGGCCGTGGCGCAGGGTCAGGCCTACCCACGCCGCCCGCGCCAGCGGGTCGGGGTGAGGCGTGCGCTCGCCGGTCAGATAGGGCAGGAAGAACAGCCCCTCGCTCCCTGGCTCCACCGCCGCGGCCTCTGCGGTCAAGGCATCGAAGCTCACGTCCGGGGCCAGTGCGTCGTGATACCACTGCAGGCTGCCGGCGGCGCTGAGCATGACGCCCATAAAGTGCCAGCGGCCCGGTACGGCGTGACAGAAGGCGTGCAACCGGCCTTCGGGCTCGATCAGCGGGGTTTCCGTGGCGGCAAAGACCACGCCGGAGGTGCCCAGGGTCAAGGCGATGATGCCCGGCTGCACCGCGCCCACGCCCACCGCCTGGGCCGCCTGGTCGCCGCCGCCGCCCACGACAGGCGTGCCCGCGGCCAGCCCGGTGGCGGTCGCGGCTTCGGCGCTGACCCGCCCTGTGATTTCTGGCCCTTCGAAGGTCGGTGGCAGCCATTCCGCCGGAATGCCCAGCGCCGCCAGGACTTCAGGCGACCAGTTACGGGTCTTGAGGTCGAAAAGGATGGTGCCGGCGCCGTCCGCCTTGTCCATGGCGTACTCGCCGGTCAGCTTGAAGCGCACGTAGTCCTTGGGCAGCAGGATGTGCCGCCCGCGAGCGTAGACCTCCGGCTCGTTTTGCTGCACCCACAGCACCTTGGGCGCCGTGAAACCGGTGAGAGCGTCGTTGCCGGTGATCTGGATGAGACGGCTCTTGCCCAGGCGGGCGCGTATCTCATCGCACTGGGCGCCAGTGCGCTGGTCGTTCCACAGGATGGCCGGGCGCAGCACCTCGCCCCCGGCGTCCATCAGCACCAGCCCGTGCATCTGCCCGGTGAGGCCAACGGCGGCGATGTCCGCTCCGCTCGTGCCGGTCGCGGCCAGCACCTGACGGATGCTTTGCACGATGCCCGTCCACCAATCAGCCGGGTCCTGTTCAGACCAGAGCGGTCGTGGGGTCGACAG
>CAZHTZ010000174.1:6276-7570 GCA_964535455.1 uncultured Caldilineales bacterium
GAAGCCGTCTGGCTCACGGCGGTGGTCGCCTCGTCGATCTGGTCCCGGCGCGGGCGCACGTGACTCCAGGCAATGAAAGACAAAGTCGAGATCAGAAGCAGGATGAAGCCGACGCGATAGAGGATGAAGAACCAGGGCTGGAACATGCCGAGGATGCCAAAGACAATCCCGCCGATCAGCACACGCTCGATGATGCGATGGGTGCGCGGATCGACGCGATCATTGAACCGGCGTCCGATAATCACAATCAGCGTGATGAACAGAAGCAGGATGCCGACAAAAACCAGAATGAAGGGCGCCGCGTTCAAGAAGATGTTGCGCGTCATTTGCTGGGGCGTGAACAGGGCGTGGATCACGGGTCCGGCGATCAGGCCGAGAATGATCAACACCACGGCGATGATCGGGAGAGCAATGGGGAAACGTGAGCGTCGTTCGGGCATGGTTCTACCTCTGTGGCGGGCCGGTGTGGCGGGCCAGGGGGCCGGCGAACCCGTCGCATGACGGGTCTGCCGGCCTTCTGGCGTGATGAACTGCAAGGGATGCTAGTACTTGACGTCGGCGACGCGGCGGCTGGCGGCCGAGGCGGCGATGGCATCGCAGACGACGGCGGCGCGGTAGCCATCCTCGAAGGTGGCGCCATGCGGACCAACCGGCCGGTTGTTGACGATGCAGTCGAGCAGATGGGTGATCTCGTGAATGAAGGTGTGCTCCCAGCCGATGATGTGCCCGTGCGGCCACCAATATTCCCACCAGGGATGGTAACCTTCGGAGACCAGCACATTATGGAAGCCCTGGGTTTCTTTGGGCTGCTCGCCCACCCAGAACACCTCCAACTCGTTCATCCGCTCCAGGTTGAAGCGAACGCTGCCCTTTTCGGCGTTGATCTCGAAGCAGTTGTAGTTCTTGCGGCCACCGGCGAACCGCGTGGACTCCAGCGTACCCACGGCGCCGTTCTCGAACTCCACAGCGGCTACAAAGGCGTCGTCGACGTCGACCTTGCCCATGCCCTTGCCATCGCCCAGGGGGCGGTCCTCGATGAACGTCTTGGTGAAGGCAGCCACGCTCTTCATCCCACCCACCAGGTAATGGGCCAGGTCGATGATGTGCGCACCCAGATCGCCCAGCGCCCCGCTGCCGGCGGTCTTCTTGTCCAGGCGCCAGATCATGGGCGTGCCGTAATGCGGCATGATCCATTCCTGCAGGTACACGGCGCGGAAGTGGTAGATCTGTCCCAATGCACCGGAGTCGCTCAGGTTGCGGATCTGGCGAACGGCGGGCACAAAACGGTAGTTGA
>CAZHTZ010000175.1:0-1476 GCA_964535455.1 uncultured Caldilineales bacterium
AGGCCGCTATAACCCGGCCGAGCCTCTTTGGTTCCGGCTCGGCCGGGTTATGTGCAAGCAGGGCTGACGCGCTGGAAGGGGCCTAACGCCCGAGCAACCGCGCAAAGCCGAACAGCGCGTCATCCTTCGCCGGATGACCCAGGTAGTGCCGCACCACCACTCGCGCCGCCAGCCATGCCGCTGCCACGCCGTGATGCCCCAGGCCCAGCGCGAACAGGTGACGCGGGTAATTGCGATGAGGACCGATGCACGGCAGTCCATCGACCGTCGACGACACGGACACAGGCCATCCGTACTCGGGCTGGATGCCGGACATGGCCGGGTACAGCTTCGAGAGTTCGTACATCAGCTGTCCGGTTCGCTGAACGACGGCCTTCTCACGGGCACGAGGCGACAGGTGCGGATGATCCGCGCCCAGGCACAACACTCGATCGTCACCCGTCCGTCGCCAGAGGTGTGGCGGATCTTCCTGGTCGGTCAGGATGGCCCGGCTGCGGCCAAACTCCCGTCGCACGAATGAAGGCAGCGGCGGCGTCAGCACGCAGTGCGAATCGGCGAGCGAGAAGTGGCGACGCAGCGGCGCGAAGGCCGGCGGCGGGTAGTTGCTGGCAATGACCACGTGCCCGGCGTGGATCACACCCCCATCGACGACAACGTCGACGCCCGCGTGCGTCGGCTTCACGCGGGACACGCGCGACCGCTCGAAGATCAGCGCGTTGCGTCTGGCGGCGGCAGAGGCGAACCCCAGCGTGACACGATACGGATCGACAGAACCATCCCCAGCGGAACGAATCGCGCCCACGCCGGTCAGGCCGGTCTCCTGCCTGAGTCGTCCGGGCGTGAGCCATGTGCCCTCCACGCCTGCGGCACGTCTGGCCTGGATCTCGCGCTGAAGCGCTTTCGTATCGCCCTCGTGCAGCCCCACGCGCAACGCACCGTCCGGAACCAGTGCGCAGCGGATCTCGAGCCGACGGATCGTGGCCGCGAGATCCAGGCCGGCCCGCCGGCAGACCTGCCAGATCGCGCGCGTCGCCCTCAATCCGAATCGGTGCTGCAGCCGCCGGAACGGCCACACCGGTTCAAGCCGAAGCAGGCCGGGACATGCCGCCGTGCTGCCGTGCCCGACACGTTCCGCTTCGAGCACGGCCACCTGCACGCCGGCGACGGCAAAGGTATAGGCGATCGCGCAGCCAGACAGTCCTCCCCCGACGATCGCCACCTCTACGTCACGCTCTCCGCGGAGGTGCGGATACGAAGGTTGACGTGTCTTCGGATAACGATCAAGCCAGTAGGGCACGCCGTAACGCGTTTTCATGGGGGACACCCCGTCGAGGTGTACCGGGTAATCTTACTCGCAAGCGACATGAAGTGACAGGTTCTAGGTTCAGGGTTCTAGGTTTTGGGTTACAGGTTACAGGTTGCAGGTTGCAGGTTGCAGGTTGCAGGTTGCAGGTTGCAGGTTGCAGGTTGCAGGTT
>CAZHTZ010000175.1:1576-7543 GCA_964535455.1 uncultured Caldilineales bacterium
GCAGAGAAGATGCTAACGTTCCAACGTGCAACGTGTAAACGTGTAAACGTCTTTACCGGAGACGAGCGAACTCGGCCAGGAAATCGGCTTCGAGCGCGGTCTTGCGCTCCGCCGGCAGGCAACTGGCCCGCAAGGCATTGAGGGTGATGCGCTCCAAATCGGCGGCATCGAAGCCGAAGTGGTCGATGAGCGCGGCGTATTCGTCGTTCAGGGTGGTGTTGAACAGGGGCGGGTCGTCGCTGTTGACGGTGACGTAGGCGCCGGCCTCCCACAACCGGCGCAGGGGGTGCGCCTGGTAGTCAGGGTAGACGCCGAGACGCAGGTTGGAGGTCGGGTTGATCTCCAGCGGCGTCTGGTGTTCGACCAGGTACGCCACCAGCGAGGGGTCCTCGATGCTGCGCACCCCGTGGCCGATGCGTTCGGCGCCAAGCGAGCGCAGCGCTCCCCAGACGCTTTCCGGTCCTACGGTCTCGCCGGCATGGGGTAGGCTGTGCAGACCACCCGCCCGCGCCCGGTCAAAGGCATGGGCAAACGGCTCTGGCGGCGCGCCGACTTCGTTGCCGCCCAACCCCAACGCCACCACCCCCCGATCACGCCAGGCCAGCGCCATGTCGACGGTGGGGTCGCTGGCGTAGCCGGTGTAGACGCCATCCTTGAAGCTCAGATTACGAGGGATGTCCAGCACCCAGGCCATGTCCACACCGTACTCAGCCGCCGCCCGAGAGCGCCCGGTTTCCAGACCGGCGATCAGGTCTTCTGCTTGCAAGCCCTTGTCCTGCCAGAGGTGCGTGAAGGGGGTAAACGTGACCTCGACGTAACGGATATGCTGCCGCGCCATTTCCCGGCCGAAGTCGTAGACGATGAAGGCGAAATCGTCGGACGTACGCAGCAGGCTGGAAATGGTCAGGTAGATATCGATGAAGTGACGAAACGAGGTGAACTGGTACCACGCCCGCAGCCCCGGTACATCGCTGGCAGGGAGTGACATGCCATGCCGCTGCGCCAGGGCCAGCAGGGTCTCGGGTAGGATGCTGCCCTCCAGATGGACGTGGAGCTCGACCTTGGGTAGGGCAGCGGCAAAGGCATGCAGCCATCTCCTCCCGTCGGGCGTGGAGACCACGCCCCTACTCGCCCCCACCCATAACCCCTCACCCGCCACCCGTTTCTCGTCTCTCGCCTCTCTCTTCTCGTCTCTCACTACTTCTCCTCACGCACGTAGGGATTCCCCAGCGCCGCCGGCGTACCGGCCCGTTTGCGCAGGCCCTCGTACCAGGTGATGACGACAAGCACCACAATGGTGAAGATGTAGGGCAGCATCGCCAGGAAAGCCGAGGGAATGGTCGTCCCGGCCGCCTGGAGACGGAACTGGATAGCATTGATTCCACCAAACAACAGCGCCCCCACCAACGCTCGCGGCGGGCTCCAAACGGCAAAGATGACCAGGGCAATGGCGATCCAGCCGCGACCACCGGTCAGGTTTTCGGTCCAGCCTGGTGTATAGGCCAGGGAAAGGTGCGCGCCGCCCAGAGCCACCAGCATACCGCCCACGATAGTGTAGAGGTAGCGCACCTTGTAGACGCTGACGCCCAGGGCGTCCGACGTGCGCGGGTTCTCGCCCACCGCGCGCAGGTTCAGGCCTGCGCGTGTGCGGTATAGATAGAGCGTGGACACGATAACAAAGATGAACATCCCGTAGACCAGCAGGTCCTGATTGAAGAAGGCGTCGCCCACGACCGGTAGCTCGGAAAGCACGGGAATGGGAATGCGCTTGAAACGCGGACCGATGAGACCCACCAAAGGCTGGCCATTCGGACCCAGCTTCTGGCCCAGGAAACTGGAGAGGCCGGTGGCAAAGATGGTCAGGGCCAGGCCGCTGACGACCTGGTTGGCGCGCAGGCTCACCGTGAGAAAGGCATGAATCAATGCCAACACTCCGCCGACGACCATGGCGCCAGCGACGCCCAGCCAGGCATTGTTGGTGTGATAGGCCACCGCAAAACCGCTCACGGCGCCCATCAGCATCATGCCCTCGACGCCGAGGTTGAGGACGCCCGAACGCTCGGTGTAGATCTCCCCGATGCTGGCGTAGACGAGCGATGTACCGGCCCGCATGGCGATGGCGAGGATGGAAGCAATGAGGGCGACGTCCATGAATGGGTGCAGAGGAAGGAGATTGGGAATTGCGAATTGGGAATTGCGACAGCCGGAATGAGAAATGAGAACAGAATGTAGCCCAGGTCAGGCGAGGTCTCAGGCTTCCGGTTTGGCGCTGGCGAGCACCGACGCTTCTTTGCTGGCAGGACCCTCGCGCACGATCCGCAGGTGGTAGCGCACGAAGATCTCACCGCCGAGCACGAAGAAGAGGATGGCGCCCTGGAGCACGAGAGCAACCGAGGCCGGCTGCCCCATGGTGATCTGAATCTGGTCACCGCCCACCAACAGGCCGGCCAACAGCACCGAGACCAGCAGCACCCCAAAGGGGTTGAGCTTGGCCAGCCAGGCGACAATGATGGCGGTGTAGCCATAGCCCACCGTCAGGCCCTTCTGCAGGCGGTGGGAAATGCCCGCCACCTCCGAATAGCCGGCAATGCCCGCCAGACCGCCGGAAATCAACATGACCAGCAGGATGTTGCGGGTGATATTGATACCGGCATAGCGGGCTGCCTTGGGGTTTTCGCCGATCACCCGGATTTCATAGCCCCAGCGGGTGCGATCGAGAACGATCCAGATCAGAAAGGCCGCCACGATGGCAAACCCGAGACCCAGGTGCATGCGTCCGGACAGTCGCGGCAGCCAGGCAGCATCGGGAAATATCGCCGTGCCCGGAAAGCCGAAACCCTTTGGATCCTTCCACGGCCCCACATAAAGATAATCGACCAGCAGGATGGCGATGTAGTTCATCATCAGTGTGGTGATGATCTCGTTCACCCCCAGCTTGGCTTTGAGCGTGGCCGGGATCAAGCCCCATACTGCCCAGGCCAGGAAAGCAGCAATAAACATGGCCGGCAGCACCAGGCTCACCGGCAGGCTATCCGCCACGAATAGGGCGACGAATGTGGCCCCAATGGCGCCCATCGCCAACTGGCCTTCGGCGCCGATGTTCCAAAAGAGCATGCGGAAGGCGATAGACACCGCCAGACCCGTCAACATCAGCGGAATGGCCTTCACCAGGGTCTCACTGAGGCTGTAGACGCTGCCGAAGGCGCCAATCGCCATGGCTTTGTAAGTCTCCCAGGGATTGGCCCCGGCCAGGGCCAGGAGGATGCCACAAAACACCAGGGCAAGCACGATTGAGATGATGGGCATCAACACCGCGATACGGCGCGATGGGTTCAGGCGGCGCTCGAAGACCAGGTTCATGCTGTCACCTCCGGCGCCGGCCAGTCACAACCCGCCATCAACAGACCGATGCCGTTGACATCAGCTTGGTAACATGGAACTTCGCCCATGATGCGTCCCTCGTAGATCACAATGATGCGGTCGCTCACGCGCAGGATTTCGTCCAGGTCTTCGGAAATGAGCAGGATGGCGGCGCCCTCATTGCGCAGCTCCACCAGTGTTTTGTGCACGCTCTCGGTGGCGCCGATATCCAGACCGTGTGTGGGATGGACCGCCACCATCAAGTCGCGACCGGCAGAGATCTCGCGCGCCAGGATGGTCTTCTGCAAATTGCCGCCGGAAAGCAGGCGCACGGGTGTGTCCACCGTGGGCGTGGCAATGTCAAACTGCGTCACCATGCGCTGGGCGAAGTCGCGAATGGCCTGGCGCACCAGGAAGGGGCCGCGTGACATGGGCGGCCGGCGGTAGCCCTTGAGCGCCAGGTTGTCGCTCACCGGCAGGTTCGGTATCAGGCCCACCCCCACGCGGTCTTCGGGCACGTGGCTCACGCCGATGGCGATCATCTGTTCGGGCGTGCGGTTTGTCACATCCCGCCCGCGCACCAGCACTTTGCCGGCCGTCACCTTGCGCAGACCGGTGATGACTTCGGCCAGCTCGCGCTGCCCGTTGCCTGCGACGCCGGCCACGCCGACGATCTCGAACCCATGCACATCAAACGTCACCTCGCGCAGCGCCGGAAGGTTCCTGTCGTTGCGGGCCTGCACCTGCTGCAAACTGAGAACGGCGGCGGCGGGAGGATGCACCGTCTTTTCCATCTGGAAAAAGACCTCGCGGCCTACCATCAGCCGGGCAAGCTGGCGACGATCCACGTCAGCCGTGTGCACCGTGGCGACGTTCTTGCCTGCACGTAAGACCGTGACCTCATGCGAGAATGACATCACCTCATTGAGCTTGTGGGTGATGAAGATCACGGCCTTACCCTCGCTCGCCATCTGGCTCAGGGTCTGCCCCAGGTGATCGGCCTCTTGTGGGGTCAGAACCGCCGTCGGCTCGTCGAGGATGAGGATATCAGCCCCGCGGTGCAGCAGCCGCAGAATTTCCACCCGTTGCTGCTCGCCAACCGAAAGCTGCCAGATATAGGCGTCGGGATTGACCTGCAGACCGTATCGTTCGGACAGGGCGCGGATGTCAGCATCGGTCTTGGCTTTGTCGGGCAGAAACCCCAGATCCTCCAGCCCCAGCATAAAGTTCTCAGACACGGTCATCGTATCAACCAGCATGAAATGTTGGTGAACCATGCCGATCCCCAGATGGATGGCGTCGTGGGGCGAGCCGATGTTGACTCGCTTGCCCTGCACATAGATGTCACCTGCATCGGGACGATAGAGACCCGTGAGGATGTTCATCAATGTGCTCTTGCCCGCCCCATTCTCTCCCAGCAGGGCGTGGATTTCTCCGGCCTGCACCTCCAGATCGACATGATCGCTCGCTAGAACGCCTGGAAACTGCTTGACAATGCCGCGCATGGCGACCATGGCGTCGCCGAGTGGATGATCGCTCATGATCTGTGCCGGATGCGAGTGGAGTTGGTTTGCGCTTCTCGAAGGGCGATGGCGTGTTACGTGTTGCGTGCGTAGCCGGTAGCTTGCGACTACCAGACGTGTTCACGCAACACGTAACACGTTGTACGTCTCACATGGCAGGTAGCAGTAGGGCATCCGTCACTGCGGAATCTGACCCTTGACGCCTTCGACCAGCCAATCAAAGGCGAGCAGTTGCTCGTCGGTCATGGCCTGGCCGGCGGCGACGCGCTCCTTGCCGCTGTTGTCCTTGATAGGACCGGTGAACGGGACCAGTTTGCCGCTGATGATGTCCGCCTTGGCGGCATTGACCTTGTCTTGGACGTCTTTAGGCACCATGCTGCCGAACGGCGCCAGATCGAGCAGACCGTCCGCCATGCCACCCCAGTAGGCGTGCGACTTCCACTTGCCCTGAGCAGCGTCGGCAACGGTCTTGGTGTAGTAGACGCCCCAGTCCCAAACGGGCGCCGTCAGCACTGCCTTGGGCGCGATGTCGGGCGAGATGGCGTTGTAGCCGATGGCGTAGACGCCGGCATCTTCAGCCACCTTGTCGGGTTCGGGCGAGTCGCTCTCGCGGGCGATCACGTCGGCGCCGACGTCCACCAGCGCCTGGGCCGCCTCACGCTCTTTGGGCGGGTCGAACCAGGCGTTGATCCAGACAGGCGTCACCTCGACCTTGGGATTGACCGAACGGGCGCCCAGGGCAAAGGCGTTCATGTTGCGCACGACTTCGGGGATGGGGAAGGGCGCCACATAGCCCAGCTTGTTGTTCTTGGTGATCATACCGGCGGTTTTCCCGGCCAGGTACCAGCCCTCGTAACCGCGGCCATCGTAGATGGCGACGTTGTCCGCCATCTTGTAGCCGGTGGCATGCTCGAACTTGACGTCCGGGTACTCCTTGGCGACGTTGAGGACCGAGTCCATGTAGCCGAAGGAGGTGGCAAAAATCATGTCGTAACCCTTCTGGGCATAGTCACGGATCACACGCTCGGCGTCCGGACCCTCGGGCACGGCCTCGCTGAACGCAGTCTCGACGTTACCAAGCCTG
>CAZHTZ010000176.1:0-7469 GCA_964535455.1 uncultured Caldilineales bacterium
AATGGCCCGGGTGCACCGGTATCGTAGGGAGACCCTGCAGGTGGCATCGCAGCAAGTTGCTCGGCGAGACACTGGTCGCTAGTGGCATCCCCGTGGTGCACATCGACGAGAACGATGATGCCAGAACCCACGCTGAGGTGATCGAACGTCTCACCGGTGGACAGCTCGGTCTGTTCGGCCAGCAGGCATTCACATCGCGTAAGCGCTATGGCTCTGGTGAGGAGGAGACGGATGCCTGATTTCATCACCATCGGCGTCTATGGCTTCGATGAGGCAAGCTTCTTCCAAGCCCTGCAAAACGCAGGTGTGGACACGTTTTGCGATCTGCGCGCGCGGCGTGGGGTGCGAGGATCGGCCTATGTTTTTGCAAACAGCGAACGCTTGCAGGCAAGGCTGGCCGGCCTGGACATCCGTTACCTGCACCGGCCGGAGCTGGCTCCGAGTCAGGCCTTACGACAGCGCCAGGCCGATACAGACAAGTCAAACAAGACAGCCAAACGCCAGCGGACGATGTTAAGTCCGAACTTTGTCGACGCCTACAAACAAGAAGTTCTAGCCGAGTTTGATAGTATGGGATTCATTACCGGCCTGGGACCTGATGCGCAGGTCGTTGTCTTGTTCTGCGTCGAGCGCGAACCGGCGGCTTGTCATCGGTCGCTGTTAGCCGCGCGTTTGGCAGAGGAGCAGGGTGTGCATGTCACACACCTGATGCCAGCCAACAGCAGCTAGCGTCCCCGAGGGAAATGTGAAACGGCCATGATGGAAAAAATGCGCACCGAAACGGTCCTCATTGTGGCAAAGACACGGCAAGGAAGCGGCGCCTGTATCGGCGGGATCACAGCCACCGGCCGCAGCGTACGCCTGATCGCCGCCGACGCGGCGGATAACGAGCGGGCGGGCCGGGAATACGAAGTCGGTGAGGTTTGGGAGGTAACGGCGACGCCGGCCATCGAGATCGTACCGCCACACGTCGAGAACATCGTCGTGCACGGCAAGCTTAGGCTCCGTCAGGCGAAGGCGATAGAGCCCATCATCTGCCAGTTCATGGCCCCGCGGGTGGGAGGACCGGAGGTGCTCTACGAGGGATTGACCCAGGCCACCGAGAGCGGAGCACTGTACATCGCCCGACACAGTGGGGTTCCTCCTTGCAGTACGATGTTCTGGCAGCCCGACCAGGCGCTGCACCGCGATGATGACGGCAAGCGGATTCGCTACCGCTATCCGATGCCGGAGGGGGGCCGCAGCCTGACCTTTGTGGGGTTTCAGGAGCCACTCGACCTGATTCCAGCCGGGAGCCTGGTGCGCGTTTCGCTGGCGCATTGGTGGCGACCCGAAGAGAAACCCGATCAAGAGTTGCGCTGCTTCGTGCAGTTGTCAGGCTGGTTCTTGCCATCCGCGGCTGTCCCGGCAAGCGCCGACCAGACGGCCTCCCCACAACCGGCTACGCTCCAGAGTACGTCATCCTCTGTGTCACAGACCTCGCCGGCCGACATGGAGGCAGCACGGCGATTGCTCAAGACCGTCTTTGGGTATGATGATTTCTGGCCGCTCCAGGCAGAGGTGATCGCGAATCTGCGGCGGCGGCGCGACACCCTGGCCATCATGCCTACTGGCGGCGGCAAGTCCCTCTGCTACCAGTTGCCGTCGCTGCTGTTCGAGGGCCTGACCGTTGTCGTCTCACCGCTGATTGCTCTGATGCAAGATCAGGTCGACGCTTTGCACGAGTTGGGCATTCCCGCAGTCTACCTCAACAGCACACTGGACTTCGCTGCCTATGTGGCGACGATGAAGCGGATTCGAGAGGGAAAGGTCAGGATGTTGTATGTCTCCCCCGAGACACTATTACGTCCGGAAACACTGGTCATGCTTGACCGCGCTCGGGTGGCGTGCATCACCATCGACGAAGCGCACTGCATCTCGACCTGGGGCCACGACTTCCGGCCCGAATACCGTCAACTCCTGCCTGTACGCGAGCGGTACCCGCAGGCCGTCTGCCTCGCCCTCACTGCCACGGCCACACCGCGTGTCCAGGACGACATCGCCACGATTTTGGGAATTGGCACGGCGAACCGGTTCATCGCCAGCTTTAACCGCCCAAACCTCTATCTGAGCGTCGAACCGCGAGTGAATGGGCTGCAGCAAACCCTGGACCTTCTGGAGGCCCATCGAGATCAATCGGGCATTATCTACTGCAGCACGCGCGAACAAGTGGAGACGCTGGCCGCACAGCTTGCGGAGTGCGGCTGGCCGGCCTTGCCCTATCACGCCGGTCTCGACAGCGAGATACGTTTGCATCATCAGCGCGCATTTACTCGCGACGACGTGGACATTATCGTGGCAACGATCGCCTTTGGCATGGGCATCAACAAGTCCAACGTGCGCTTCGTGCTGCACTACAACCTGCCCAAGGACATCGAGAGCTACTACCAGGAGATTGGACGCGCCGGACGCGATGGCGTGCAAGCCGATTGCCTCCTTCTTTTTAGCCAGCAAGACGTCGCTATCGTAAGCCACTTCATCAAGGAGGGCGCCGAATCAGAGCGCGATGCGGGCTTTGCCCGGCTCAGGCAACTGGCGCGCTATGCAGGCGCCCGCACCTGCAGACGACAAGTGCTGCTCCAGTACTTCGGCGAAGCGTTCAAGCAAACACCGTGTGGTATGTGCGACAATTGTCTGGCACAGGCGAACGAACAGGGCAAGGCGGAAGCAACTGAAACGGCGAATCGATTCGATGCCGGTCCCGAAGCAGGTGGTGCGGGTGGCGACGGGCAACAACCAGGGTTCACGGATGTGACAATTGCGGCACAGAAGTTCCTCTCATGTGTCAAGCGCACACGCGAACGATTTGGAGCAATGCATGTTATCAGTATCCTGCGGGGCTCGCGGGCGAAAGATGTCCTCCAGTATCACCATGATCAGCTCTCGACTTATGGCATCGGGCGCGAGTACTCAGAGGAACAGTGGAAACGGTTAGTCGCTGCTTTTCTCCAACTTGGACTTCTGGAACGAGAAATCGTGCACGGCACTCTGCAGATCACCCCAGCCGGTGAGAGGGCGCTGCGCGGTGAAAGGGTGTTTGCGCCGGCTGAAACTAGGACGCGACACACAGTGGGCGCTGCCCAGACTCAGACCTACGATGCGGGTCTGTTCCAGAAGCTGCGGCTTCTGCGCAAGCAATTGGCTGATGAAGCCGGTGTCCCACCCTTTGTGATTTTCTCCGATCGGTCGCTCATCCAGATGGCGGTCCACCTTCCACAGTCGTCCGAGGAGTTCCTGGCAGTCCAAGGTGTGGGCCAGCGCAAGCTTGAACGGTACGGCGACGCTTTTCTCGACGTGATCCGCACACATCGTGCTGAGGAAGGTCCGACTGAACTGGTGACCGTGCCTGTCGATGTGCCATCGTTCATTTCCTCTACCCCCGGCAAACGGCGTCACGAGCTGGTCGGTGAGGCGTTCGCGGCAGGGGCAACCGTTGCCGAACTGCAGCAGGCCTACGGTGTGCAGCGTGGCACGATTCTCGGCCACCTCTACAACTTTATGAGCGCAGGCGGCCGGCTTGAACCCGAGCAAGTTCGCGAGGCTTCAGGGCTGACGACTGAACAACAAGACCGAGTGCTGGCGGTGTTCGATGAACACGGCGATGAGCATCTCACGCCTGTCTTTGAAGCGCTGGACGGCACGGTGGACTATGAGGAATTACGTGTGATGCGGTTGTACCGGATGAGCCTGCGCCTGCCAGTTCTTTAGGACCTGACCGGCGTCACCCACAGCTTCCAACGGAATTGACAGGCAAACACATCCTCATCACGGCGCCACCCGGCTGCATCGACGGGCGCCTGGCGCTGCGGCTGCAGGTGGACATTGGCGCTCAGATGCGGGCTGTGACACGCTATGCCAGATGGTTAATTGATCGATAAGTTGTGGAGGTAATCCTATGAAACGAGTCATGAGCGCCACCGAAGCGCGCATCCATTTTGGTGAACTGCTGCGTTACGTTGCCGACCATAACGAAGCAGTGGTGGTCGAGCGCGATGGCAAGCCGCAGGCGATTGTGCTGTCCGTACATGAGTACGAAAGACTCCGAGCAGTCGAGCCAAAAGCCGACGACTGGCGTACTCTCTTGCAACAGGCACATGCCAGCGTGCTGCGCGATCTGGCTGGTGGAAAGCTCGAACCGGCTCCTGAAGAAGTTGTCCGCCAAATGCGAGAGGAGCGCAGCCAATTTGGCTAGACCGCCCATGCTCGACCCCCTTTCCCCCCATCGCCACGACCCCAATCCCGACCCGCCCTCGGATGACCCCGCCTTTGTGCTGATCGGACCGGATGGTGGCGAGACAACGCTGGACGTCTCTGACCTGCAGGGTCTGCCTGCCACTACTATGGACGACTGCACCATCGTCAGCACCGGCCACGGTACGTCCGGGCCCTTCGCCTTCACGGGCGCGCGTCTGGCCGATGTGCTGGTCGCTTACGTTGACCCTGGTCAGTCCTGGTCTCAGGTCGAGGTCATCAGCGGGGATGGCTTCGGGACGCGCCTTCGCCGGGAAGAGATGGATTCGCCGGGACCGTCAGGCCAGATCGTGCTGGCTTATGCCGTCGACGGCTCCCCCATGACGCGAGCACAGGGCCTCGTCCGCCTGATCGTACCTGCGGAAACGGACGACGCCCTGCGCCAGGTGAAGTGGGTGGGCCGGATCAATGTGCGGGCTTGAGCCCTACAATACCGGGATTACCGCCGAAGAGGATGACCGCGGGGCCGCAATACCCAGGTCGCGCCCGAACGGGAAGAGGGCCAGGGGCACGAGCTTGATGTGCTGTTTGGCAAAGGGGATGCCGATGATGGTGATCGTCAGGATCAGGGCCGAGACAAGGTGGATGAGGGAGATCTCCCAGCCGAACAGGATCGCCCAGAGGATGTTGAAGATGACGGTGAGGCCCGACCAGGGATCGCCGACCTCGACCACCTCTTTGCCGAACGGCGCCAGGTTGGCGATGCCGATCTTGATCGATTGCAGGCCGAAGGGGATGCCGATGATGGTGATGCACATCACCAGACCGCCGATGATGTAGCCGAGGCTGGCAAAGAAGCCGCCAAAGATGAGCCAGATGATGTTGCCAAGACAAGACATGTGGGATTCCTATGCGAGAAAAGGGGGGGCGGTGTTGCGCACCTTGATGGATTTACGCAGGATGGGTCATTTGGGTTGCGGGTGACGGGTCACGGGTGGCGGGTAATTGGTGACGGAACTGGAGAAGGGCGCCTGGCGTCGGGATCAGTACTTGACGGTTGATGGACGAGTTATGTTAGGCTGACGAGGATCGGAAAATCGGAAAATCGGTAGACCGGAAAACCAGGAAACCGGGCCTACCGAGTCGTTCCACCCTACCTTCCACCCCGGTCTCCCGGTCTACCACCCCCCGGTCTCCCGGTCTACCTCTCCCCCCAAATGCCACCCATGCTCCCCAAACTCCGCCATCTCGACATCCAACTCACCACCCACCAGCGCCGGCCGTCGTTGATGGTGCAAGACCCCCTGCAGCTCTCCGACCGCTACCTTATCCTGCCGCAGGCGCTCGGCGCTGCGCTGATGCTGTGCGATGGCCAACACGACCCCGCCGGCATCACGGCCACGCTGACCGGTGAGTACCGCTTCCGCATCGAGCAGACGGTGGTGGACGACTTGCTGCTGGCGCTGGATGAGGCGCTCTTTCTGGAAAACGAGCGGTCGGCGTTGGCGCTGGCAGCCGCCATCCAGGACTTTCGCTCCCTTCCCTCTCGCCCGGCGACGATTGCCGGGGTTGGTTATCCAGCCGAAGCCGAGGCGCTGCGGGTGAAGTTCGACCGCTACCTGGACGAAGCAGGGCCGGTGCCGACGATGCCCACTACGGACCGGGCGTTGATCAGCCCGCACATCGACTATGACCGTGGTCACAAGGTGTACGCACGAGTCTGGAAGCAGGCAGCAGCCATGGCCCAAGAGGCAGAGCTAGTGGTCATACTGGGCACCGACCACTACGGCGGCTTCAACCCGGTCACGCTCACCCGTCAGAGCTATGCCACACCCTACGGCGTGCTGCCCACTGACCTGAAGGCCGTGGACGCCCTGGCCGCCGCCCTCGGTCCGGACGTGGTATTCGCCGGGGAGTTGTATCACCGGCGGGAGCATTCGATCGAGTTGGTGGCGGTCTGGCTGCACCACATGCGCCAGGGTCAGGCTGTCCCTGTGGTTCCCATCCTGGTGGGCTCGTTCCAGCCCTTCCTGGGCGACGACGGCCTCCCTGACAACGACCCCACTTTCGGCTCCTTGCTACACGAACTCGAAACCCTCACGAACGGACGGCGCACCCTGTACGTAGCTTCCGGGGACCTTGCGCATATCGGCCCTGCCTTCGGGGGCGAGCCGGTGGGCATCGTTGAGCGGGCAGCCCTGGCGGCTCATGACGACGAACTCATCCACCATCTGGCAGCAGGCGACGCCGAGGGCTTCTGGCGTTTCATCCAACAGACGGAAGACCGGAACAATGTGTGCGGCGTCTCCCCCTTCTACCTGACGCTGAAGCTGTTGGGACACGTGGAAGGGCGCGGCGCCGGTTACGCCGTCTGCCCGGCCGACGACCACAACACGTCGGTCGTATCGGTGTGCGGGATGGTGTTCGGATAAACAAGTGCGACGCACCTTGAAGGTGCGTCGCACTTAAATCGGCGGGACTTAGAAGTCCATCCCACCCATGCCGCCGCCGGGGCCACCGCCGCCGGGCATGGACTTGTCTTTCTCGGGAATGTCGGTGATGAGCGCTTCCGTCGTCAGGATCATGGCGGCGATGCTGGCGGCGTTCTCGACAGCGCTGCGGGTGACCTTGGCGGGGTCGATGATACCGGCATCCACCATGTCAACCCAGGCCTCTGCCATCACGTCAAAGCCGATCCGCATGTCGCCCTTCTTGTTGCGGCGGCGAAATTCCTCGACGATGACAGCGCCATCGTAGCCGGCGTTCTGGGCGATCCAGCGCATCGGCTCCTCAAGAGCGCGGCGCAGAATGCGCACGCCGATCGCCGTGTCGCCACTGTTTTCCTTCTCAACGGCGTCCAGGGGAGCGGCGGCGCGGATCAGGGTGATGCCGCCACCAGGAACGATACCCTCTTCCACAGCGGCGCGAGTGGCGCTCAGGGCGTCCTCGACCCGGTGTTTCTTTTCCTTCAGCTCGACCTCGGTGCCGGCGCCCACCTTGACGATGGCCACACCACCGGCCAGCTTGGCCAAGCGTTCTTGCAGCTTCTCGCGGTCGTAGTCGCTGGTCGAGGCATCGATCTCAACCCGAATCTGGTTGATACGGCCCTTGATCTCGGCGTCGGAGCCGCGGCCGCCGATGATGGTGGTCTCATCCTTGGTCGAGACGATCTTGTCGGCGCGGCCCAGGTCGGCAGTGGTCACGCTGTCCAGCTTGCGGCCCAGCTCTTCGGTGAAGAG
>CAZHTZ010000177.1:0-7377 GCA_964535455.1 uncultured Caldilineales bacterium
GCTCCTTCATCTTCCTGGGCCCCACCGGCGTCGGCAAGACCGAGCTGGCGCGAGCGTTAGCAGAGTTCCTGTTCGACGACGCCGATGCCCTTCTGCGAGTCGACATGAGCGAGTATCGCGAGCCGCACTCGGTCAGCCGCCTGATCGGCGCGCCTCCGGGCTATGTCGGCTACGACGAGGGCGGCCAGCTCACCGAGGCCGTGCGCCGGCGTCCCTACCAGGTCATCCTCTTTGATGAACTGGAGAAGGCGCACCCGGAAGTCTGGAACGTCCTGCTGCAGATTCTCGAAGATGGCCGTCTCACCGATGGCCAGGGCCGCACCGTCGACTTCCGCAACACGGTCCTGATTATGACCACCAATGTCGGTTCCCATCACGTCACCGAGACCCGGCGCATCGGTTTCCGCTCGGACAGCAGCGTCGCCGACGACACCCGCCTGTTGGGCGACATTCAGCGCGAGCTCAAGCGCACCTTCCGGCCGGAGTTCCTGAACCGCGTGGACGAGATCATCCCCTTCCACGTCTTGACCGCCGATCAGGTGCTCCAGATCGTCGACCTGCAGGTGGCCGAAGTCGCCAAGCGTGTGGAAGAGCATGGCCTCGAAATCGAGCTTACCGACCTGGCCCGCCGCGCCCTGGGCGCCCAGGGCTACGATCCGGAGTACGGCGCCCGTCCGCTGCGCCGTGTGCTGCAACGGGTCATCGAGAGCCCGCTCAGCAAGGCCCTGCTAAGCGGCGACTATGCCACCGGCGACCTCATCCTCGTCGAAGCCGAGGTTGAGGGCGATCCGGCTGATGTCGCTGTCCTGCGCAACGCCAAGATCGTCTTTCACAAAGGCGAGCGACCGCCCATCGCCGTCGATCTGCCGCTGAACATGGAACATCCCTCCACCTGACGCCTTTCTGATTTCGTTTCACAGCTAATCACGCCCGGCCAGCTTACTGCGCCGGGCGTTTTCGTGCGGGCCAACGGGACCGTCGCAACTTGACACCAGTCAGCCGATACCCCACACTACGCGCATTGGCGGCAACGCCGCCTCTAATCTTCTGTCCGCTTTCTGGCTTGCCATGCTCGTGCGCTCCTACGTCGCCATCCTCCTCCGTCGCTGGTGGATCCTGGCTGCCATCCTGATTCTCACCCTGCTGCTGACCCTGGTCACCCAGCGTCCGTGGCAATCCCGACCACCGGCGTATGCCTTGGGGATGTCGCTGAGCGTGGGCATCCAGCCTGAGCAGATCCCCGGCCAGTACACCTACGATGGCTACTACACGGCCCTCTCGTCTGAGTACCTGGTCGATGACTTCAGCGAGATCGTCAAAGGCTCAGAGTTTGCGGCCGAGGTTTCGCGGCGGTTGGCCAACCAGGGCATCACCGTGTCCCCCGGCGCCATTCAGGGCAGCGCCCAGACCGGCAAGCTGCACCGTATCCTGCAACTGACCCTATACGGCAGCGACCCGGCCCAACTCAATGCCATCGGCGACGCCGTCATCGCCACATTACAGGACGCCGGATACCTGTTCATGCCGCGACTTCTGGCCGACCGCGGCGAGGTGGCCGTCGTCAGTCGCGGCCAGCCAGCGCTTCTCGGCCGCGGCCTGCGCGAACGCCTTGACTTGCCGCTGCGTTTGGCGTTGGCCCTGGTGGCAGGCGTTCTCCTTATCTTCCTGCTTGAGTACCTGGACAACCGCGTGCGCGAGCGTTCGCACCTGGAAGCGTTGGGCATCCCTGTTGTCGGCGAGATTCCGCGGCGCTAACGCCGCCGGTACGGAACCCTGGCACAGTCGCGCTCGTCTCGATAAAGGCCCCGGCCCAAAACACACGCTTCCGATGCCATTGTCCTCTGTGCTACAATAGACTTTCTTTCTGCAAACACACGCGGCCCGACCCTGTCTGATTGGCTCGTCGCCGTGTTTCTCGGAACAACACTCCCACGATGGAACTCAAAGCCTATCTGCGCATCCTGCGCACACGGGGATGGATCATCCTGCTGACCGCGGTCATCGCCGGAGCGGCTGCCTTCGGCTTCAGCAAGCTGCAGAAGCCCATCTACCGCGCCCAAATTCTCGTCAGCGTTGTCCCGGCGCGGGCGGACTGGGGTCTGAGCAATTCGACCAAAGATCTGCTGCGCAATTTCCAGACCAACCTGCTGACCCATCGCATGGCACAGAAGGTCATCGACAAGGCGCAGCTCGACATGAATACGTACGAGATGCTGGCCGAAGTCGAGGCCAACCCCGAGCCCGATCGTTTCCTCATCGGGATCGTGGCCAAGGATGCAGACCCCCAGACGGCCATCGAGATCGTGCAGACGTTGGCGCAGAGCTTCGTGGAAGAGCGCGATACCTGGAACCAGCAACAGGACAAGGGCGACCGCATCGATGTCACCATCGTCGATAACGCTCGCGATGCCCCGCTGTGGCGACCCAACTCCCGCATGAACGCCTTGGTGGGCGTGCTGCTGGGGGCATTGGTCGGGGCGCTGCTCGTCTTCCTGCTGGAGTGGCTGGAATCTGGCGTGATCCGCTCACCGGAAGACGCCGAACGCGCTCTGGGCTTGAGCGTTCTGGGCGCCATACCGCCTGGCGACGCTGCCAAAACGAGCGCGGGCCGCAAAGCAGAGCAGTCACGTCGCTCCGTTCCCCAAACCTGACACCATGACCCCTGACCTCATCACCCTCAACGACGCCCGCTCGTCCCAGGCCGAAGCCTATCGCAGCCTGCGCACCAACCTGGAGTTTTCCAGCCTCGACCATCCTATCCATACCCTGCTGGTGACGAGCGCCGCGCCCGACGAGGGGAAATCGACCACGTTGGCCAATCTGGGTGTGATCAGCGCCCAGGCGGGCAAGCGCGTCGTCCTGCTGGACTGCGACCTGCGGCGGCCACGGCTGCACGAGTTCTTTGAACTCAGCAACAATGTGGGCGTCACGACCGCTATCCTCAATGCCGAGGCCACACTCCCGCTCCAGGCCACGAGTGTTCCCAATCTGCGGGTGATGACCAGCGGACCGCTGCCGCCCAACCCGGCCGACCTCCTGGCCTCAGCCCGCATGAAGGCTTTGCTGGAGCAGGTCGCTGCCGACGCCGACCTGGTGCTGCTCGATGCACCGCCCGTCATCACCGTCACCGACGCGGCGCTGCTCGCCGCCAAGGTCGACGGCGTCCTGCTCGTGATCAGCGCCGGCCATACGAAGCGGGACCATGCGCAGCGCGCCAAGGACCTGCTGGCCAAGGTCAACGCCCGGCTTGTCGGCGCCGTGCTTACCAACGCTGCCGTCGACGCCAGCGCCTACGGCGTCTACGGCCAAAACTAGCCCCCAGGCGGCGCCCACCGCCGTACAATCGTTCCTGTAACC
Source organism: uncultured Caldilineales bacterium (assembly GCA_964535455.1). Classification (GTDB taxonomy): domain Bacteria; phylum Chloroflexota; class Anaerolineae; order J102; family J102; genus SSF26. The sequence continues at coordinate 3,358 of CAZHTZ010000177.1, forward strand.
GGTAGACCGGCTGCCAAGGACCACAACTCCCTGGACCATCTGGCTGCCGGTTTTTCGTGACCGGTCCCGCCTGTTGGCCCCGCCGGCAGGCGCCGCCTGAATGCGCCGCCCATGGGCGCCGCCTCTTCTAGGCGCTCTCTCCTCTGCGAGTTCCTCATGAAAGCTCTCATTCTCAGTGGTGGGAAAGGCTCCCGGCTCTATCCGCTTACCTACACCAACGCCAAGCAGCTCATCCCCGTGGCCAACAAGCCGGTGCTCTTCCGCGTTATCGAAGCCATCCATGACGCTGGCATCGACGACATTGGCATCATCATCGGTAATGATGAGAACGGCCGCCGTGTGCAAGAGGCCGTAGGGCATGGCGAACGCTGGGGCGTGACCATCACTTACCTTCCCCAACAAGCGCCGTTGGGTCTGGCTCATTGCGTGCTGATCGCCCGCGAATTCCTGGGGGACGACCGCTTCGTGATGTTCCTGGGCGACAACGTCATCGAGGGCGGTATCAGCAACCTGATCCGGGGGTTCGAAGGTTCGGATTATCATTGTCAGATCGTCCTCACTCCGGTTGAGGAGCCGCAGCACTACGGCGTGGTCGAGTTGAACGAGGACGGCAGTATCAAAGGCTTGGTGGAGAAGCCGCGCGAGCCGCGCAGCAACCTGGCCCTGGTGGGCATCTACATGTTCGACAGCCATATTCACGAGGCGGTGCGCCAGATCAAAGCCTCGTGGCGCGGCGAGCTTGAGATCACCGACGCCATCCAATGGCTGGTCGATCAGCGGCTGCGCGTACACCCGTACATCCATCGCGGGTGGTGGATTGACACGGGCAAGCCGATCGACATGTTGGCTGCCAATAGCAAAGTGCTGGAAGAGCTGAAGCCGCAGGTGTTGGGCTTCGTCGACAAGGACTCCAAAGTGGATGAGCGCGTCACGATCGAGGCCGGGGCCCAGATCATCAACAGCGTGGTGCGGGGTCCCACCATCATCGGCGAAAACACGCGCGTCATCAACAGCTACGTGGGACCGTTCACCTCGATCTACCACGACTGCCACGTCGAGAGCGCCGAGATCGAGCACAGCCTGGTGCTTGAACACTGTGCCATCGTCGATGTGCACACGCGCATCACCGACAGCCTGCTAGGCCGCCACGTCGAGCTGCGCCAGTCGGACTTCAAACCGCGCGCCCTCAAGCTCACCCTGGGCGACAACTCGCGCCTGGGGCTATTGTAGCAGGTGGCAGATAGCAGTTAGCCGGCCGACCCTTGCCTTCTTCCCTTCCCGCCCTCGCTGCTGCCATTTCCGATCCTGAGCGCAGTTGGCCTTGCCACTGCCAGACACAGGCCTTTCTGGCGCAGCCCCTTGTCCCCGCCTACCGCGTCCCTGCCCGCAGCCGCCAGGGCGAACGCATCAGCCGTCTGGCCGACGCTGTCGCCTTGCTGGCGGAACGCCTCGACCGCCTCCCCGATGCTTACCAACACTGGCAGGTGTTCGATGCCGGCGCCTTCTTCGACCTGCGCCCGGCGCAGCTTGGCGCCATGCTGCGCATCGAACGCCTGGGCGCCACCCTCGACGTCACCCTCCACGCCGACCTGCTTTCCCCGGCCTTTCGCAGCGCCGAGCGCTTCTGGGCGCAGCAGTTCTGCCCCGCCTACTACGCCGCCGGGCATGTTCATGACAGCGGTGATGCCTTCGGCCACCACTTCGGCAAGGTCGTGGTGCCGGCCATGCAGCGGCGTCTGGAAATGGCTCGTTCGGAGATCGCCGCTGCCGGCAACCTGCTCTACGAGCGAGCGGCCATCGTCTTTCTGGTGGCCGCAGCGGCACCTGACGAGCGCGAGCGTCACGTGCGGCAGTTGTCGCCCGGCGATGAAGACCTGGCGGGGCTGTTCCACAGGCTGCCCTGTCTGACCCTGAGTCGTAGTTTCGACCTGCTCGATACGTGATGAGCGTCGCCTGAGGCTTGTGTCATGGCGAGGCTCTGCGCCGAAGCAATCCCCAAGCTGCCCTCTTCTTTGAAGGACTGATGTGATGAAGAACTTACTTGTGACAGGTGGCGCTGGTTTTATCGGCTCGAATTACGTCCATCATGTCTTGGAAACCCATGCGGATTACCGGGTGGTGGTCTATGACAAGCTCACTTATGCCGGAAACCTGAGCAATCTGGCCGATGTCAGCGACAGCCCCTGTTGCAGCTTTGTGCGCGGGGATATCACGGATCGGATCGAGGTGGAGCGCGTCATCCAGGCGTACGACATCGACACCATCGTCAACTTCGCCGCCGAAACCCATGTAGATCGTTCCATCCTCAACCCCGATGCCTTCATCCAGACTGACGTCTACGGCACCTACGTGCTGCTGGAAGCGGCGCGCAAGTTCGGGTTGGAACGCTATCACCAGATCAGCACGGACGAGGTCTACGGACACATCCCGGCGGGGCACTCATCGGTCGAGACGGACCCGGTAGCTCCACGCAGCCCCTATGCGGTCCGCAAGACCAGCGGCGACCTCATGGTCCTGGCCTACCGCGTCACTTACAACTTGCGGGTAACGATCACACGAGGCTCCAACATCATCGGCCCCTTTCAGTATCCCGAGAAGGTCGTACCGCTGTTTGTCACCAACGCCCTCGAGGACAAGCACTTACCGGTGTACGGCGATGGTCGCCAGATGCGCGATTACCAGTGGGTGGGCGACCACTGTGAGGCCATCGACGTTGTCTTGCACCGCGGTGAGCCGGGCGAAATCTACAACGTCGGCACCGGACAGGAGATGGAGAACCTGCACATGGTGGAGATTCTGCTGGACGAGCTGGGCGCATCCCGCAGCCTGATCCAGCATGTCGAGGACCGTCCCGGTCACGATCGTCGTTACTCGCTCAACATCAGCAAGGTTCGCGGCCTGGGGTGGGAACCACGGCACGACCCCGAAGCTGCCATCCGCCAGACCGTGCGCTGGTACGTCGCCAACGAGTGGTGGTGGCGACCCATCAAGTCGGGTGAGTTCCGCGAGTACTATGAGCGCATGTACGGCAGCCGCAAGATCATCCCGGCTGCTTCGTAGCGTGGGCGGATGATGGGCATCACGGGTTACTATGGATGGATCGCCGCCGGCCGCACGCCCTACGTGTTCATGCACAGTCCCTACGACCTCTACACCCCGCAGTTGGGCCGTGAATTTCACCGTCTATTGAGCGAGCGCCTGTACGCCGGTGACCTGCCGCCCTGGCCGGGCGAAGCATCGCCGCCGGAACGCCGGAATGACGTGGGGCAGTTGGCGTTGTTTTAGTGTTAAGCAGACGGATTAGACTCCCAGCAGAGTCAATTCCAGCCCGGCGAACTGCCGAAAGCCCTGATCAAAGGTTGCCAACTGCAGGCCCGCAGTGATCGCGAAGGCCGCCAGATAGGCATCCTGCCAAAGCTCGGGTTACGCCTATAGCGTCGGCCAATAGACAAGTGCCGCACACAGCTGGCCTAGCGCTGCGCCTCCTCGGTGTCCATGTTTGCCAATGCTTCGGCGACCTCGGCGTCGGTGATTTGACGCGACCCATCTGTGGTCTTCACAAGAGGAAAGGTGGTGCGACTCCTACGCGCTGCATCAGGTGGCTTTTCGAGCGCCAACTGCAGTCCACAGACCACCAGATCGTGCAAGCGGATTCCTTCCAGGGACGCTCTGGCTTTGGCCTGATTAAAGAGGTCGTCAGGGATTTCTACGGTTATTTTCATCACGCTGCTTCACGTTGCGTAGGGATCTCGCATAGGCATTTTGCCATATTCGCGGCGGGCCACCAACAGTGGTGACAACCATCTGCTGTGTCCTTTCATTCTGGCTGACAGATCCGCGCCGAAGGTGCTCGTGTCGCTGACCGCAGGTTATCATGCCCATGGCGGGTCGTAGTAAAATAGTCGCTGCTGGGGCGACTGTGAGACGTTTTTCGTGGTGCGTGTTTCCTGTTCCGTCGAGCCGCCGCCGGACTTCACGCCTCTCGTTTCTCGCCTCTGCACCTCCCAGGGCGAGGAGACC